>CBHYLN010000077.1:0-25573 GCA_966128725.1 uncultured bacterium | reverse complement strand
AGCAACCGTCGCGCGGCACAAAGGCCGTGTCGGCGTTGTTGATCCGGAGCAGACCGGTGCTGTCGAGCACCTGACCATTGTTCTGCAGCTTCGTGTCGTTCAGCGCATCGTCACGATAGACGAGCGTGTACTTCAGACGCTGGTTGTAGTTAAGATCAATGGCCTTCACGCGACGCGTGGAGTCGAGGAGCTGCGGGTTGTAATCGTAGTCCTCCTTGGCGCTCGGGAGCGTTTCCAGCGAAGCCTGACGCGGAACCGGCAGGAGCTGTGGCGCCACGTTCACCTGAACACGGAGATCGCGCTTGTTCTGTCCGGTATGTCCATCGTTCGCCACGATCGTGAAGATCGAGTCGAGGTTGTACACGTCATTGGCCTGTGCTGGATTGCGCAGGAGATTGATCGCCTCAAGCGAGTCGATACGAACACGCAGGTAACCGGTGCGGGTAAGGCCCGCGCCCTGATCCAGGAGGTTCGTGCCGTCGCGGAGGAAGCGATCAGCCAGCCATACCGGACGAATCTCGCGAACGTCGTCGACGCCGTTGTGAATCGTGTTGTCGATATAGCTGCGATCGGTGAACACGAAGCCGTAGGTCGTGCGACCGTAACGGAAATCCCAGCCTTCGTTTACGTCGGCCGAATCATCTTCGCGCTCGTCGTCCGTGTTGACGTCATAATCGAAGCGCAGCTTGTTGGTCAGGTTGGCAACCGGCATGCCGCGACGACCGCAATAGATGCTGTCGTTCTGGAACTCCGGCGGCGTATCCTGCACGAAGATGCGCAAGCGATACTGTGCAACTGCGGATCCACCGAGATCCACCGTATCCTGCTGCAGGTAACGAGCGTTTACCGGATCGTAAACCTGGCAGTTGAAGTACGGCGGATAGAGATAGATATAACGAGCGATCGTGTCGGCACCCGGGCGGAGCGAGTCAGCCAAGGCCTTCAACGAATCGATCGTACGAACCGTCGGCGGGTAATTCCACACGCTGAGCTGGAGAACTTCACCGCCCGGAACCACGTCCGGATTGTGCGGCTGACCGTAGAAGTGCAGGAAGCCCCATGCGCTGTCGCGCTGGCCGGGCTGGTTCGGATACACTACGTCGGCCTTCAACCACGATGCCAAACGCACACGACGCGGGTCGCGAGTTTCGGCGGTGGTGCCGTTGGAGAACTCCTGAAGCGGCGTCCACTCGTAACGCAGACCAGTGTAGCGGTCCGGGTAGAAGAGCGAACGTGGATCATAGAAGCCGTTCACGTCATACGCCGTGGCCTCGAAGATGCGGGACGTATCCAGACCCGTCGGGTCGCTCGGATAGTTACGATCCTCGGTCAGGAAGCGCATGTTACGAATCTCGACAGGCGTCCTTGCTTCGAGCGAGTCACGCTGACCATAGATGATCGGAGCCTGAACGCTGTTGCCAAGCGTGTCGATGATGAACTGCAGACCGCGGAAGCGCGAGTCGTCGAGCACCTGCACGAGCGAGTCGTCCGTGTTCCACAGATTCGTACGCGAAATCACCCAGATACGATCGCCGGTCTTTACCGGGAGTGCACGGTAGCGCTCACCCGAGTAGATGTCGGCAAACGTGATCGGCTGACGACGGTTGATGTATGCAAAGCCATTGCCACCGAGTTCCAGATTGCCAGCGGACACGTTGCCACCATGACGGCGACCGGCCAGGGCAACCGAATCCTCGAACTGTGCAGCCAGATACCGTGCGGCCTGGATCGAATCCTGCCACGTCGCAAGCGACGGGAAGGCGGCCAGCGCACCCGGCTGCTCCAGATAGAAGCGCGGTGTCAAGCGATAGAGCTCGCCAATCGAGAAGTCGGCACGCTCTTCGCGCGAACGACGCTCGACCGGGAGACGGTTGATCGAGTCAGCGACAAACTCAACGCGCGAACGGAATACCTCGTATCCGGCGGCGCTTGCCTCGCGAACCTGCTTCAGGTTCGTGCGGATCATCTCACCGGTCTCAACGTTGATTACGAAGAAGACCGTGTGGTTGAGCGAGTAACGATCGTCGTTGACGGTATCGATGTTGCCAATGTAGTTGGCATTTGCCTCGAGGAACATCGGGTAACCAATCGGATGGTTGCCGACGAACTCACGCTGCAGACGGTTGATGTTCGGATCGATCTCGGCCACGAACGGATCGCGGGTAAGACGGCGAACAACCTTGCCCTGGTACACGCCGGTGGCGTACACGCGGAGGCGCTTCGGAATACCGACCGAGAAGTCCTCAATCGGGGACATACGACGGTTCGAGTAATCAACCGCCTTGATATCGACACCCTTATCGAAGATGTCGTAGATACGGCCTTCCATCAGGAGAGTATCCGGGATCGTATAGATCGGGATGGCCGTGTAGGTGTAGTAACGATTGGCCGGATCGCCAGGACGGCGCGGGGACTCAAACGGACCCTGCTCGTTGACGATGGCGGCATTCCGCAACGGAAGCGTGCAGCCGTAGCCTTCAGCGTAGAAGGTCTCCTGCAGCGTTCCGCTCGGAAGAATCGTGGTTACCGGAGCCTCGGTAGCACCCCAGAAGTTGCCACGAAGCGTATCGGCACCGCTCTGACCAAAGCCAACCGAACCCGGAGGTGCATCCGGAGCACGAACGAGGAAGCGAGCCTCGTTGTCATAGATCGAGTTGGCGTTCACGTGATACGCAACCGTAGGCGTTGGGCCCTGGATATCGCCGTAGAAGATGGCACCGGCGGTGCTATCGGCTGCGGGCGACGTACGGTAGTTCGTGATCGAGTCAACAGTCCGGCCAACGTCGGAGACCGCCTTGTTCGTCGCGATGAGCGACTTGTTGAACAGGATGCGGAGTTCGTAGTTGTCGGAGTAGACGGCAGCACCACTCCATGCCTGATTCTGCTCCATGCGAACACGGTGGCAGATCACCGAGTCAATGCGCGGCGTTCCCGGATTCGGGCCCGGCGGCTGACGATCGTTGACATACATGGCGCCACCCAGACCCGTGAAGTTGCGGTTCGGATCGAGGAGCGTACCGCGATTCGAGGCCGGGTTCGGGTTGAACGTCTGCGGGTTGATCGGATCACGCAGCGCGACGTTCTGGATGAAGCGGGTCATCTCGCGCTGATCAACCGGCTCGGCACCGTCGTCGAACGGAACCGGCGTACCGGTAACGAAGTCATAGGCGACATCGCCAGCCGAGAGGAAGTAGCGATTGACACGAACCGGCGTCACAAGAGCGACGGCGCCGCCGTTACCACCCTTGGCGGTATTGCGGAAGAACTCAACCGAGCGGAAGAAGTTCGTATTGCCGTTGAACGAGTAGATCGCGCCACCACCGAGGATTTCGGTCGAGAGGCGAACAACCGGCATATGGTACTGATCGAGCACCGTGAACACACCATGCTCGTTGCCCGGACGAATCGGGCTCGACCACGGGTTGAAGAGCTTGATCTGACGAATAGCGTCAACGTGCGCGGAGTCGCCCGCCCAGTTGTTGCTGAACATCACGCGCTCGATGCGCGCCAAGCTGTTCGTGGTGTTGGTACGGTTGTCGATCGTGATCGCACCACCGGAGAGACCGGCGGCGTTGTTGTCAAACAGAATGCGGTGATCGATGAGCGGCTGACCAGGCAGCGTGGCATCAATCTTTGTAAGGTAGCGGGCCTCGACACGCATGTTGCGCTGCGTGAAGATTGCGCCACCGTCGTATTCGGCCTTGTTGCCGATGAAGAACACGCTGTCGCCAAGCAGGTTCGGCGAGAGGAACGGATCGGACGTAGGAACGGCAACCGCCGCTACGTACACCGCACCACCCTGGCCGGACTTGTTGTTGCGCATCCAGATGTTGTCGCGCATCGTCAGCTCGGGCGAGGTGTTCGACATATAGATGCCGCCACCCTGCGAGTACTTCGATCCGCTGATGTAGTCCTCATCGGGGATGTTCGGGATCGCGGTGAAGTTGTCGTTGAAACGCGACAACTCGAACACCATCGAGCTCGAGTCACCAATGAAGAAGGCACCACCCTTGGCGCCGTTGGTACGGATCGTCGTCGGAACGTTGTTGATGTTGAACGTTACGGCGTTCGAATCCTGATAGTTGACTGCGTAGTTGCGCTCGCAGACAATCGTATCGGTTGGATCACTGCCCAGGCCGAGATTGCGCAATGCGCTACCGCCGCCGAAGAAGACCGTGACAAAACGACGACCCGAAACATAAACGGCACCGCCGTACGCTTCGTTCTTCGCGACCGTTGCGGTCGTGTTTGCCGTCACCGGATAGATTGCTGCAACCGTGGTCGTGTCACGGAAGCTGTTGACGTCGTTCACAACTGCGCCAACGACAACTCGGTTGTCGCGGAAGTACAGACGACGAACGCGACCCTTGTTGACAGCCTGACGACCGTCATCATAGGTCTGGCGATACTGAACGGTGGGGCCAAGCGGCAGCGTGGCCGTGAGCGACCCAACCGAACCGAACGGTGTCGTGACAACGTCACCATAAAGGTCATAGTTTTCCGGGTCGATTGCCGGATACGCCGTTGGTGCCAGAGGCACTCCCGGAGCCGGAGCATAGAACGAACCCGTAGCATCAAACGGAGCCTGCAGGAACTGCACTGCGCCACCGTGGTAGCGTGCGAAGTTGCTGTCGAAACGGCAGTCGAGGAGCCAGGTCTTCGACGAGAAGATGGTCATCGCACCACCGCCACCGCTTGACAGGATCTGCATCTTGCGGTTGACGTCGAAACCGGCAAGGATCTGCGTGCCACTATAACCGGCAAGAGCGCTCGGCTGATAGTAGAACGTGCTCTGAACAACAAAGCTGTCCTTGCGGAAGTTGACGAACTGGCAATTGCGGAAGATTGCTGAGTCAGCACCAGGCAGAACCACGATGTGGCCCCACTCGGTCGAGAACTGGTTGACGGGGCGACCACGGAAAATGATCGGTGCCCGCACGACGTCGCGCAGATACGGTACGTTCTTCAGGTTGCCATCGGTGGCGCAATTGCCACGACGGTTAGCATGATAGAACAGAATCCACGGTACGTAGTTGGTCCAGTTTGGTCCCGGAGCCGTGATTTCCGGCTTGCCGCCGATGGTGACGTGGTTAACCATATACCCAACGTCGCAATAGCGGTTGGGGAAGAGGTTGACGTCAGTTGTATTCCGGTCCCAAACGGCCTGAAGTTCGCCGTCGGCTGTGATCTTGCCACCAACCGAATCGATGAGCCGACCATTTGGAAGGAATTCCACGGTCGTACCCGGCTCGATCATCAGGTGGCCGGATACAACGTAGTTCCCGGATACCTGGTAGATCGTATCCTTGGTGAAGACCCGGTGCGCTCCCTGGGCGAGGCGTCCGCTGACGATGCGGATTGGTTTGGCGATCGGCTGTGCCATCACGGCCAGATCTCCAACCATTGTAAACACCACCACCAGGAGCAACGCCCTTAACAAACGTTGCATAGTTCCTCCTGCAATGAGAGAATCAATGAGTAAACGATCTATTTTGTTCTGAGATCTTTCTGGTGCCATTACGCCGGAATCACAGCGTAATCTCTGAAATGCGGTCTCAAGCTTCATAACCTGCTCGTTCGTTCTATTCCTAACCACCACTGCTTGATTGATTCCGGGCATTCGCCCCACCCTGCAAACGTGTATGATGCCGTAGGAGCATCACCCCGTTTGTTATAGCTCGACGTTGAAGCGAGCAAGCGCCAACCGGGCCTGCGCATTCGCCGGAGACTGCGGGAATTGCGTAGCAACCTTGCGATACAGCTCCTTTGCAGCGTCGTTGTTGCCGGCGCGCTCGTAATTGCGTGCGGCTCCCAACAGATACTGAGGAGTATTGAGCTCCAGATGATCTTCCGACGCAGCCTTCTCGTACGCCTTGGCTGCGTCCTCGTGCTTTCCGTTTGCTTCGGCAACCGCCGCAAGGCCTGCGTTGGCAGGAGCGGTTACCAGTTCATCCTTGGCGCCAGCGGCAATCTCGAATGCCTCGGCTGCCTTTTGATTCTGACCGGTGATCTGATAGCAGTTGCCCAGCAACAGCGCGGCGGCCTTGCCAGCCTTCGTTGAGCTCCATTCCTCAACGATCGACACAAGGCCACGAACCTTTTCACCGTTGATTGTCTTCGAAGGATCACCGTTAATGGCAGCGGCATATTCGCCCTTCTCGTAATACGGACGAATGCGACCGAGAGCGATCGCAGCTTCAGTATTTCCCTGTTCGCCAGCGCTGACGAAGTACCACACACCGGCGACAACTACAAGCACGACAATGCCGATGATCGCAGCCATACGGCCATTGATCACCGGCGATGTTCCACCTTGCTCGTTGCTAAGGGTATTGGAAGTAACAGTAGTCGTCTGCCTCGTTGCCATTCCTCGGATCTTCTAGTACGAACGTTAGAGAGTATCGCGTGTTATCTATATCGGCGTTAGCCTGTATTGCGAAAACGGAGAACGCGAAGGTGAGCGACCTGCCTCAAGGACCGATGAGATACAGGCTTCGGTTGGAACTGGCGCGCCCGGAGGGACTCGAACCCCCAACCCTCAGAACCGGAATCTGATGCTCTATCCATTGAGCCACGGGCGCATTGCGTTAAAGTAGACTTTGAAGTCAAGACGCGGAGTCAAAGATAATCCAGGAAACCAGGAAGTGCAAGATGAAGCTTTATAGTAAAGTTCATTCTCTATGGGAAGCTGCAAATATAACCTTCGCCCGATTTTACTTGCAATCAATCTCGCATTGAGAACTTGTCGCACACTTTGAGCCCGAATCAGCCCGCAGTCGATCCATCTTCGCTTTCAAAGAACCACCCCACCGTTCATCTTGGGGGAAACGATTCGTATTCCTTCGAAGCAACTTCAGTGCCACGATTCTTTTCAGCGATTCTGATAAGAAATCGGCCGTTTTCTATTCTCTCAGTTACCCCACATCACGCGCCGTGACGTTTTGCCACGGTGCGAAAATTCACGTTTTCGAAGGCTTCGTGACTCGAAACGAATCGCCCTGCCTTTTAGTTAGGCAGGGCGATTTTTCCGATCGTTACTGATTGCGGCTCAAGTTTTGGTGTCCGGATGATCACCGTCACCCACATTTGTCGCCGGCTAGTTCTTCTTCGCCGCAATTGGGCCGCGCGTTCCGGAGTAGCTGGTCAGCTCGCCGTCGATCGAACCGATCACCACCTTCGTGCTCACCTTCACCGGGATCTTGCGATCATCATCGGTCAGATATACGACGATGCGTCCCTCGTTCTTGAACAGGCCTCCTTCTACAACCAGCGGCTCAACCACTACGCAGTCAAACGTGCCGGCGTCAACTTCAACGCGCTCGCGACCGAGTATGCGGATGCGGAGATCGTTGGTCTTCTTACCATAGAAGTTCTTCAGCGTAAAGCTCTGCCCCTTCTTCATCGAGTGAATGTCCATCGCGCGGGTGTAGTAGAACGCGCTGAGGATGTCGTGCACATACGCGGGTGTCGTGAACGACCCCTCGGTTGTCTTCGCAACATGCGCACGCTGATCGATGATGGCCGAGAAATCACGCGAGTAGTTCCCTTCACGCACCGTCTGCTCGAACCGCCAGGGGAAGATACCGTCAACATCGATATACGTCTGATAACGGTCACGCACCTTGAACACCTTGTCGAATGCCGACGTGGTTCGTACTTCGAATCGAACATCGTAACACGGACGCCCGCTTACCGTGGCCGCCTTGTCGCCAATCTGCATCACCGCGGTCCCTGCCGTGATGAACTTGTATCCGACATCGAAGTTCAAACGTTCGCTGTACCCGTATGCGCTATTTGGCACATAGCGCAACGCACCATTCTGATAAGCCGTAAGTGCCGGCGTCGATTCCGGACCGGCTGCCGTTAGCGCCACCATGACGATTGCCGTAACAGCCGCAACCGCGGCATAGCCAAATCGTGAAACCATCGTGCGCTCTGTTGTCTGCTTCTTCATGATAATTCCGCAACTGATATGCTGTCCACTGTACCCTTGCTCAGCTCCTGCCCTTCGTCGTACAAACCGGCATATCGGTTTGATCGGTAGCAACCGCCGAAACACGTTTGCGAGCTGCAACCCTCAGGAAATGTAGTCCGATTCGCCTGTATCCCGGCCAACCAGCATAGCCTGGCAAGCTTCAACAACTCGTTTGGTAGAGATACGCTTAACGCAGTTTTCAGGCTGATGTTTCTTCCCGCATAAGGCGCAGAACGGCTCGTCCGGATGCGGCACAAGCGTAGTTACATGGTCGCCTAACGGCTTCCAACGCGCCGGCCACATCGGCGGCAGGCCTGGATACAGCGCAACCACAGGCGTGCCCACCAGCGCAGCGAGATGTGCCGGACCGGAGGAACTGCCAAGGAATCCCTGTGCTCCGCGCAAAAGCTCGCTGAGCCCGTCGAGAGAGATGGCGTCCACCACGGCAATACGCCCGGAGCCGCGTGCAGCACCAACCACACGCCCGGCCAACTCCTCTTCCGCCGGACCGGCTGTAACAACTATCGAAAGATCCGGCCTGTCGGCCAGCAGCTCGTCGGCAACCGCCGCATACAGCTCCGGCTCGTACATCAAAGCCGAGCCCCGGCTGCCGGGATGAATCACCACGTAATCACCAACGATGCCACATTCACCCAGACGGCGGCGCGCCTCCATCAAGCCTGGTGATGACACCGGAAGCCGTGGCATCGTGACGTGAAAGTCGCCATCGAGAATTGGAGTAAGAAGGTTTACGCCGTATTGCGCCTCATGCTTTGCGCCTGTGCGTCGGTGCTCGTACACCCAACGCGTAAACAGCCCGGAGTACCAGCGATAGCCGGTCCCGACCCGCACGTCGATGCGTGCAAGCACGGCTTCCAAGGCAAGCCGGAAGTCCGGCTTGGCGAAGATTACCGCATCGGGCTTGTAAATCTTGAACAGGTGCAGCCCACGGCGCATCTGCGTGATCGTCAATACCTCATCAACCACGCCGATGCGTTGCACAATCGGCGCGGTGTAAGGTGTGACCAGGAAAGCGATCTCGACGTTCGGAAGCCGTTCCTTCAGCATCATGGCGATTGGAAGCGTGACAATTACGTCTCCAAGGCCATCGGTGCGAGCAACTAGTATCCGACGGAGCTTATCGGTTGGTGTCAGCACTGGCATAGCGGGCGGAATATAGAGAACCGTTTGTCCAGAATCCATCGCCAACCTTCGGGCATCGCCATCCCTTTTTCTATCTTCACGCACGATGAACATCGCAGACGCATCTACCAAACCGCGTATCGGCATGGTTGGCTACGGCCAGATGGGCCATGAAATCGAGCGCCTGGCACCGGCACAGGGCCTTACGATTGGCCGTACATTCGATGTCGGCGACGTAATCGACCACGCCGCCGCCCAACAATTCGATGTCGCTATCGAGTTCACCCATCCGGACGCCGTACTGGAAAACATCCGGACTCTGGTGAAGCTCAATCGCCCTATTGTTGTGGGCACAACCGGCTGGTTGGAACAGCTCGCCCAGGTTGAGTCGATCGTTGCCGAAGGAAACGGAACGGTTATCTACGCGAGTAACTTCTCGATTGGTGTCAACATCTTCTTCGCCCTGGTGCGCGAGGCCGGGCGCCTGTTCAACGAGCAGGCGCAGTACGATGCGGCCATCCATGAAGTACACCATGTCCGCAAGGCCGACTCCCCCAGCGGAACAGCCCTTTCGGCGGCAAACATCCTGTTGAACGCGCTCGATCGCAAACGCACCCTGCTCACCGATGCCTCGCACGGGATTATCCCCCCCGGCGCACTTCATGTTTCAAGCCAGCGTCTTGGAAGCACCGTTGGCGCACATACCGTGACGTTTGATTCCGACGCGGATACACTGGAGCTTAGCCATCGCGCCAAGAACCGTTCCGGTTTCGCGCTCGGCGCGTTGATGGCAGCACAATGGGTTTGCGCGCAACCGCCAGGCCTGTACCGATTCGAGGATCTCTTCGGCTAAGCTCGGGGTACGCCTCGATGCACAGGAATCCGGAACTTGCGATCTGCTGATCCGCAATCAACCTGAACGTATCAATTCAACTGCACACCCATGCCTACGCCTCTTTTCCGTGGAACCGGCACAGCACTGTCCACCCCGTTTCATCCCGACGGGTCGATCGATTTCGATTCCTTCGGAGCGTTGATCGATACGCAGATCCAGGCAGGCATCGAAGTTCTGGTGCCATGTGGTTCCACCGGCGAAAGCGCCACAATGACCCATCACGAGAAACTCGCGGTAATCGGCTTCACCGTCGAGCGCGCACGGGCTGTGACCGCGAACCGTCCGCTTGTGATTGCCGGCACCGGTTCGAATATTACCGCAACCAGCATCGAACTGACACGGGAAGCAGCCGCTTTGGGCGTCGACGGCGCGCTTGTGGTTTCTCCGTACTACAACAAGCCGTCGCAGCGCGGCATCGTGGCTCACTTCAGCGCAATCGCCGAAGCAGCCCCCGAACTGCCGATCGTCATGTATAACGTGCCGGCGCGAACCGGCAGCAACATGACGGCCGAAACCGTACTACAACTGGCTGCGGCCCACGGCAACATCGTCGGTATCAAGGAGGCCTCGGCCGATCTGGACCAGTGCACAACGATCATTCGCGATGCCCCGGCGCATTTCTCGTTGTACAGCGGTGAGGATAGCATTACCCTGCCGCTTATCGCCGTTGGCGCCCAGGGAGTAATCGCAGTGGTCAGCAATGAGGTGCCCGCGCGCTTTGGCGACATGGTGCGATTCGCACTGGCCGGCGACATTGCCTCGGCCCGCAATATCCATCTGGAGTTGTTCGAGCTGATGCGGATGAACTTTATCGAATCCAACCCGGTACCGGTAAAGGAAGCGTTGCATATGATGGGGGTGTTCCCGTCGGCAACGTTCCGTCCTCCGCTTGTTGGTCTCAGCGACGAGAACCGTTCAACCCTGCGCGGCACGCTTGAGCGGCTGAACCTGGTTCGCTAGGCAGGCAGGCACCTACCCCATTGGCTTCATCTGCGCAGGCGCCGGCACACGGTTGTGCATGCCGGCCTGCAGCAACGTATTCGCGGTAGTCATCACGGCATCGCGCGCCCACCCCGCGATGCCGCAGATGCGTATCTTTGCCGGATCGAACATTTGAACGCGTCCGGCTCTGTCACGCATTATCTACCGACAGATGAAACACCGCTCTCCGACCGTACCAGCATGGCCTCGGCTGTTCGTCATAGCACTGCTGACACTGCTACCGCTGTGTGCCGCGGTTGCCCAGACAGGGGCCTGGCATCCCGCACGGGCCATCGAGCGCAGACCACGGGTTCTTATCAACGGCGACGAGATAGCGCTGTTGCAGGCGAGGCTGGACAGCGGAACGTATCGAACCATCTACAACGCGGTGTTCCGCGACGCATTCGCATCGGTTCCTGCCGACAACACAACCAGCAACGGCCGCCGCGCGCGCGCCACGCTGGCCAAGAACGCCGTGTTCGTGTTGCTCGTTGATCGCGGCCCGGCCGGCCCGTTCTTCACAACGCTTTCCCCCGGCGATCGGGCAAGCCTGGTGGCAACGGTTGAACGAATCTTCACCGAGTGCAATACGTCGGTCAATGCCATCACCATTGCCGACCCCTCGGCATACGACGACTGGCAGTGGCGCACCAAGGACATGATAGATCTGTTGGCCGCCTACGACATGGCGCAGACCGCAGGCATCAGCCGAACCGTGCTGGATACCGCGCGTCGCCGCTTGCAGCAGTATGCGGGGAATCTCTATCGCGAGTCCACACGCTCCATCCTCGGCTTTACATTCTTCGGTCTGGTAAAGAACAACCACGCATTGATGACCGCCGGAGCACTCGGCGTGGCGGCAGTGACGTTGAACGACGCAACCAGCACCGATGAGGCCGAACAGCCAGAACGCTGGATCGCGGCCGCGCTCTGGAACATGGACAACGTGCTCTGGCGCGATGGCGGGCGGCAATCGAATCCCGACTCGCTGGCCGGATATGCCGAAGGCCCGCACTACTTCCGCTATGCGTTTCTCAATCTCCTGCCGTTGATTCGGTCGTTGCGGCATTTCCTTCCCGACACAACGCTCGCCCTTACATTCAACGGCACCACACGCCAGATACGGCACCCGTGGTACGATCCATCGTTTACTCTGCTGTATGAATGGGCAAGCCGAATCCGTACACCCGACGGCCTGCAACCGCCCATCGACGATTCGTTTACTGGCGAGGCATTCCCGGAGCTTGCGCTTGCCGGCAACCCGCGCTACAACACAGCGATCGCGGGCGGCGATTCAAAACTCGCCGCTCAGCTGAACTCCACGGTTGACATGCGCGCGAACTATCTGGCCTGCGGAACCGATAGCGAGCAATGGAACGACTCCGCCATGCAGGCACTGCCCGCCGCGGGCGACCTGGTGTTCCGCTCGTCGTGGGGACCCAATGCAGCGTACATGCACATCACCGCCGAGCACGGCAACGCACGCACGGCCGGCGCCGGCCACAACCAGGCCGATGAGACGAGCTTCATGATTCAACTGGGCAATCAGGCGCTTGCGCTCGACCCGGGTTATCTCAAGTACGATCGCCGAGCCGAGGTTGGCAATGCCGCGAATCATAACATGATTCTGGTTGACGGCTCCGGGCCGGCCATTGGCACACCAGGAATTCCGGGTGGTGCCGACGCATACATCAGCAACGCGGTGGACTTCGCTTCGCTCGACTATGCGCTCGCCACCACGGCATATTCCGGAGCGTCGTTCGCTCGCCACGCATTCTTCATCGACAATCGATACTTCGTGCTCGCCGATCTGGTTACGGCTACCGCTCCGCATCGCTATACATGGCAACTGCACGGCAATGGCATCAGCGGCGGCGACACCATCAACGGCCGGTGCACCGCCGCATTGGACCACGGCGCGGCAACGTGGAGCCGCGGCAATGCCACACTTCTGGCACAGGTAACCTCGCGTGCCGGAGCCGCGCGTTTCGATACGGTTGCCGGCCGCCACGAGCTCACGTATGATTCCGCCGCACCACACACGGCATTGACAGTGGAAACATCCGGCAGATCGGCATCGGAGTTCGTGGCCGTGCTTGCCCCGGCGACGGCCGGCGACGCCCTGCCGGACATTGTCTCACGCCCAACACCCGAAGCCGCCGTTATCTCGACCGACAACGGCTTCAACCTGTTCATAGCACAAGCCGACACGGCGGACATCCAGATTCCCGACACAATCAGCCATATCGCCGGGAAGATTTACACCGATGCAGCCGTGACATACCTTGGGCGTGATACGACGGGCAACGTCCTGAGAGCAACCATTGTGGACGGCACACACGTTGCCGCCATGGGATACGGCACAATCCTTACAACCGAACGAGGCACACTGGTGCTGGAGGATGATGGCACCCGCTTTATCCGTGGCTATTACAGTCGTGCCGGGCAGATCATCGTGCCGTCGATGCGCTTCATCACGAATGTGCAAGGCGATGCCGTTGAGCAGTGGACGTATGGGCCGGGCCTGGGCGCAATGACGATTTCCGTATCGGGCGCTGGATGGTTTGTGGCCGAGTCCGGCGAGATCGGCGACACGCCGGCGAAACACCCGACAGGCGTGCGAGGCTCGATCGGACAGTTAACGGAAGCGAACAACGAGCTTCGTGTTGAATACTCGGCGGACGGTGGCAGCGCCGCACGACTGATAGTGTATAATGCGCTTGGCGAGCAGGCGGCCAGCGCCGAACTGGACCCCGCCGGATCAATCGCCGGGCTCGGGATCGCACAACTGGCCAGCGGCGTATATCTGGTAACCCTGCAGATCGACGGCACCGCGGCCGCGCATCGCAAGCTGCTCATTGCACGCTGATACCATTCCCACGATTCCTGTTCTGGCACCGCGCTGTAGCTTGTGCGTTTTTGCGATACCCTGATCCCTCTCAACAACGTCAACACTGTGGACCCGATAGAATTTTGGTCGATTTGCTCAACCAACGGTCTGATCCTCTCACAGGAACAGATGGAGCAATTCGAACGGTACGCCAACGACCTGGTCTACTGGAACGAGCGCGTGAATTTGATTTCGCGCCGGGACATTGACCAGATCTGGCTGCACCATATCCTTCATTGCACGGCACTGGCCTTCACCGGCGAATTGCCGCCGTTCGGCAAGGTGCTCGACATCGGCACCGGCGGCGGGCTGCCGGGCATCCCGTTGAAGATCATCAATCCGAAATTCGATGTGGTGCTGCTGGATTCGATCGCGAAGAAGGTGCAGACCGTTGGAATGATCGCCGGGCACATCACGAAGCACGGCCTGATTGCGGTGCGCGATCGCGCCGAGGAGTTGGCGAACCGACCCAACCTGAAAGGCCCGTATGATCTTATCGTGTCGCGCGCAACGGCTCCGCTGGTGGATCTGATGAAATGGTCGAAGCCGGTGCTGAAGGCTACCGGTAAGATTCTGACGCTGAAGGGCGGAACCTTGGATGAGGAAATCCGGCAGGCACAGACCAAGTTCAAGGATGCCGAGATAACCGAGCTCGCGCTGCACGTTCGCGGATGCGACTGGTTTGAAGCCGAGGAGAAGAAACTGATCCGGGTGCGCTGGCCGGCGATTGAAGCAGCCAATGGCACCCAGCCGGTTGCCGCTGAAGCCGATCGGCCCGCCGGCACGGACGCACCCCGGACCGATTCACTGTAATCGGTCTTACGAGCGAAAACAACAATCCCCCCATGGAAGTCCGACCATGGGGGGATTTGCATGTACACATCACCGTGAGACGTACGTGACGTGAACGGTGTGGGCAAACCACACCACTACCAACCATCCACGAATCCCGACGCTACGTTCCGATCATTCCCTCGCAATGCCGGCTCTGCGACAGGCCCCGAATCACACTGTGCCCGGATGCATGCTCACGACATCCACACACAATGCCGTCCTATGTCCTTCGGCAGGGTTGGTCAGCCTCGGCGACCATGGCGCAGCGTGTCGTTCGGACCGCCGCCATGACCACCACCCAGCGTATCACCCGGATCACCGCCGTGCCATCCACCGCCCAGCGAGTCATTCGGGTCACCACCGTGCCATCCACCGCCCAGCGTATCATCCGGATCACCGCCGTGCCATCCACCACCAAGCGTGTCGCCGGGATCAACCCACGTCGTATCCCCACAACCACCTCCACCGTTGCCGCCTCCACCATTACCACCTCCACCGTTGCCGCCACCACCAATACCACCACCCCACGGATCAACGAAGGGGTTACAACCCACGATTACCATTGTCAGAGCGGATGCCGCGATATACACGACAGGGCGAATCTTCTTTGTCATGGCCTGTTCCAAGGTTTGAGTGAACGTAATCCATTGCATGCATTGTGCGGCCACACGTGGAAATAACACGGCATCGGCAGCGTTCGTCACGCTGTTTTTCTTGATCCCATTCGATTCCACAGAATGTCCTAACCGATAACATTCGCCGCAACAGTGCAATGGAACCACCTATGACAACCCAGCCATCCGTAGTGTGACATCATCCCGGCATGCCAGTACAATCCCGGCATCGATTCGCTTACAGACGCCGATAACAGATCACGGCACAGACCAGGGACAATGCCGCACGCCCGTATTTCATGCGGCTCACAGGCCAATGTCCAACAGATCCGTGGGTGTGCCAGGCAACAATTCATCCCATGGTGAGCACCCACAAATCAGCACAAGCGCAGCATCAATCCAGCAAGGCCACAAAAGAAACAAGGGGAGCGAATCACCTTCGCTCCCCTTGTTCAATTGCACATTCACGAATCACATGAGCCAGGCCACGCACGCAGGGTGCTTGGCATCACGGACGCTACGAGCAACCGCTCGTGGTGCCACAATCCTCGCATACGTGGCATGCACCGTTCTGCTTTACACGCATCGAACCACAGTTGCCGCACTGCTCGCCGGTGTACCCCTGCGCCTTCGCCGTCATCACCTTCTTCTGGTTGTCACCAATCGGCCGCACGGGTGGCGCAACCGTGGTGTCCACCGCGCGCGACTGCTTGGTGTAAAGCTCCTGCCCCGGGGAAAGCTTCAGCTTTCCATGGCCGTTCACATATGGCTCGGTCTCCTTCGGGCGCGGCTCACCGGTGCCCTCGTCCACCGCCTTCACATGAATAAAGTCCTCACGACCAAGGTACTCGTACCCGATGGCACGGAACACATAATCGATGATCGACGTCGCATTCTTGATGGCCTCGTGGCCATACACCGGCCCCGCCGGCTCGAACCGTGTAAAGGTGAACGTGTCCACCATCTTCTCCAGCGGCATACCGTACTGAAGGGCCTTGGAAGCAAGCACGGCAAAGCAGTTCATCAACCCCTTGAAGCTTGCGCCTTCCTTGTACATATCGATGAATATCTCGCCGATCGTGCCGTCCTCGTACTCACCGGTACGCAGGAACACCTTGTGACCGCCAACGGTTGCCTCGCGCACAAAACCATGGCGACGCTTCGGCAGGCGCCGACGCTCGGCGCGGTGATACACCTTCTCCACGATGCGCTCGTGTACCTGCGCAGGGCCTACGTTCTCGTCCCAGTCGTTCTCATCACCAACCATGTCACTCAGGCGCACCTCCTCCACCAGATCGCTATCGCTGATGGAGTTGAGCGGCTGCGAAAGCTTCGAGCCGTCACGATACAGTGCAATCGCCTTCAGCATCAGCTTCCACGATTCGCTGTACACATGCGCCACCTGCTCAACGGTGGCGTGATCCGGCATGTTGATCGTCTTGGAAATGGCGCCAGAGATAAACGGCTGCGCGGCGGCCATCATGTGCACGTGCCCCATGTAGTCGATATAGCGCCGGCCGTACTTGCCGCACTTGTTGGCGCAATCGAACACGGCCAGGTGCTCCTCCTTCAAGCCCGGCGCCCCTTCAATCGTCATCATGCCGCAGATATACTGATTGGCGGCTTCGATCTGGTCGGCCGAGAAACCGAGCGCGCCGAGCACGTCGAACATTGGATCGTTCAGCTGTTCGTTGCTGAACCCAAGGCCACGCAGGAACTCCTCGCCCAGCGTCCACTTATTGAACGCGAACTTCACATCGAACACACCATCAAGCTGCTTCTCGATGGCGTCGATCTTCTCCTGCGTAAAACCGCGATCCTTCAGCGACGCCACATTCACATGCGGCGCGCCGATAAGCGTGCCATGCCCCTTGATATACCGCTCGATCTCGAGGATCTCGGCGTCAGAGTAACCAAGCGCGTGCAGCGCCTTCGGCACCGACTGGTTCACGATCTTGAAGTACCCACCGCCCGCCAGCTTCTTGAACTTCACGATGGCGAAGTCCGGCTCGATGCCCGTTGTGTCGCAGTCCATCACCAGCCCGATCGTGCCGGTGGGCGCAAGAACCGTCACCTGGGCGTTACGGAAACCATGGGCCGTGCCAAGCTCAAGCGCGCGATCCCATGTGTGCTTGGCCATCTGCACCAGATTCGCCGGGCAGAACGTGTGATCGATCCCAACCGGCGGGATCGTAAGCCCCTCGTATTGATCCACTGGCACATTGTACGCGGCGCGGCGGTGGTTGGCAATCACGCGGAGCATGTTGGCTGCATTGCGCTTGTAGCCAGGGAAGGTTCCAAGCTGCGAGGCCATCTCGGCCGACGTTGCATAGGCTTCGCCTGTCATCACCGCGGTGATCGCCCCGGCCCAGGCACGGCCTTCCTGAGAGTCATACGGAATGCCGGCCATCATCAGCACGGTGCCAAGATTGGCGTAACCAAGGCCCAGAGTGCGGAAGTCGTAACTCTTCTGCGCGATCCCCTTCGAGGGGAACTGCGCCATCAACACCGATATCTCCAGCACAACGGTCCAGATCCGGCAGGCATGCACAAAACCTTCGGCATCGAAATTGCGCGTCTCCGGATCGTAGAAGTGCGCCAGGTTGATGCTGGCAAGATTACACGCCGTGTCGTCGAGGAACATGTATTCCGAACACGGATTGCTGGCATTGATCTCGCCATCGGCCGGGCACGTATGCCACTCGTTGATCGTTGTGTGGAACTGCAACCCAGGATCGGCGCTGCCCCACGCGGCGGTGTTGATCTTCTGCCACAACTCCCGCGCCTGCATGGTCTTAACGGCCTTACCATCGGTACGGCGCGTCAGGCTCCACGGCGCATCGGCTTCAACCGCCTCCATGAACTCGTTGGTAACGCGCACCGTATTGTTCGAGTTCTGGCCCGACACCGTGATGTAGGCCTCCCCCTCGTAGTGCGTGTTATAGGTGCTGAAGTCGAACGAGCTGTATCCCTGCTCCACAAGCGCCAGCGCACGCAGCACGTAGTTCATCGGCACACCGCGGTTCAGCGCCTTCTGCACAATCGTATGCAGGTTCGAGCCCGGCTGCGAATAGTCATTGCCCTCGGCCGCAGCCACGGCCATGATCTCGTTCAGGAACAGATTGCACACTTTCGAGCCGGCCACAAGCGCGGCAACCTTGTGTTCCTCGGCCACCTTCCAGTTGATGAAGGTTTCGATGTCCGGATGATCCACGTTCAGGATCACCATCTTGGCGGCGCGGCGAGTTGTTCCGCCGGACTTCACGGCGCCAGCGGCACGATCGGCGACCTTCAGGAATGACATCAGCCCCGAGGAAACGCCGCCGCCGGAAAGAGGCTCACCCTCGGCGCGAAGCGCGGAGAAATTGGAGCCCGTTCCCGATCCATACTTGAAAATGCGGGCCTCGCGCGTGATCAGATCGAAAATGCCGCCTTCGTTCACCAGATCGTCGTTTACCGACTGGATGAAACATGCATGCGGCTGTGGATGCGTGTAGGCATCCTTCGAGCGCATCAGCTTACCGGTAACCGCATCAACGAAGTAATGCCCCTGCGCAGGACCGGTAATGCCATAGGCATACGCCAGGCCGGTGTTGAACCACTGCGGCGAATTCGGCGCGGCCATCTGCTTCAGAAGCATGTACACATTTTCGTCGTAGAAGGCTGCCGCATCGTCCTCCGAATCGAAATACGAATGCTCGCGCCCCCAGGCGGCCCAGCAGCCGGCCAGGCGATGGGCGACCTGCCGCACACTGCGTTCAGGGCCAAGCACCTGATTGCCCGAGGCATCCAACACCGGGTTACCCGAGGCATCAACCTGCGGCACCCCGGCCTTGCGGAAATACTTCTGCGCAAGGATGTCCGTGGCAACCTGCGACCACGAAACCGGCACCTCGATGTCGTGCATCTCGAACACCACCGATCCATCGGGATTGCGAAGCACTGATGAGCGATGTGTGTACTCGAACATGTCGTACACGTTGTGGCCGGCCTGTGTGAATCGGCGGGTAATCTTCATGGTGTCGGATCTCCTGACCTGATACAGGTTGCTTTGGCAACCGCTGTTGCCGGGCAACCCCGAGTTAATGTGAATGGAACCGAATCCGTCGTCTGTGACTGGATACAGCACCCGCGCATGCTTGAACAGCAGGACCAGCCATTGCCCGCGATCGCAGTGAGAAGTGTTCAGCCCGGTTATCGTACTGAACGCTTGTCGTTGCGCTCACGAAGCGCCCTGCCAGATACATTGTGCGCAGATATCGAAATGCTGTACCGAACTGAGGCCTCCGGGATGCTCACCACCACCGGACAGTTCCGGGAATGCGGTTCAACGTTGGTTGTGCGGATGCTGTCATCGTCTCTGAAAATTCCCGGGACTGCATGCCCAGATCATCGGGCATTGTGAAGACGCGGAACCTTGCCCACCACGTGTTGAGGGCCTGACGCGCCATAACAGCAATTGAGAATGTTCAGGGCGATGCTCTTCGGTGAGACCGGGCGATTGCGATATATCACCTCGGTAATTCGAGCACTGCGAATATACCCGCTTCAACTGCTCGGCAGGAGTCAAGTTTTGATGTGCAATAACAGCGATCCGAGATCCCGGAACAGGGTTAAAGCCCATGAGATTTTTTAGTTGACCAGTCAACTAAAATGCCCTATGTTTGTCCCATGACGAAGCAATTGTCATCCATTCAGTCGGACCTGCGCCAGAATCAGCCCTTCCTCTCGCGTTCGCAGGAAGCTGCCGTGGCGCTTCTACGAACAGCCGATGTGCTGAATCGGCACTTCACCCGCATAGTGGAGCCCTTTGGCATAACGCTTCAGCAATTCAACGTGCTGCGCATCCTGCGTGGAGCCGGTACCGCACTGCCCACAATGGAAATCGGCGAACGAATGGTGCAGCAAACACCCGGCGTTACCCGCCTGCTCGACCGGATGGAAGCAAAAGGCTTGGTGGTGCGTGTGCGGGCAGTGGACGATCGCCGCCAGGTGCTCTGCACAATATCCCAAGCCGGCACCGAACTGCTGGCACGTCTGGATGGCCCGATGAATCAGGCCGATAACGATGCCATCCGATCACTTGAACACGACGAGCAGCTAGCCCTGCTTGCCATGCTGGACAAGATCCGCGCGGATCTGACTCCGTGACACCGTCTCGTTCACGTTGTACAGGTGGAAGGGCCTCTCATACACGAATATTTGACTAATCAATAAACGATGCGACTACAATGTAGCCGCGGGTAAGCGTTCGATATGGCATTCGATGCCCTGGATGCATCGAATGCCGAGTAGACGAGCGCACAGATACTTAACCAGTCAACAAACAACGCATCAACCATGCAACAGCATATGCACATCTCACACGCCCGGCCAGCAGTCGGGCATACCGCAAAGCCCTGGGCACACGTTCTGTTCGGAACCAGCCCAAACGTAGGCATCACGATCATCCGCGTAGCGCTTGGGTTGGTTATCCTGCCCCACGGAGCCCAGAAGTTGCTGGGATGGTTCGGCGGATACGGTCCGGAAGGCACCCTTGGTTACTTCGCTTCGCTGGGAATACCGTTGGCATTCGGCTGGCTGGCGATTATCACGGAGTTCTTCGGGGCGCTGGCCCTGATTCTTGGCTTCGCCGGACGCCTCGGCGCGTTCGCCATTGCTTGCACGATGGCCACGGCGGTGGCAATCCAACACATTCATGTCGGCTTCTTCATGAACTGGGGCGGAACACTGCACGGCGAGGGATTCGAGTATCACATCCTGGCAATCGCAATGGCAACGGCAATTGTCATCAAGGGCAGCGGCGCGCTGGCTATCGACAATCGCCTGGCGCAACGGCTTGCCAGGTAACCATCGCTGCGAACACAATGGATGCCAAAGGCATCGCTTCGGCATCCATTGGCCACCGCCATCGCATGGTTATCATGATGCAGGAACTTGGGGGATAACCAAATCCATATCTTTGGAGCTTATCCGTTCATGGTCACGGTCATTCCCTGCATCGATACACAATGGCGAAGAACAGAAGCTCGGCCCCAACACGAACCCCCGGCAACACAGCCGGAACCCAGCCCACGCAGGCATCCCCCCTTACCGACCCACAATCGTCCGTCACCCCGACGGTGGACTGGCAGCGCGTTGCCCGGCTGATGCTGACCTCGCGCGCACTTGATCGCATGGAGGAGGAGCGGCTTGTGCCGGGCGGAATGGTCACGTACCAATTCTCCTCGCGTGGGCACGATCTGGCACAGATTCTTCTGGGACTGCGGCTCGACAACCCACACGATGCCGCAACGGTATACTACCGCTCGCGCCCACTGGTGCTTACCGCAGGCCTGACACCGGAGGAAGCATTGCGCAGCACGATGGGACGGGCCGGCGGGGTTTCCGAGGGACGCGACATCGGCGTTGTACACAACCTCCCATCGCGCGGCGGCGCCACCATCCTGCCTACCAGCGGCGACGTTGGCGCACAGTACACGCCCGCAATCGGCTGGGCACAGGCGATCCGATATCGCGCCGACGTATTGCACGAAAGCGAATGGAACGGCGCAATTGCCGTGGCTCTTGGCGGCGACGGATCGTGCGCCACCAATGGCTTCTGGGCCGCCTTGAACATCGCAACCACCTGCAACCTGCCATACATCTTCTTTATCGAGGATAACGGCTACGGCATCTCCGTACCCGGCACCGTGCAGACACCCGGCGCGAACATCGCCGAGAATCTTGGCGCCTTCAAAAACCTGCGCGTGATAAGCGGCTCCGGAACCGACCCCGTGGCCACAAGCGGATATATCCTTGACGCCGTGACGCATGCACGCGCCGGAATGGGTCCTGTGCTGCTGCACCTGGCTGTCCCGCGCCTGAGCGGCCACTCGTTCGTGGATACGCAGGCCTACAAACCTGCCGACCTGCTCGAACGCGAACGCGCGGACGACCCATTGCCGAAGCTGCGCGCGTTCATGATCGAGACCGGCATCGTATCGGAACAGGAGTGGGCCGCGATGGAGGATGCCGCCAACGCCGAGGTTGCCGAGGCCGCCGAGCGATCGATCGCAGCCGACGAACCAGCAACCGCGCATGTGCTGGACAACGTGTATTACGAGGCCGGCGCACCGCAGCGTGTGGGCGGTGTGATCCCGGAGATTGGCGAGGAGGCCCATGCAGCCCGCTTGCGTGGCTCGCACGATGCCCTGGCTTCCGGCGCGCGCATGAATCTGGTGGACGCCGTCCGCCAGACACTGACCCGCGAAATGGAATCCAACGATCGCCTGCTTGTGTTTGGTGAGGATGTTGGCTTGAAGGGGGGCGTGCACGGTGCAACCATCGACATGCAAAGCCGATTCGGGTCGGAACGGGTATTCGACACATCGCTGAACGAAGAGGGCATCATCGGCCGTGCGGTGGGTCTGGCAATAGCAGGCCTGATGCCCGTGCCGGAAATACAGTTCCGCAAGTATGCCGATCCCGCGCACGAACAGATCAACGATTGCGGCACCATGCGTTGGCGCACCGCCGGAACGTTTGCCGCGCCGATGGTGGTACGCATTCCGGTTGGCTTCGGCAAGAAGACCGGCGACCCATGGCATTCGGTTTCGGGAGAGGCGATTTATGCCCACCTGATCGGCTGGCGCATCGCATACCCTTCAAACGCCGCCGATGCCGTTGGCCTGCTGCGCACCGCCCTGCGCGGCAACGATCCTACATTCTTCTTTGAGCACCGCGCCCTGCTGGATACACGCGAGGGGCGCCGGCCGTACCCGGGCGACGACTTCATGCTCCCGTTCGGCGTTGCAAACGTTGTTCGCGAAGGAACCGATGTCACCATCGTTGCCTGGGGCGAAATGGTGCATCGCGCACTGGAGGCGGCCGAGGGCTCCGAGGCGGATGTCGAGGTTATCGACCTTCGCACCGTGATCCCGTGGGACCGCGAGGCCGTGCTGCGTTCGGTTCGCAAAACCAATCGCTGCATCGTTGTTCACGAGGACAACTGGACATGCGGCGTTGGCGCCGAAATTGCCGCGACCATTGCACAGGACGCCTTCACCTGGCTGGACGCTCCGGTGGAACGTATGGCAACCGCCGATTGCCCCATTCCGTACAACCCGGGTCTGATGGAAGCAGTGGTTCCTACCCCGGCCACTATCCGCCAACGCATCGCCAAGGTGATGGCGTTCTGAGCGCGGAGAAACGCGCGGAAGAAACGAACGGGTTGGCGCGGTCTTCGTGCCGGCCCGTTCCGCGTTATCCCCCCAGCCATGCTGACCGCGCGCGCCGGCTGTTGCAAATCTGACGGGACGCGTCGTGTTTCACATGTATGCGTCGTGCAGTACTACCGAGGCAATCGAGCCACGCTGCCGACAATGCCCGGGAACTCTCACTCAACCAATCATGCGACCTATGCGCCATTGTCTCCTTCTTGCGCTGTTCGTGCTGGCCTGTACAACGTGTTATGCCCAAACCACAACTGTGGTGGAAGGCACCGTGACCGACGCCGAATCCGGCTCGGCCATTGGCGGCGCAACCGTGCGCGTGGTTGACATCGGCAAGCGGACGTATGCCTCGTCGGCCGGGCGGTTCCGGCTGCCGCTTACCGCCGGAACATATCGCATCACCATCTCCTCGATCGGCTACCACGACACCAGCATCAGCGTGACCCTTGCTGGCGACCCTGTTCGCCTTGCCGTGGCATTGCGCCCAGCATCCATACGCGGTCAGGTTGTGGAGGTCACCGCCGAACTCAGCGCCGACCAGATCATCCAACGGGCAATCCAGCGCAAGAACGAAAACCGGCAACGCGCAAAAACCGTTCAGGGGCTGCTGTACAGCAAGATGTCGTTCGACGTTCAGGGCAATACCTTCGGCAAACTCGCCGACAAGGATCGGCAGGGCATTTTGGAGACATTCTCCCGCATGTACTTTTCCGAACGCGGCACACGGATGGTTGTGATTCAGCGGCGGCAGACCGCGAACATTCCCGCCGAAAGCAATCTCATGGCAATGGCCACGTTCATCAGTTTCTACGACGATGACCTGCAGGTGCTCAACGCCACGATCCCATCGCCCCTGAATGCCAGCACGCTCTCGAGGTACAGGTTCGAACTGAAGGAGCGCAGCATGCTCAACGGACAGATCGTGTACGTGATCGGCGTGCACGCCGCAACAAAGCTGCTGCCAACGTTCGAGGGCACGATCAAGATCGTAGCAGCCAACTACACGTTGATCGATGTGGACCTTCGCCCGTCCGCAACAACGGCGATCTCCTTCGTGCGCGATCTCCGACTGCGCCAGAAGTTCGACAGGCTGGAGAACGATATCTGGGAGCCGACGTTCCTGGAGGTTACCGGTCGCGCGCGCGTGGAACTTCTCCGCGGTTTCGCCGACATCGATGCCGGGCTTACCGCCACCAGCTTCTTCACGGAGCTGCAGGTAAATGCGCCGATACCGGACTCGGTATACAACACCGAGGCGCCGGTGACAGCCGCGCCCAACGCCGACTCCTCGCGACCGGAGTTCTGGGAGGGAAATTCGCTCAGCGAGCTTTCGGCCGAGGAAAAGACAACGTACCGCACGGTTGACAGCCTGGTTGCCATTGCCGACACAACCGGCAACTCCAATGGCGACTACGGTATCCCGATCTCCATATCGCCGCATATTGTGTTCAACCGTGTGGAGTCCATCACGGCCGGCCTTAATCTGGGCCTGCGCCTAGGCGCTGTCGGGATTTCCACGATGGGCGCGTACAGCTTCGGGATGCGCCGCCCGGTGGGCTCCGCCGAGCTCAGCGTCAACATCCTGAACCTGCCGGATGACCCGATCGCACTTTCGGTAAGCGGTCGGGTGTTCAGCGAAGCAGCCGTCGCCTCGGCCGATCGTGGTTATCCCACAATCATCAATTCGGTGCTGGCCGCCCTGGTGCATCGCGATTACATGGACTACATGCGTGCCGATGGTTGGAGCGCAACTGCCGTAACGAAGGTTGATCGACTCACGTTTCAGGCTGCCGTTGGCGAGGCCCGCCAGTCACCGCTTGCAAACACAACAAGCCGTTCCATATTCCTGCACGAACCGTTCCGGGCAAATCCGATGGCCGACCGGGGGGAATTTCGTGTTGTTGATATGTCGTTGCTGTGGGGGAACCCGGCATTTACCGTATCGATAGGCTCGGCCGCCGGCTTTTCCGGCGATCGCACAGACGCCGCCGGGCCTCCATCCAGCGGCCCGCCTCCTTGCCGCTCGAC
>CBHYLN010000076.1:0-25713 GCA_966128725.1 uncultured bacterium | reverse complement strand
TCTACGGCCTGTAACCCCTGTGTATATGAATTCCGAACCCCACATGTTTGTTGGCTGTCGCCAGATGCGGATAACCGATCCAGCCGAGAGCATCGAGTTCCCGGTGCTTGTGATGTATCCCACGGACGTTCCCTCGGCCCCGGTGGCCTTTGGGCCGTATACCATCGAGGTCAGCACCAACGCGCCCGTGGCCGATGGTCGCTACCCGCTGGTGGTGATATCTCACGGCAACAGCGGCTCGCACCTGCTGTATCGGGGCATCACAACGTGCCTGGCCCGCAACGGCTACGTTGTTGCTCTGGTACAGCACCACGGCAACAACCGGGAGGACAACCACCTTGCCGACACGTACCAGAATCTTGTGTATCGCCCACGGCACGTGCGGCATACCATCGATGCCGTTGCCGCCGATCCGTTCTTCGCGCACGTTGTTCAGGCGGATAACGTTGCCATTGTGGGCCACTCCATTGGCGGCTACACCGCGCTGGCCGTTGCCGGCGGCACGCCGTGGTACGGGCGCGATCGGCCGGTGGACGTTGTGGCCGATTCGCGTGTGCGTGCGCTGGTGCTCATGGCGCCGGCAACGCCGTGGTATCTGCCGGGCGATTCCCTGCAGAATGTGGCTGTCCCCATCCTGATGTTTGTTGCCGAACATGACCCCTACACGCCGCGCTGGCAGGCCAACATCGTGCTGGATCGCGTGCCCGATCGGGATCGCGTAACGCTGGTGGTGGTCCCCAACGCCGGCCATTTCTCGTTCCTCAGCCCATTCCCGCCCGCGATGCGCAGCCCGGCATTTCTTCCTTCCACCGATCCGCCCGGCTTCGATCGCGAAGCCTTCCATGCCGAGCTGCCCGGCCAGGTGCTTCGGTATCTTGACGCATGCCTGAAGCAATAAGGGCAGGCGCGCGGCTGCCATGCCGCTTGGCGTCCCTTGCTTCTCCGGGGTGGGGAGGTGTGCAGGCCGGGTTGTGTTCCAGCAACGTTAGGCATGTGCACCGTGCGGACGAAGCCTTGAACCGTACGCTTACCCATTTACCCATACTTCCAGATGAATAACGTCGAGCCTGTGTCGATTCATCTCCGCGTGGCACGCCCCGTGCGCGACCTGGCCATAACCGAACGCATGTATTGCGGTGGGCTGGGGATGCGCGTGCTTGCGCGCTTCGAGAACCACGACGGATTCGATGGCGTGATGCTGGGTTATGCGGATGCGGAGTATCACTTCGAGTTCACGCTGTGCCGGCATCACCCGGTGGTCCCGGCGCCAACCCAGGAAGACCTTGCTGTGTTATATATTCCGGACCATGCCCAATGGGAGCAGCGGTGTGCCGATATGCTGGCGGCGGCATTTGTGGAGGTTGCGCCGTTCAATCCGTACTGGGCCGTGCGCGGCCGCACGTTTCAGGACCCCGACGGCTACCGCATCGTACTGCAGAATACGGCGTGGAACAATCCGCTGTGATGCGGGCAGGCACAGTGCGCGTGCCTCGAGCCCTTATGCAACGCGCCTTCACGGTCCTACAATCGCACAGGAGGTATCATGGCGCCCGGTGACAATGCTCCGGCAACGATCGACGAATACATAGCGCTGCAGCCGGAGGAGGTGCGGCCAATTCTGGAACGCATCCGTGCCACGATCAGCCAGGCGGCACCCGATGCGGCCGAGAAGATCGGCTACGGGATGCCCACATTTGTGCTGGCCGGCAACCTGGTGCATTTCGGCGCCTTCAAGCGCCATATCGGATTTTTCCCGCCGGTGCGCGATCCGAAGCTGCGGCAGGAGGCGGCTGAGTACGAAGGTGAGAAGGGGAACCTGCGGTTTCCGTTGAACGCGCCGATGCCGTACGAGCTGATTGCCCGCCTGGTGAAGGCCCGCGTGTTGGAGAACCTGGAGAAAGCGGCCGCGAAGGCGCGGGGGTAAGTGGCTGGGGCGCGTATGGCGCGCGAGCCACACATATCGATCAACACTGCTCAATCATGAACACTCGTATCCGAACAATCGCCATCGTGTTATTGGTGCTGAACGCTGTTGTGCTGCTCGGCCAGATCTGGCCTGAGGGCGCGCCGCCGTTTGCCCGGGCCGTGAACATCGCGTTCCTTGCCGGCAACCTGTTGTTCCTTGTCTCGGCCATGCGCCGCCGTGCCTGAATACATCCGGTTGTGCGTGCAAGTTGGTTCAACCTCATCGCGAAACGTCACAACGCAACCTTCAGTTTCCATTGTCATGAGCCAGGAACTACGCGACAGGGTAGCCCGTTACAGCGATGGGGAGTTGGTAAACGCACTACGTGACCCGGATTCGTTTACGCCGTCAAGCGTCCAGATTATGGAGGAAGAGGCCGAAGCACGTGGTGGGAAGGATGCACTGTTTGCTCGCGTGGAGGCGGCACGTCGGCGTGCGGCGGAGTTATCCGCACTGGTCCCGGAAATCAAGCGCCTGTTTGAGGCGAATGATTCGCAGGATACCATCCTCCAAGGGCTTGCGAGCAGCGGATTTCATGGGGAAGATGTTGTAGCGCTTGTGCAAGCGGTTGGCGATGCACACGAAGAACACACACAGCAAATGACCGATACGCCGCGTTCGATGGTAATGGCCGTTGTGGGTGGTGTAGTGGCCTCCGTAGTGGGAGCAGCGTATCTCAGCTTTCTCATCATCGGCCGCGAGCGCGTGTTTGTAATTTTTGCCCTTGGGTTTATCGGCCTGAACTTTGGTCTTGTTCGCTGGTTCTCAGGCGGAAAACAAACCACCGTTGTCGGGAGTGTCACGGCTGTTTCAATCGTGGCTGCCGTCTTGCTGGGCTACTGGATGCACAGCCATCACATCCTTTCTGGTGAATAGTGTGATGCCGGCGCCGGGCGTATTACAGGCAACGCATCTCGGCCCGCGATAAATACGGGCATCTGGTCGATAGCTGTGGGGGTTACCAAGAACTGGCAAACCTGGCGGGCACAACAGTCCCGCCAGGTTGCGTTCCGCGCATGCCGGATTATGCTGGTGTCAGAGTGAGAAACGAATCTCGAGATAGCAGCAGCACTGGTAGTAGTAGATGCGAATCGAGACGCTTAATCCGTTGACTTGAGTCTGCACCGCCGGGCGATCGCGCAGAACCGTTACACCAAACACCGTGGCCGATTCAACGTTGCCGAATCCCGGGATTCCGCGAAGCAGCGACCCGTCGAAACTCAGCGGCTCGTCCTCAGAGGCCGGCAGCGGCGTTGTGTTCTCGGTGTACGAGGCCGATTGGCTGCCGTTCTGGTAGTTCACCGTAAGATCAATGGGGAACTCATCGGCCGGTGCGCCGGCGATCTGTACCGTGATATCCTGCGAGTTGTCCCCCATCGGCACCGGAACTGGCGCCGAGCGAAGGTTTGCCGGGATAATCAACGCGATCAACGAAAATGCCATCGCAAGCACCCCGAAAACGATTGCCCTGTGCGACGTGTAGTGGAAATGATTCATGACATCACCTCTTGATGATGGAATTGATGGAAATGACAGCGGTTGCGCTCGTCGCGACCAATGTGAATGCCACCACTGACGTTCGTTGCGGGGGTATGTTCGTGTGTTCTTACGGTTGCAAAAGTACCGCGTGCGAATGGGCGATGTAAGTACATGAAGATGGACCCACCCTGAAGGGTACCTGTGTATGCCAGGGTCCTGATATCCGGACAGCGGACAATGCACATGATGCATTCCGAGCACGTCCCAATGCCAGGGCTGATTATCCCGCCATGATGTGAACGCCATTTCTCCTCCGTCACGATGAATCACCACCGTTGCCAGTTGTTGTCACCATGCCGAGAATGCAGAACACGTGATCAGGGACAGCGATTTCTTCCCAGGCATGGCAATCATTCGCCCATAATATTTATCGCCAGGGATGAACTGTGGCAGCATATGTCGCCGGCTGTGGTAGCCCGCGGATATCTTGGTTGCAGGAATGTGGCCAGCACGTCCGATGCCACGCCTGGCTTCGGAGCCATCGTATATGGCGTGTTTGCTGGCGCAGGCCATGTCGTCAGTTCAGTTCATTTCAATCAAAGGAGCGATCGCAATGATTCAGGTGAAAATGTTCACAGCGAACGGTGGAAAAATCACCGGACTTATTCATGCCGCCGATGCCATGTGCTTCGCGATACCGAAGCAGGGCGATTATGTGGCAATGGGTGCGGCGTTGACATCGGTTATCTACAAGGTGGAGGAAGTGGTGTTCCAGAACAACGAAAATGCCGTTCGCCTTGTTGTCACGAAAATCAGCATCTAGGTGAGTCGGCATCTGAGTGTCTTGGCATCCATACGTCTGTAGGGACATCCGGTTCCTTGCATGTCTTCGTGGGCGGAAATGAATCGCGGGCACGACCGGAATACATGGCCGTGCCCGCGATCCTGTGCGGTGAAACAGGGGCCTGTGCCGGGCTGTTTCACCGAACCGTTGTTTGTGGCGTGATCCGGCCCAATGCATTACCGCGCTACCACCAGCCGTGCGGTTCGCTGGGCGGCTCCTGGCCCGGCCACAACAACCGTATACACGCCTTCGGGCAGGGTGCTCGCATCAAGCGTGATGCCTGGCTGTGTGTCCATGGGAACGGTCCGCGCCGGCCGGCCCAGTGCGTCGTAAATCGTCACCGTGCCGCCGTGGGGATGTTCTCCGGTTTGGATCGTCACCATGTTCCCGGCTGGATTCGGGAGCACGCGGACGGCGTTCCGCTCGGTCTGTTCGCGGCCCGGCCCGGCCCCTGCTGACGACTTGCGGGTAACGAACAGTCCCTCGGCGCGCCACCAGATGCTGCTCTGCGTGGGGTTGAAGGCACGCACCCGGGCATAATAGATGTGGTCGTACCGCAGCCCGTTCAGCACAATGCTGGTGCCGCTCATCACCGTGTCAACCGTCGGGTTCTTGTAGATCGTTGTATCCCACGTTCCGCCCGTGCTGGTCGGCGTGCCCGCAATAACCAGTTGATAGCCGGTTGCTCCCTGGATTGGTGTCCATTCCACCGACACATTGTTCACGTCGGTAGTATTCTGGCCCACCGGTGAGATGAAGGTTGGCATAAGAAGTGTCTGGACGCCGGAGTATCGGATGATCGGGCCGTTCCTGTACACTGCCAGAGCCATCCCGGGCGTTGGGTACACCACCGAACACAGCGGGAGCATCAATGCCGGGAGCGGCGGAAACTCCTGCACCCACGTTACCCCGCCGTCGGTTGTGCGCAGAATCTTGTTGAGATTGCCAACGGCGATGCCGTTCCGCGCATCGGCAAACGCTACCGACGAAAGCCCGAACGGCAGTTCGCCGATCTCGCGGTCCAGCATGGTATGCCAGTTCATTCCGCCATCGGTGGTCCGCATTATGATATCGCGCTTGCGGTCGCCGTGGCCGGATCGCTCGCCCGTGGCATACCATCCGGTATCCGCGTTCTGGAAGCTCATCTTGAACACCGTTTCCGACTTGCTCGAAACACTCCACGTTGCGCCACCGTTTGTGGTGCGTAACACCGCATACTTCATATCGTGATCCGTTGATCGCAGGATGTACACATTCGGGGCCGGGCACACGATCTGTGTGGAATAGTGATACCCTTGCGGCAGAGAAATCCTGGCCGTTGTGTTCCAGCCGTCCGTGGTGCTCAGCAGATAGTCGTCCGCATCGGTCCCAGCCGAGTTCAGCACCACCATGACGCCATGCTGCGAATCGCACATGGAGATGTCTATCACGTGGGTATCGGAGTCGAGCGCGGTGCGGACCCAGTGTTCGCCGCCGTCGCGCGATACCATGTATCGGCCATGGACCCGATCCGAATTGCCTGCCCCGATGTGTTCGGCGGTGTCGCCCGCGATCACGATCAACGATGGGGAGGGATGCGCGATCGTGACCCAGTCGGTTGCCGTGGTGTCCACCAACACGTCGCTCCAGGTGCTGCCGCCGTCGGTTGTGCGCCGTACACGTTGCGCGAGCGGAGCGTAGTGTCCTGTGCAGAGGGCCACCATGTGACGTTCATCGGCGGCAATCAACATGTCCTGTTCGTTGAAGAGGCTGTTCGCATCGAAGTACTGTGTAAACGTTGTGTCGATAATATCCCACTGTGCCGTCTGCTGTCCGTGCGCTGTGGCCGCCAGGGCCAGCAGGAGCATGACCGCAAATATTGGTGCGGAGAAGTGTCGAGGGTGCATGGTCGCTTCCTGTGTTGAATGGGAGGAAGGCGAATCGATTCAGGGGTGAGTGCTCGGCGTGTTCTTCGCTGCCGCAACTCGGGGATCCTGGGTACGCTCGCCCTGTTGTCTACCAGACTCCTCACGTGGGCGTGGGGTCACGGTTGGCGATGGGCAAAAAGGGGCGAAATGGTGGAATATCAGCCGAATCCGAACCGGTATTTATTCGGTAGATGGGTGGTGAAACTGGGGCGCCCGGCATGTTTAGAATGCCAGGAGAAACGCCACGAGGTTGGCGCGCGGTGCAAGCCCCAGCTTGCGCCGCAGGCTTTGGCGGTGAGTGTCCACTGTGAGGCGCGAAACGCAGAGCAGGGCCGCAATATCCTTGCTCGACAACTGAAGCCGTAGCAACGCGCAGATCTTGATTTCGGTTGGTGTCAGGGTCGGGAACTGGCCCGAAAGTCTCCCGACGAACTCCGGATGGATGGTGTCGAAATGGCGTCGGAAGCGCTCCCATTCATGTTCGGAATGGATCTCGGCATCGATGGCCTCCCTGATGCTCCTGGGCAGTTTCCGCTCCCCGCGTTTGCCGGTTCTTGGCTGGCGCTCCAGCTCCTTCTTCATTCGCGTCAGCGACTTCTGCTTGTGTGCCAGGTGCAGGGCCATCGCGGCCAGTTCACGGCTTTTCTGCTCCACCGCGTCCTGAAGCGCCTCGGTCCGTTCCCGCATCAGCTCGTGTTCGGCCTGCATCCGGCGCAGCTCGTACTCGATGCGCAGCTCCTGAATCCTGGCACGAACCTGATCGCCCATCGTCTGCTCGCGCAGCTCGGCCGCCAGCCGGTATTGCCGCAGTGCCTCGCGGGCGTCACCGGTGGTTTCGTGCAGACGCACGAACTCGTCGTGATACAGCGCCCGCAGTGCGGCATCGCCGATGTGCTCTGCAATTGCCAGCCCCTCGCTCAGTGCCGCCGCCGCCGCATCGATGTTGCCCATTGATATGTGCAGAGTGCCAAGGCAGCGCAGGATGTTGGCGCGCACGCCCGGTCGGCCTTCCCGTGCCAGCTCCAGGGCATTGCCGTGGCAGCGCAGCGCTTCGGTATACGCGCCCAGCCGTTCGTGCACGGTGCCGATGTTCCCAAGCAACGTCGGCAGAAGGTCGAGCTCCGGATGGTGTTGGGCCAGCGCCAGGGCCTGATCGTAATACGCGAGCGCCTCGGCCCACCGCTCACGTTCCTCGTGGCACATGCCGATGTTCATCAACGTTCCCGCCTCGCCGATGCTGTTGCCCAGCTTGCGATAGATCTCCAACGCCGTTGCGGCGTGCTTCAGCATGTGAACGTCATCGCCGATCGCCAGATACAGGCCTGCGACGTTTGTATGCGCGGCCGCATGAGCATCGGAGGTGCCTTCGCCAAGCAGTCCCAGTGCAAGCAGGTGTTGCTCCAGTGCCTGTGCCCGCATGCCCAGCCCGTGGTACACCAAACCCAACACGTCGTGTGCCCCGATCAGCACGTCATTACGTTCCAGCGTTGCGGCGATATCGATTGCCTGTTGCAACACGCCTACCGCTTCGGTCATCCGGCCCAGCGTGTGAAGGATCATCCCTTTCTGGTGAAGCGACTGCGCCAGCATCCGTGTATCGCCGAGCTCCGTTGCAATGCGTTCGGCCCGCTCGATCAGTTCCAACGCCTCGGCGCCGGCGCCGGCCCTTCGCCTGCACTCGGCCATCATGCTCAGGCTGCGGGCTGCCGTGCGCACCTCGCCAACCGTTGTCGCCAGCGTATATGCCTCGGCGGCCGTTGCGGCTGCGCGGGTTATGTCGAAACGATGCAGGGCAAACGCCAGCGCGTTAAGCCGCTCCGCCCGCTCGCGTGGCTGCGACTCCGGAAGATTTGCAATCTCCCGTTCCAGATTGTTGATGGTCTCGTTCATGGGGCCGGCGCGGCATGGAAGTTCGGCTTGGCAATCGCGATCGCCGGACGGTATCCGTCCTGCCACGATCGGCACCAAATATAGCCGCCAACCCCATACCAGGCATGTGCCGTGGTGCTGTGCAGCGCATGCGAGGGTTCGGCCTCGTGTGCGGAATTAGGTAGTATTGTTGGCTGTGGTATCAGTCCGTGTTGTTCAACCATTCCCGTGCGAGCGTACCGATGTCATTTCAGGCATATCTCGACAACATCAAGGCCAAAACCGGCAATACCCCAGAGCAGTTCAAGGCGCTTGCCGAATCAGCCGGCGTATTCAGTCCGGACATGAAGGCCGGCGAACTTGTGGCGTGGCTGAAGAAGGAGTTCGATCTGGGCCACGGCCACTGCATGGCCATCTGGGCGGTGTTCAAGGAGCAGGGCTGGGTGACGGCATCTACGACGAAGTAGCCCATGCGTGTTGCCCGTTTGATTCTGCGCCGGTTGTGATTGCCGATTGCGCTGCCGGTTTCTGCTTGCCACGGGCGCAACGGCCGCATTCAGATGTATCAGGAGAAGGCATGACAGGTTTATCGGGAGAAGGCATGACATCCAAGCCCGTGCGGATCGTACAGATCAGCGATCTCCATCTTGTGGCCCAGGAGGGCGGGACGGTTGGCGGGGTTGATCCCTTCGCCACGTTGCGAGCGCTGGTAACAATGATAACCGATGATGCGTGGCGTCCGGATCTGGTGATCGCAACCGGTGATCTTTCCGACGATGGCTCGGCGGAATCCTATCGGCGCGTGCGCGGCCTGCTGGCGGGGCTCGGGCTGCCGGTGTACTGCATCCCGGGCAATCACGATGCGCCTGCCGAGATGCGGACGCATCTGCCGGGCGGGTTGATCCGGTTGGAGCGCAGTGTGGGTCTGGCGGGGTGGCGGATTATTCTGCTCGACTCAAAGGTGGCCGGATATGATCACGGGCACTGTGGCAAGCAGGAGCTTGATGCGTTGGACGATGCGCTGCGGCAGGCCGAGGGCCGGCATACCGTTGTGGCCCTGCATCACGGGCCGTTACCGCTGTGCTGCATGCCGCAGTGCCAATTGGATAACGCTCAGGAGTTCATGGACACGTTGGGCCGCCATCCGGTTGTTCGTGCTGTTGTCGCGGGGCACACGCATTGCGAGGCCGACACGGTACTGAACGGGATCCGGGTGATGATCGCACCCTCCACGTGCGTGCAGGCATCGCACCCGGTTGGTCCGGACGTGCCCAAGGGTGCGCGGTTCATGGATGTGCACACGATCGACACCGCGCGCCAGGGATACCGGCGGCTGGAGCTCCATGCCGATGGCTCGATCCAGACGTCCGTTGTGTGGGCCAACGGTGCAGGCGAGTCCTGGAACGCCTGAAGCAGGGGGCCGCGCTGCCCTTTACACCGATTTCACCACGCGGAGCACCGTTCGCAGATCCATGCCCGGATAGCTGAATGCGTACGTCTTCTCCCACGACCGCAGGCCGAACAGGCGCACCAGCATCCTGCCGATCTTGCTTCGGAACGTATTCTCGAGCGGCTCGGCGCCTTCGATGCGCGCGCGCACCAGCGTCATCCACCACCACCCCGTGGATGGTATCTGCCACTAGGCGCAGCCCCGCAAGCCGACATTGATCAGTTCGATGCCATCGAGAATCTGGTTACCAAGCAAGGCCCACAGTTCGACGTCCTGACGGCCATTTCACTGCATGGTGGCCTCGTCAATGCCTGGCCGACGACCAGCCTGTCGGCACGTATGGTTGTCAATGCACTCATCGAGCATTGGCAGAGCTTCGGAGTACCCGGCTATGCCCAGTTTGACAATGCGACGATTTTCCAAGGCCCTCATCAGCACCGCGATGTTATCAGCCGTGTCATGCGCCAGTGCCTCAGCCTAAAGATCACACCGGTGTTTACCGTACCGCGTGAGACCGGCTTTCAAGCCAGCATCGAGAGCTTCAACGGACGCTGGCAACAGAAGTTCTGGCAACGCTTCGGCTTCACTTCCATCGAGCAGGTTACCGCACGGTCACAAGAGTATCTGCGAGCCTATCGCATACGATCAGCCACGCAGCGTGAATCCGCTCCGCCGCGTCGGGCGTTCCCCGAGGGGTGGCAGCTTGATCTGCAAGCACATCCGCAGGGATGTATCATCTATTTGCGTCGCACCGACGACCGTGGAGCCGTTCATCTGTTGGGACGACACGTCACGGTCGTTCCCCATTGGCTGCGTCGCTTGGTGCGCTGCGAGGCGCATCTGGAGCAGAATCGCATCTACTGCTACGCTCTGCGACGACGCAGGCCACTGGTACAACCGTTACTGGCTGAGATCCCATTCCAGCTTCCCCCGCGTCCGTTTCGCGAGTGACCTAACAATGCTGTCACTTGTCAAGGATTCCACAACCAGGTGACCTGATGATGCTGTCCCCTGGCCCATAATGCATCTGCGGTCCGTTTTTCCCTGGGCCATGCGCCGGCGGAGAAGTCGCCGTTGGATCGTCGGTGAAGTCGAGGAAACACCACGGCCTTTTGGTGAGCCAGAGATATACATACCTAACCGTGCCCGTACAACGGCAGCCGGAGAAATGCCGGATGCGGACCAGGCCCCATGCCATTGGTGGCGATATCGCAACGCTGGAGGCGGGCGCGATCGCCGACGCCGCGAACTTCTCGCCGCTGAGCGGCGGGGTGGGCGGCTGCCCCACGACGGGCACGGTCATTCTCTGGCGTAGCTAACATTATCATGATTCACGGGTTTACATGGAACGGCGCCAACAACCACCGATGTTGCATCATGGGGATTCTCCGTATGCTTACGCCGGCTCGCGCACTGATCATCATTCTGCTTCTGTTCTTCACATATCCGGCGCTGCTGCCGCTGGGAGTTCGTGCACAGGACCATGACGTTCGCCTGACCTCCGAAATCCTTCAGCCCAGGCTTCCCGATTCCGTTCTGCTGCAATACGGCGCACGTGTTGCCAACCGTACGCTCGTTGTCTGGAGCACATCGTTGGACGCCGGCGCCGATACACGCATAGCTCTCATGGGGCAGTTCGTGGATCACATCGCGCTGCCGAAGGACAGCTCTACCGGGCGCTACGTTCCATCATCTTCGGGGCGCAATGTCCCATACGGCCGACCGTTCGAGATTACCAATACGGCCGCCGGCCCATCACGTGCGTTGGTTGTGGTGAACGTGAACGATCATTTCGTTGTGGCGTGGCTCGATGTGCGCTTTTCACCGGCGGTACAGATTCGGGTGCGGGTTGTCGATACTGCCGGAACGCTGGGTCCTGTTGCCGTGCTGGCCAACGGTGTGGATTTCGATCCCGCACGATTCGACGTGATTCCTATTCCGCGGGGCTATCGATACGTCTGGCAGGCATCCGGGCTTGGCGCCGTCATGACGCGCGATGCCGACACGCTTGGCGTCCCGATTTTGCCGCTGCGCGTTGTCCAGCTCCCCGCGATGGAACGCGCTGCTCCCGTTGCGGGCGATCCCGATCTCACGGCGATCGCCATCGGTCGGACGATCTGGCTGGTGGACTCCAGTGGCGTGCCGCAGATTGCTCCGGTGATGGGCGACATCCCTCCGGATGCACTGGTGTTCCTTTCGCGTGCTGGCGGTGTTATCGCGTCGCGGGATTCGCTGTCCAGAGCAGAGTATGACACGCCGCTTTCGAGGAAGCCGGATCGGCTTGTATGGCCATATCTAGACGATAGTAGCAGAGCGTTCAGCCGTCCGCGCATTTCGATGTGGGACCGCAACCAGAAGGTCTCGATCACCTACCTTACCCAGTTTACTTTCCTCGGCGGCGGCGGAAGCAACGTCTGGCTTGATTACCTCCTCTATCTTGTCCGGCACACGATATACACGGACGGGAGCACCCGACCTCCGCCGGGAGAATTCGATTGGGAATCTCCGTACACGACGTTGGCGAACGGCGGTCAATCACGTAGTCATTTCGATACGTTTTACGTTGACCGGGTGTGGGAGAAACAGGAGCGCGCAACGTTGGTGTTTGTTCGCATTGCGTTGAGACACCGTAATCAATGGGTCGACGACCATGGGAAATACCATGACTCTGTGTACTACGATACCGTTGGGTTCTACGTTACACCGCGCAGCAGAATGGATTCGTATGTGTCAGAGTGGGCTGCTGCGGACAATGCCACGCGCGTGATCCGCACGGCGACTCTGGGTCACGGCAGCGTTGTGCTTGTTGGAAGCCGGGATAGCTCCGACAAATACTCGGCAACTAGGGTCGTACCCGATTCCGTTGTGCTCAGCGCTCCGATTGTTCCGCGGTGGTACAATGTGGTTGATCGATCACCATGTGTCACCTATAAGGATGATCAGGTGCTGGTGGGGTGGATACAGCGGGAATTGACGCCCAAGGCACGTCTTGCCCGGTGGCGACGCGATGCGGGTGATGGCCTGGTATGGATCGGAAGTATCGATCTCCCGGATTCATTGTATAGCCTCAGCAGTTGGAAGCGCACCCCGAGCGCAATCGAAAGCGTCGGCTCCGGGTTCTATTTGATGGCGTGTGGTTTGCTACCGGACGGATACGGTACGCTGTCCATGTTCCTACCGTTGACGCACGAGTGGGTGCAGAGGCAAACGTCCCAATACGATACCTATCCCGGAGTTGCCTATCTGCCGCAGTGTGGCGTGTCGCCGGCAGGCAGAAGGTCCGTTGCGCTCTGTCGGTCGAAAGTGGGCAGCGATTCTGTGAGCGTTCTGTATTCTTATCAGGACGGAGGGCTGTTCCTTGGTCAGCAAGCGGGTCCGTTCAGGCGGATGGACGTCATCCTGCCGCTCGTGGAGAGTGTTTTGGGCGCGATCACTGTTGCCGACGGCGGCGTGGATGTGTGGCGGTGGGACCGAAGTATATACCAGAACGTTCGTGTACGCTCACGGCGAACCGGAATGGGCGGACCGGCTCGGGCCTATATGCTGCCGGATGGGGGTGTGCTGTGGTGGCACACCGAGTACGGTGCCGACTCCACCTTCGTGATCGAACTTCTGGACACAGTCTTGAACCTTCGGGCGCAGTACACGGCGCCGGCTGCCGGCATCGACCCGACATGGGTAGACGTTGTTCGCAATCCTTCCGATCATGGCTTTGCCTGCGTGATTGCACGGCCCGACGGCATACGTTTGCGTCCGCTCGACAGTCTGTTGCGCCCATCACGCGCGGAGGAAGTGCTGACCAGCAGTGCCCGGCCAGGGGGACGCCCGTCGGGAACGTATGCTGGCGATTCGCTTGTGGTGGTGTGGGAGGATCGGCGCAACGGCATCAGTGATATCTACGGGCTCGTAGTTTCGGCGCCGACGCCCGCCGGTGTTGAAAGTTCGCCAATAACGGCGCGCTCCGACCTGACCGTTGTTCCCAATCCCGCACGTGGGCGTGTGGACGTTCTGCTCGGCGAGCCAGCGGGCGCCGGTGCGCGATGGGCGCTGTCCGACAATCTTAGCCGCGTTGTTCGCAGCGGCGCCGTCGAGCCGGGTGTGGCGTCGGTGGGCATTGCGCTGGATGGGCTCGCGCCCGGCGCCTATACCGTGATGGTACAAATTTCCGTGGATCGATATCGCGCGGCACGGCTTGTGGTGTGGTGATGGCGCCCCCGGTGTAGAATCCGCTACGACTCCGAGGTCGAGTCCGCTGGTGCCCGACGTTCCTACTTCGAGCCGTGGAGTAATGATGCTCCCGAAAGCTGCTTACCCCTTCACCACGCGGAGCACCGTTCGCAGATCCATGCCCGGATAGCTGAATGCGTACGTCTTCTCCCACGACCGCAGGCCGAACAGGCGCACCAGCATCTTGCCGATCTTGCTTCGGAACGATTGCCCGAACGTCACGCCCGACTCCACGCACGCGAACCGGCCGGTCTGTGCCGCCAGATAACCGGTATCGAACAGCTCGTGCCAGTTGGAGGTCATGTGGCGCCGATGCGTGGGATCGGCCCAGGAGTTGAAGGAGGAGAAGTGCGGGGTAACGATCACCACCTCGGCGTCCGGTTGCGCGATGCGATGGATCTCGCGCATGAACATCACCAAATCATGAACGTGCTCGATCACATGCGTGGCGTTGATGCGTTTGAACGAAGCCGACGGGAGATCCCAGGGCGCTTCGTCCAGGTTGACGACCTTGTCCACACCCTCGTAGGGGTGCAGGTCCACGCCGAAGGAGCCGGGCAACTTGTTATTACCGCAACCGATGTCGATGATTTCTGAGTGCATGATGAATCCCGCGGTGAGCGTGATGCCTGGTACCGTTGGCATACCGTGGTGGCATGCCGTAATCGGGGAGCAGGCTGGATTGGGGTGTGTATCCAGCGGCTGCGAACGGCCTGGTTGCCCGGCGTACTGCCCGCGCGAAAACCTTTCAGCGTGTGGGGCAATCCGCCATCGGGCGGGAATATAGCCCATCGCGACGTTCAGGAGCATCCGGACAATTTCCTACCTTGCGCCGTAATGCTGCGCATCCCTGCCCGATGATATGTCCGTTTGGCGCTGCGCACGTTCGAACAATGTGGAACCCCGTGCATGAAGTCGTTTGCAACCTCGATCCTGATCAATGCGCCGGCCGAGCGCATCTGGGATATTCTTGTCGATGTCGCGAACTGGCCTTCGTGGAATACAACCGTCGACAAGGTGGACGGCGAGGCGGCGCTGGGAAGGAAGGTCTCCGTGTATGCACGGATCAGCCCGGGGCGCGCGTTCCCGCTGACCGTAACGGAGTTCGCGCCTCCGCACCGGATGGTTTGGCGCGGAGGTGCGCCGTTTGGCACATTTGTCGGCACCCGGACCTATGAGCTGATACCGATGGACGATGAGCGGGTTCGATTCGAGATAACCGAGTCCTTTACCGGCTTCATGTCGCGGTTCATGCTGAGTTCGATTCCCGATCTCCAACCTTCATTTGCCGAGTTCGCCGAGTGTCTGAAGCGCGCCGCTGAAGGGGCGTGAGATTTCTGTGCGATGGTAATCCGATAGTACGAATAACACCATGACCGATACACAGGACAACAGCGCTGCGATCGCCGAGGCAATCCGGGATGAGCTTGCGCTTGGCGGTGGCATTCAACGGTTCACGACTGGTTCGGTGCCGGTGTTTGCCGTTGGCGATCGCCATGTGATCAAGCTGTTCCCGTTGCACGAGCGCCCGTTTCTGGATGCCGAATGCGCGGTGCTGGAGTGTATCAGCGGCCGGCTTCCAATCCCAACGCCGCGTCTTGTAGCCACGGGCGAGCGCGGCCAGTGGTTGTACATCGTCATGACACGCCTTGCCGGGATTTCGCTGGCCGAAGCGTGGCCCTCGATTACCGTGCGCAATCGTCTGCGGCTGATGCGCGAGGTTGGCGAGGCGCTTGCCGCGTTGCACGCGATACCGGCGAACGAGTTGACGCCGTTTGTGGTGGACTGGCCGACGTTTATCGCCACGCAGCGTGCAACGTGTCGCGAGCGGCAACTTGCCCGGGGCCTGGGAGCGCCGTGGTTGGATCAGGTTGATGCTTTCCTTGCGCGCTGGGCGCCGCTGTATACCGGGCCGAAGGTGCTGCTGCACACCGAGATCATGCGCGAACATCTCCTGGCCGAGCAACGCGATGGCGAGTGGCGCATTTCCGGCCTGGTGGATTTTGAACCGGCCATGGCAGGGGCGCCGGAGTACGATCTGGCATCGATCGGGATCTTCGTGGCATGTGCCGAGCCCGGGCTGCTTGGCGCCCTGCTTGGCGCGTATGGCGCAACCGTGGACAGCGAACTTCCCATGCGCATCATGGCCTACGCGCTTCTGCATCGTTACAGCAACCTGCGTTGGTACCTGGAGTGTCTGCCGATTCCCGAGGATGTTGTTGATCTCGAATCGCTGGCGCGCCGGTGGTTTACGCCATAGATGCCGTGCCAGCCCCGGGAACGTGCCAGGCGTGTGGGATGCGCCATACGCGAAAGCGTGAAAGCGGTGTGCTGAATCACTCCGGCATCGCGGAGCGCCTGGGGGCATTCAGATGCAGGATTGGGCCGAATCGACGGCAACCGGGCGCCAATGTGCGCGGCTCAGGGTGCGGGCGGTTGGCGCAACGCCGCAGGTGGTGTGGGCCCACCGTCGGGCCGGCGGACACCGTCGCGCATCGCCGGGATAATAGATCCAATGCCGGTGCTGGTATGTGCTATATTGGTTGGCACCTCTTTGCGGAGGTTGCTTATTCGTATGAGGTCACGAATGGCGGAATATGCCGCACACGCAAACCCATGGTAACGGTCGGACGCAGGCTGGAGGCGAAACGGAATGCTGCTGCATCGGAGCGGTGGACAGTGCGGATGAAATTTTCAGGGGAGGGACGGCGTCACGTACCTGCGCGGCATGTGCCGACGCCGGGAACGGCTGACATGCCGTCCGTCCCAACGGCCGTGGGGCCAAATACGAATACGAGAGTGGGAGGTGTGGAATGGACTTTTTGTGGTTTTTGCTTGTAGGTCTTATCGCCGGCTGGTTGGCCGGCGTACTTGTCAAGGGTGGCGGATTCGGCCTTGTTGGTGATCTGGTTGTTGGTGTTATCGGCGCGTTCCTCGGCGGGTTCCTGTTCAGTTCGTTCGGGGTGTCGCGTGGCGGAGGGCTGATCGGCAGCATCCTTGTTGCCACCGTTGGAGCTGTTGTGCTACTGGTGATAGTACGTTTCCTGAAACGCGCGTGATCAACGCATCGTGATCGGCACGATGGGCGGATTGCTTGCTGAAGCATCCCACCGATTTCAAGCAACCGTGGAGCTGATCCTTACGGCAATGTCGGATGATCTGGCCATGGCATGGCAGCGCTTCTGCGCCGGCTATTCCATGGTCCGATTCCACGCGGGGTCGATTCTCGATGTTGCGTGTGATGCCGTTGTAAGCCCCGCCAACAGCTTCGGCTTCATGGATGGCGGGGTGGACGCGGTGTACCTGAAGCGGTTTGGAACGAGGCTGCAGGCGCGCGTTCAACATCGTATTGCCGAGCATCATGGTGGTGAGCTTCTTGTGGGAAGCGCCGAGATCGTGGAGACCGCCGACGCCCTGCTCCCGTTCCTGATCGTGGCGCCAACAATGCGTGTGCCGATGATCCTGCGCGACTCGGTTAACCCCTACCTTGCCGCGCGCGCGGTGTTGCGGCTTGTGCGCTACGGTGTGTTCCAGCATGGGGAGTTGGCCGGCAGGTCGATTCGCGAACATGTTCGCCGTGTTGCCTTTCCCGGCCTGGGCACGGGCGTTGGCCAGGTAAGCGCGAACGTGTGCGCACGCCAGTTTGCCCAGGCCATCGATGACGTTCTGCTGGAGCGTTATACAATGCCGCGCACCTGGGCCGAGGCAGGCCAGCGGCATCAGGATCTTACCGGCGGCCGCCCGCGACGCCTGCAAAGCGAAGCCGAATAAGCCGGCTCGGGCGCGGGTATTCCGCGTTGCGCACACCGGGCGCCCGTTTGCCGATGCTTCGAGATCACATCCTGCATCAACCGATATCTCATCTCCTCCGGATGCCGCTGCCTGCACCAGGACCTGTTGTAACCTCACGACTTCTCATTCGGCCGGTGGCCGAACGCGATCTTGCCGACCTGCTTGTGGTGAACCGCGATGACGAGGTCACGCGTTATCTGCCCTATGCCACGTGGGCCTCGCATGCCGATGCCGAAGCATGGTTCAAACGCATGGTGGATATGCAGGCCACGGGGCTTGCCGCGCAGTATGTGATCGAGGAAAAAGCAACGGCACGGGCTATCGGGAGCTGCCTGCTGTTCCGGTACGACGAAGGCAGCCGGCGCGCCGAGCTTGGGTACGTGCTGGGGCGTGAATACTGGGGACATGGCTACATGCGCGAAGCGTTGGGCGGGCTTATCGAAGCGGCCTTCGGCACAATGGGCCTGCGCCGGTTGGAGGCCGAGGTTGATCCCAGAAACGTCGCATCGGCGCGCCTGCTTGAGGGGCTGGGGTTCACCCGGGAAGGCCTGCTTCGCCAACGCTGGATCACCAAGGGTCAGGCCTGCGATGTGATCGCCTTCGGTCTTCTGCGGCACGAATGGGGGGTGGGGCGGGGTGGTGGCGATACCAGTTCAACCACACAGGCGCCCGATGCCGCCGAGTTTATATCGCTGGTGATCGACGCACCGCCGCTCGCGGTGTGGGCTGCGCTCACCATGCCGGAGCGAATGAATCGCTGGATGTTCGATTCGGAGCTGGAGATCATCACCGACTGGGCCGTCGGCAACCCGATCGTGATTCGCGGCGACATGCATGGCATGCCGTTCGAGAACACGGGCACGGTGCTGCGGTTCCAGCCCACGGAGGCCCTTGGCTACAGCCACCTCAGCTCGCTCTCGGAACTTCCCGATGTGCCCGGCAATCATGCCATCCATGACTTCACATTGAAGGAGGATGGCACGGGTACCGTGCTGGAGTTGCGGCTGAGCAATTTTCCCACCGAATCTATCCGCAAACACCTGGTGTTCTACTGGCGCGGCGCTCTGGCGGTGATGCAGCGGATGCTGGAGAGTGGGGAGTGATGGGGGCGATGAAGAAGCTGGGGGATTATGCGACGTGTGTTGTGTGAGAATGTCAGACCGTAGTAATCGATGCAGCCGTTGAGCGAATTATGCGAATGCCTGTTGTTGTCCTTGCAGTGCTGTTGATGTCGTGTGCACTGCCCGAGTGCAGTTGCGTCTATTTGCTTTCGGCTCGGGATACAGGCGTGATACGGCTACGGGATGGAATTTATTTGTCCGTGTGGGGCATGTTGCACCAGGTGATTCGAGACATCGGTTGGGATCGTTTGCAGAAAACATGGATCGCGCGCCAGAGGGACGTATGTCTTCGGCAGACCCACGCGCACGATCCCGTTGTTCGCCTACTACGACATCCGTGCGTGACGTAGTAAATATACCGTGCATGCCAAATGGTCAATTGATCCGCGTCGTTCCACCGCTCCACGAATTCAGTGCTTCCATTAATTCCGGATTCCTCCACCGCAGCCCCCGCCACCAGAGTCACCCCCGTACACCATCATGTACTCTGATGCCGTCCGGCGAAGGGTGATGTTGTGGGAGTCCCGATAGCACAGTGGTACCGCGTCGTGCATTGCCCAGTCGCGCGATCAGGGCCAGTGCGTCAGGCGGTCCAAATATCCCAAACCGCATTTGGTCCCCCGATCATACCATTCATTGTTACGAGGAGGTCAATCATGACCAGATTGCTTCGGTCCTTGAGAATGTGCTTCACGGCAGTTGCAACGGTCGCGTTCCTGTCCGCGGCTAGCCGGCTTGCAGCGCAACAGATGCAGTATCACTTCGGGGGCATTGCGTGTATCGAATCAGGTCTGCACGGCGTGAAACAGTTGGCCGGCGGCGGCTACGTTGCGGTTGGGGAAGCGGAGACGACAACCTCCGGCTGTGCCGGCCCAGACGCTATGGTGGTGGTTACCAACGCAAACGGCACCACGCTCTGGGCGAATACGTACCAGATTGGCGCAACCTCGCGTGCAACCAGCGTGGTGGAAGACGCGCTGGCCCCGGGACAGTTGATTGTGTGCGGTACCACTACCGTCTCATCGTGCAATGCGATATCGTCGGATATTTTCATCATGCGATTGCTTCCTTCCGGTGCGGTGGCCAACCTTCGGATCTATGGCAGCACCAATACAGACGACGAAGCGTGGAAGATCCTTCAGGCAACAACGGGTGGTTGTTGTAGTGCCAATATCGGCGATTTTGTCGTTGCCGGTTCCACCCGGCACCCGGCTGCGACCGGACCTCGTGATGGATATATGCTGCGGGTAAACGGTGGCCTGGGGTTGGTGTGGGATCGGCAATATGGTACCACAACGAGCGACGATTACTTCTATGGTGTTGCCGAAGTGCCGACCAACGTTCCGAACTCCGGTGATATTGTGGCGGTCGGTGGCTCCGATGCGGTTGCGCCGCCCCAGACCGACGCATTCGTGGTGCGGGTGAACGGTACTACGGGGGGGATTGGCGCGTCACCGCAGAACGTGGCGTGGATTGATATCCCGCTGCAAAGCTTGAACGACGAAGCGCGTTCTGTGGTGGTATTGAGCAACGGATCATACCAGGGAGACATCGTGCTTGCCGGTTTCTCGAACGGGACCACCAGTACCAGCGACGAGGCGCTTGTTGTTGAATTGGGGCCTGATCCATGCACCTGGGTTGCAAGCCTGTACTTCGGCGACAATGCCGGCGCTCCGGATCGTGCATGGGATCTGGTGGAGGATGCCAATCCGCTTTCGCTGAATGGGGACGTGATGGTAACCGGGTTCACGAACATTGCCGGTTTTGGTGGCAGCGATGTATTCCTGCAGCGCGTTTCCGTTGGGCCTGGGATGGCGCTTACCGCAGGCCCGGCGATTTATGGGGGCAATGGTAACGATGAAGGCCGCTCTGTTAGCAACGCGACCCACAATAATACCAGCGAGACCCCGGGCTACATTGTCAACGGGATCACACAGAGCCCGAGCCTGATCGGTGCCGATCCCGGCCAGCTGTATCTGATCAAGACCAACGCAACCCTTGCCAGCTTCTGCAATCAGTCGGGTGCAGCATTCTCCGGCGGCCCGGTGACGGCTTCGCCCAGCTGTGGCTCAACATCGCCCACCAGCATCGGCAATTGGTGCTCGCAGACCACCGGCATGGTGCCGTGGTCGTGGGGAACCCAGCTTTGTTATGCGTTCCCCAAGACTGTGATTGGTGGCCAGGGAGCGGAGGAAAAGGTTGTGATGGCCTTCAACGAAGGGACCGTGGTCGTATATCCGAATCCAGTGCAGCAAGGTGCCGAGTTGAAATTGCGGTTCACAATGACCACTGAGACAGATGCGACCATCTCGGTGAACGATATGCTGGGCCGCGAAGCATATAATGCATCGTTTCATATCTCCAAGAGCGAGCACATCGTATCGGTTCCCACATCCGCACTGTCAGCGGGAGCTTACATGGCGCGTGTTGCAATCGGAGGGGGTTCCTCCACCATTCGTTTTGTAGTGCTTCAGAAGTAGGGAAGGAATTGTTGGCGGCAATTTTCAGCTAGCCTGTTCACACGACGTGTGTGGCAGGCTTTGCTGTATTGGTGGCGCCATTGGCCTCGCATCTGCCACCCCCAACCATTTTCGCACTCTTCGATAAGCATAAATGCGGCATTGGCGGAGATGCCGGGGCCGTCGCGTGTGTCTGGTAGGATGTGGGCGGGCTGCTTCGCTGCACGGCGAACATGGCCGTTCCACATTTCTTTCCTCTGTTGCAGCACACCAACCCCCGGCGTCATGAATGTATTTTCAGGATTGCGCTGTACCATCACTGCTCTGGTATTGTTACCGGCAACCTGCACGGTTGCGCAGACCGTGGCGTACTCTGACGATTTCGAGACCAACAGCTCGTTTCCACAATGGAGCACCACGGCGGGCAGTACTGCATGGCGGAACCCGATCGGCATCGACAGTACCCCGATCGGCGCGCGCCGGTTTCTGGGGCAGTTCGGACGCCAGGCCGTGCATCTTACGCTGAACGCGCTTCCGCCGCATCGGAGTGTGACGGTGCAGTTCGATCTGTTTCTGATCCGAAGCTGGGATGGAAGCAATCGGACCGAAGGTGATGCGTTTCGATTGTCCGAGCCGAACACCGGATTTTCGTGGTGCGCCTCGTTCAGCAATTTCGATGAGGATCTGCAGACCTATCCCGATACCTGCGGATCGACCCCGGGCGCGGCAATGCGTGGCGCGACCGAACGGCGCACACTGGGGTATACCTTCCGCCATTTCGGGCCTACCAACTCGGTGTACCATATCCGCAGGACATTCGCGCACACGTTGCCGGTACTCCGTCTGGATTTTGTTGGCGAGATGGCCGAAAGCGATGCGGCGGCGGCAAACATCCTGAACGAGTCGTGGGGGCTGGATAACGTATCGGTGGATATTTCCGAGCCACGGATTGCCGTTACCGATGCCGGCTTCGATACGGTGCTCTGCGCCGGAGCGATAACCGATACCGTGTGGGTCCGGAGTACCGGAACCGTTCCGCTTTTCATCGACAGCGCCACGGTTGTTGGCAGTGCCTACACACGGCTTTCGCCCAGATTGCCGGCCGAACTGCTATCCGGCGGCGTGATACCGATTGTGGTGCGGTTCGCGTACGACACGCCCGGCACCTATACCGGTGCGCTGCTGATATATAATAACACCGTGCCCAACCCGCTGCGGGTCGATCTGCATTCCACGGTGCTCGCCAGCACGCCGGCCGTGGCTGCCGCCAGCGTATCGTGCGGCGCTGGCGAGGTGACTATCGCTGATACATGCGGCGTTGGTTCCGTTGCGCTGGGCGCCGAAAGCGACAATGTGGCTATCGAGACCGGACCGCCGGCATCGGTTGTTCGAGTACTGGTCCGGCTGGTGGACCCAACCCGCCAGGGCCGCTGCGTGTTGCTTGCAAACGGTGTGGTGGTGCATGATGCGATCATCGACGCAACGGAAGTTCTGGGAGTGCCGGCAATGGCGCAGGTGGTGGCTGCAACCGGCTGCGATACGCTGACCGTGCGGAATCGCGGTGGCCAGGGTGTGTGGATTACCTCCGCGCGCATGCGGCGCAACACTGCATTCTCGGCGCCACCCTCGCAGCTTCCGCTGTGGATCCCTGCTGGCGAGGCTCGTTCGTTAACCGTGTGTTATCAGCCCGGCGTCGAGCCCGAGGCCGATACCTTGGACCTGGAGACACCATGCCAGGGCGTCTCGGTTGCCTTCGGCGGCGGCACGGGCGCGACCTTCACCGGCGAGGGGTTTGTCTGCGGCGCGGCGCTTGGCCTGCGCCAGGCCGGCGCAGCAAAACCGATCACGCTGGCGCGTAACCCCGTTGTTGAGCACGACGGCTCGGCCGTGACAGTTCTGGTGGAGCGGTATTCCGTGCTGGACGTGCCGGAGTTCCCTGTGTCGGTTGCCGTGTACGACATGCTTGGCCGGCGTATCAGCGTTGGGGCGCCCCTGCGCATCGGGGAGACGGTCCGTAATGGCATCCGCGAGGCGCGCAATCTCTATCGGGCCTCACTTGCCGCGTGTCCCTCCGGCGCATATATCCTTGCGATCGATACACCCGAAGGGCCGGCCCTGCGCCCGTTCCTTCTGGTGCGGTAAGCATCGGGGGGGCGCCGCTAGACCATTTCTCCATCGGGCTATCCGCACGGCAACGGCCCGGCGGTTGCGCATGCCACGATAACACCGCGCAACGATTGGGCTGCCGCGTTCGAGGGCGGGCAGGGCGGGCTTCCGATGCCCGGCCGATCACCGCGCCCATCCCCTGCAATACGTGCCGGTCCGCAAGGGGAGTTAACGCTTGGTAGATCTACCCCCGTACGGTAATTTCACCGCAATCTCGAGCATTCCGGCAGAGGCTCTCTACCCATCTACGTTGTTACCAATACCATAATGTCATCGTTCTTCAAGAAAGCTCTTGGCGTGTTCATGGAGTTCGAGGATACGCCCGCGTCCGCTTCCCAGCCGTCTCCATCCTCAATCCCCTCGCATATCCCGGCCGTGCCGTCCGCGGCGCCCGTTACGGGGGCCTCGCCCATACGCGAGGAGCTGAGCAAGGAGGATGTGGACAAGTTCGAGAAGCACTTCTCCAACCTTATGGAGCGTACCAACCTTCCCGGCCCGGATTACTACGAGTTCTTCAAGATGATGGAGACGCTTGAAGCGCACATCGCGGATGAAGGCGCTCGGATGGCGGCGGTATTCGCAACGCTGGCGATCCAGGGGTTGACAAAGGAGAAACTTCTGGAGAGCGCGGCAGTATACAGCGACGTTATTGAAAAGGATAACGCCCAGTTCCACAAGGCGCTTGCCGACAAGAACGCGAGCGAGGTGGAAGGGCGCAAACGCAACGTTGCGGATCTCGAGGGGCGGATTCAAAGGAACGCCGAGCAGATCCAGTTGCTGACGAAGCAGATCACCGAATATCAGACACAGATCGCGGCGCTGACCAAGGAAGCCCAGCTTGAACAGCAGCGGCTCGAGATCAACAGCAGCGCCTATCAGATCGCCAGCAAGGCGATGAGCGCCAAGGTGACCTCCGATATTCAGAAGATCAAGTCCTACTTACAAGCGCCATAGCCAGGGTTACTTCATGGATCTTAAGACCATCGCCGCCGATTCCAATGCCGAGCAGAAGCTGAAATCCTACTGGGACAGGCCCGGGGGAAAACCCGGCATCCTGATAGGGGTTGGGTTGCTTGTTGTGGCCGCGTACTACCTTGTCCCGATACTTACCAAGGTGGTGTGGAACACGATCAACTTCGGCATTGCCCTTGTGGCGCTCGGCGTGTTCCTATACTGCATCACCAATCGGAAGCTTCGCCTGAGCCTGATGTATCTCTACGAGGTGCTGATGAAGAAGCTGGTGGGGCTTGTCATCGAGCTGGACCCATTCATCATCGCCGAGGATGATATCCAGGAGATGGAGAAGCAGCGTGCCAAGCTGTATGCGCAGTCGGTGGAGGTTGAGGGGCAGAAGCAGCAGATCGATATGAAGATCCGCGAGAAGGAAGGGGAGATGCGCAAGATGATGAGCCGCGCGCAGGCCGCCAAGGAGAACAACATGATGCCCGAGCTGGCGAACGCTTCGCGGCAGGTTGCCCGCGTGCAGGAGTATCTGAAGCAGCTTACGCCCATCCGCGACAACCTTGCCAAGATCAGCGAGTATCTCACCAAGGTGCATACCAACAGCGCCTACCTGATCGAGGACGCGAAGAACGAGCTGGAGCTGAAGAAGGATCTGTACCGTTCGGTTACCTCCGGCAACAAGGCGCTGAGCTCGGCGCTCAAGATATTCGAGGGCGATCCCGAGAAGAAGCAGATGGTGGAGCAGTCGATGGAATATCTGAAAGAGGATATCGCCCGCAAGCTCGGCAGCATGAAGAAGGCGATCAGCTATTCGTCCGACTTCATGAAGTCCATCGATCTGGAGAACGCCACCTACGAGGTGGAGGGGCTGAAGCTGCTGGAGTCCTTCGATCCGGACACCGAGCTGCGCCTGGATTCGTCCACCTCGCAAACGGCCGTTGCCGTGCGCCCGGATCCCGGGAAGGTGGACACGTCGTATTATAACGACCTGCTGAAGTAGAACAAACGTCTCACGATACACTAGACACACAGGTTATGGCTGTCAGGCTGAAAACATCCGGCAAGGCGCTTCTCATCGTTCTGGTGCTCGGCATCATCTATGCCGGCAAGGCTCCCATCTGGACGATGGTTGCATTCGCCGCCGCGCTGGTCAGCTCGGTCGTGCTCAATTTCCGTTCGAACCGCGGCGTAGCCTTGGGCGATCGCCCGCGTATCTCGCGCGACGAAATTCTGTCCAAGGCGCGGGCCACGGCGGCGGTCGCCGCCTCCTGGTGCGTCGGCATTCTCGGCTTCTCGGGCTTTGGCGGCGACGCGGAGCGGGCCGGCATGGGCCTGCTGGTCGCGGTACTGCTGGTCGGATCGTCGATGGCGCTCGGCGCCGCGCCGCTCGCCACCCTGATCATGGGCGCGATGACCGGGATTGCGGCGATCGGCAGCTTCCTGTGGTTCGGCCAATACCCGTTGGCGGTT
>CBHYLN010000075.1:0-25922 GCA_966128725.1 uncultured bacterium | reverse complement strand
AAATGGGTATCGGGGATTGGGTGGGCGGCATACCACAACCAATACGGCGTGGTGACGGCGGCGCAGGATGGGCGCGGAGCGCCAGCGGCTCGCGGGCGGCAACCGGGCGGGGGAGCAGGGCAAACAGCAGGGATGGGTGCTGAATGTGCGTGCTGGTAGTTATACGCTGTTGCCGAATGTGTGCCGCTGGTATCGGAAACGCCCGCCGCGCGATGAATCGTGCTGCGATACGGTTGGGCGTGTTGCGCTCGATTGTCGGCGTCGGGCATCCGCACAAGCGCTGCCGCAGCCTCCGGTTGTGCGATGCCATATGACCCGAGGCCCTTGCCGTGGGGGGCTTACAGGGGTAGTGGTCCAGCTCGCTACCGAGGTGGGGTACCGGTACACAAAGATGTACTGTTGGCCGCCTTGTCAGAACGATAATTTTGCATCGTTGATAATCGAATGTTTCACCGCTGTTCTGGATTACGGGTTCGCGCGGGGCTGGCGCCGGCAACGGCCTGACAGCGCCCAGGTTCGATAATCCCGATGCAGCGGAGTGATGCCAGATCGGTAACGATGTGGCTCCGCGAAATGGCAGCGCAAGCGCTGTTTACCTATGCCGGTGGGTCGTCTCTCGACAACGGGGGATAGAACAAGGGAGCGGCCCGCCGGCGTAGTATTTTTCAGTCCGTGATAGCCGCCAGTTGCATTGCCTCGGAGCACCGGACATCCAACGCAGCCAGGGACATCGTTAACAGTCCGTTGGCGAACGCGTGTGCCGGCTGCAGGCGCACTGGGCGCGGCGCACGAATAACGTGCACGGCGATCTCCACTGCCAAGGATCCTGATCGACGTGTTTCGGTAAAACCCGGCCGCCGTGTTTGAACCGGCAGCCAACATCCCACTCATGTATCGTTCGATGTGATGACTCGCCCACGCGGTTGATTCCGTGTACGCGGTTGCTTTGGGGCCGGTCTCCGAAGCCGCGGCCGAATGCGCCGGATGTGGGGCTGGCCCATCCGTGGGCCGGACAGTTTTCTCCGATGTTGCCCGCGCGACAAAACGCCCGCGAGAACAGGCGTGGTGGTCTGCTGGCAATGTGGGGAGCGGCAGTGCCATGCCCCGCGGCATGTGCAGCAGCGCGCCCATCGGTTGCGCCAATGGTGCCGGTGATTCCGGCCGGTGCAACTTCCCGCACAACAAACGCCCGATCGGCGACAGCGCCGAATCCCGGGATGCCCAACAGCCCGGGGACACTGAACACAACAATGTCTCACGCCGCACCGACCGAGGTGCCGTCGGCACAAATCCACGAGTGCCGCCCGGCCGCCTGAGCAGAGGAGAGGCTAGAAGCGAGCGTGATGATCGATACAGGATCGTTCATAGCCGGCGATCCCCGAACAATGCCCGCCATCAGGCTGGCATTGTTCGTTTTCGAAGGGTTCGATCGCCGATAACGGCCGTCCGGGTTTCCGCTGGCCAGGCCCGCGAGCGCAGCCCCGGCTGTTCGATCGGCGGTAATCGGCGTCATCGCGTATTGCCTTTTCTGTAACTTCGCCACCGTTTCAAGCAATGTCATCAACGCGCCTTTGCACCGGCGCCGTGTGTTTGCTGGCTCGAACGCACGGCGTTGCGTGTAACGCTCCATTGGTTACCGTGCCAGGGTGGTACGGTACGCCGCTATTTTTTGGGACCAGAGCCTCGTGGCATCCTCTTCGCCCGCATCGTCGCAGGAGCAACAACCATCCAGCCCATCGCCAGGCGGCGGTTCCGGTTCGGCCGATTCCGGCAGGAACTCCACCGGGCGTTCGGCGCTGCTTGTTGCTGTCGGGATTTTCCTGAGCCGCATTGCCGGCCTGGTACGCGAGCGAGTGTTCGCGCATTACTTCGGTAATTCGGCCGCCGCCGATGCGTTCAAGGCGGCGTTCCGCATCCCGAATTTCCTGCAGAACCTGTTCGGCGAAGGGGTGCTTTCCGCCTCGTTCATCCCCGTGTATGCCGGGCTGCTTGCACGCGACCGGAAGGAGGATGCCGGGCGTGTGGCGGGTGCCATTGCCAGCGTGCTTGCGCTGGCCGTGGCGGTGTTGGTGCTGGCCGGCGTGCTGCTTACCCCAATCCTGATCGACCTGATTGCGCCCGGGTTCTCCGGCGACAAACGCGAGCTTACCATCCGCCTTGTTCGCATTCTGTTTCCAGGGGCCGGGCTGCTGGTGATGTCGGCCTGGTGTCTCGGTATCCTGAACAGCCATCGCAAGTTTTTCCTCTCCTACACGGCGCCCGTATTGTGGACCGTGGTGATGATCGCCACGCTGATCATGTACGGCGGGCGTGTGGGACAGTTCCCGCTGGCCGAAGCGGTTGCCTGGGGGTCCGTTGCCGGAAGCCTTGTCCAGTTCCTGGCGCAATTGCCGTTGGTGTTGCGGCTGGCGCGCGGCATGCGGCCTGGGCTGGGCCTGGGGATGGCCGAGGTTCGCACCGTGTTGCGCAATTTCGTGCCCGTGTTCATCAGCCGGGGTGTGGTGCAGATCAGCGCCTACATCGACAATCTTCTGGCCAGCTTCCTTCCCAATGGCGCGGTTGCCGCGCTTGGTTACGCGCAGACGTTGTATACCCTGCCGGTAAGTCTGTTCGGGATGGCGGTATCAGCGGCGGAGCTTCCGGCAATGTCCAGCGCGGTTGGCACCGAGGATGAAATTGCCGCGTACCTGCACGGCCGGCTCAACGCGGGCCTGCGGCGGATAGCCTTCTTCATCGTCCCATCGGCGGTGGCCTTCCTGGCGCTGGGCGATGTGGTGGCCGGCGCCGTGTACCAATCCGGCGCCTTCACCCATGCCGACAGTGTCTACGTCTGGATTGTGCTGGCCGGTTCGGCGGTGGGGCTGCTGGCCTCCACGCTGGGGCGGTTGTACGCCTCCACGTATTACGCGCTCAAGGATACGCGCACACCGCTACGTTACGCTCTGGTGCGCGTAGCGCTAACCACCGTGCTTGGGTATGTGTGCGCAATCCCGCTTGTGGGGTATCTGCGGTTGGATCCTCGTCTTGGTGTGGCGGGGCTTACGGCCTCGGCGGGCGTGGCCGGTTGGCTGGAGTTCGCCCTGCTTCGCCGCACGCTGAACCGCAGGATCGGCCACACCGGCCTGCCTGCTGCCTACGTCGCCAAGCTGTGGGCAAGCGCCGCCGCCGCCGCCGCCGCGGGTTGGGGTGTTAAGCTCGTGTTGGGCGATCAGCATCCGGTGCTGGTTGCGTTACTGGTTCTGGTGCCGTACGGGGTGGTCTATCTGGGGATGTCGGTTGCGCTGCGGATTCCGGAGGTGGGCGCTTTCACCGCTCGCGTGCGCCGATTTATTCGTCGTTGAGATACGTGAACTCCGCAATTGTGGAGAAGCACCGGGCGCCGCTTCGTTTCCGTACGTTGGCTGATTCAGCAAACACTGTTCGTGATCGTAAACGCAAGGAGATCAGCGCGATGAACGTTCGCCTGGGACATATCGAGATGTTCGTATCCGATCCGGTGCAATCGTTGCCGTGGTATCGCGATGTGCTTGGGTTCGAGGTGGTTGCCGAGCAGAGCCCGGCCACGATCTGGATAAAATCCGGCGAGATGGAGTTGTTGTTGCGGAAATCCGGCCGGCCTGCCGGCATACCGCCGGCAACGTACGGCGATGCCGAAAGCGCGCTTGTGATGTACACCGATGCGCTGGATGCAACAGCGGCCGAGCTTCGCGCGCGCGGCCTGGCCTTTGCCGGCACCGACGGCTCCGATCGCTGCCTTACGTTCACCAGCCCCGACGGGCACTGGTTCCAACTGGTCGATCCGCTGGATCACTGATCGCCGGCCCGCGCAACGCCCGTTGGCGCGATGCCGACGGGCGCAATGTCGGTTTCGGCAGCGGCTTGGGGAACGTCCTCGGCGCTGGTGAAGTGCGGGCCGGGTGGAATTTTGTGCCAGCCGAGCGCGGCGTACAGCGCCAGCAGTTGTTCCGGAATTGGCGCGGTGATCGAAAGCTGCTCTCCGGTTGCCGGATGCGGAATCGTCAGCCGTTGCGCATGCAGCAACAGGCGGCCCACGCCGAACTGCTCGCGGAAGAATCTGTTGTGCGAACCCTGGCCGTGGATCGTGTCGCCGATAACCGGATGCGCCAGATGTTTCATATGGCGGCGGATCTGATGCGTGCGTCCGGTGCGGGGCTGCACCGCGGCCAGCGAATACCGCGCCGAGGCGTACCGGCCAACCGCGAACGGCAGTTCGGTTGTGGCAATGCGCCGAAACAGCGTGCGCGCCTGTATGCCGAACGGGGCATCGTCGGTGCGGAGCGGGTGATCGATCACGCCCTGCTCGGCAATGTAGCCGCGTACCACCACCACGTACTCCTTGGCAGCCTGATGTGCAACGAACATCTCGCCCAGCGCGCGCGCCGAGTCCGGGTTTGTTCCGAACAACAATACACCGGAGGTGCCGCGATCCAACCGATGGATGGGATACACCCACGCGCCAACCTGATCGCGCAGGATGTTCATGCAGGTGACGCGGTCGGGCGCCTCGCGCGAACGATGCACCACCAGGCCGCTGGGCTTGTCGATCGCGATCAGATGCTCGTCGTGATACAGCACGGTAAGCTCCGGGATCGGCTGCTCGGCTGCCTCGTCCGCCGATACCAAGTCGCCGATGTCCGGATCAGTGTGGGCCGGCTTGTTGTCCTGGTCAGGACGGGCTTGCATGCCCTGCGGCATCGATGTGTCCGTGTGCGCGCTTTTGCTCATGGGACGGAAGATAGGGTGGTGGAGCAAACCGGGGATCGGCGAGCACGTGTGCCGGTTCGTTGTTCGCGGCGCAGCGGTTTGCGCGGCGGCTGTTCGCCGGGCTGCGCTGGCACGGCATCGTGCCGAACGGACAGGCAACGTAGCGCGGCCACCGTTTGCGAGCCGTGGGTGATTCCCTGTAACCCTTGCCGGGTAAGCCCTGCACGCCATCTCCGTTAATGCCGCACTCCGCCAACAGCCTCTTGCGCACGCTCCTTTCGGGCACTACATTTGCCGCTACCAGGACTACCCTCCCCCCTTGATTTTACTCTTTGGGTTACTCCGCGCGACGTGCCGAACGGCCCGCCGCTACAGTTCTATATCCTCAATGCATTACGGGGGAATCGTTCATGATTCAACGCATCGTTTTCTATATGATCGTGGCAACATTGCTGGTTGCCGCACTGCTTGGTACGGCCGAGCACGCCTCGGCACAATCAACCTGCGGCCCGCCCTGCGGCGGTGATACCACCCAATGGCCGTGGTCGTATCCACCCTTCCCGTTCAATACAGCGGTCAAGATCAACGGCTGCCAGTTCAACGGTACCTGTTGCCAGATCACCGTCGATTACCGATACCGGCAAGCATGCCAACCACGTTCCTACGAAATCGAAATCCTGCGCATCCATTGGGATCGCCCATGCAACCCCGGAGCGTTCGATCCGGTACCGATCATCCGTACCGCCATCTATGGCATTCTCGCAAAGAACGACATGGGATTTCCGCCTGTTGTCTCAGATTCAACGATGCCAATTGATACCTGCGTCAACTCCTACACAGCCCGTGTTGCGCAGTGCTGGAGTCAGATACCGAACAACTACGCCGTGAACTGTCCCTTGCAAAGCGGGTCATCCTGTTGCCGGGGGTTCTACCGCGTATGCCTCAAGCTCAACAGCCAAGGGCAACGATACCGGGATGTTCAATGGATTGGCAATCAAACCGCACTGAACAACTGCTACGACACATGCCAATCAAGCTGTTCGGCTGTGGATGAAGGTGGTTTGCTGAGCAAGCGGAAGGATGAGCCAACCATTTCCGGCGCGAACTCAGCGATACCCGCAGAGCCAACAACCGTGGCCCTGAAGCCGGAACAACCGGCAACAGAACAACCAGCGCCCGAACAGCAGGCGCACCAGCAGTAACGAACACACCCCGGCCCGCGATCGGACGGCCCGATTACAGACTGGGGGATCTTTCACCTTGAACAACAGTCAATCACAGTGCATTATTGAACATGATACGTATGATGATGAACCGATCGCTTGCTGTACTTGCCTTGTTCTGGCTGCTTCTGTCCACAGCCAACGCGCAAGAGTTCCCCTGGAGCGTACAAACTCGTGTCATCACCGATGATTCTTTAGGCGGTGGCATTTTCCTTCGTGGCATCGTTGCCCCTGACACAGTCCACGCAATGGCCTTTGGCCACACCGGGCGGGCCACGGTTGCTCGCACGGCCGACGGCGGGAACACCTGGCCCATCACCCTTCGCCTTGGGTTCCGGATTGATGGATCGCTCAACGCCTTGGCACACCCAACTCCGAGCGTTGCCGTTGTTGTTGGTGATACCCTGGTGCAACACGGGGATACCGGCGTTACGATCTTCTACACCCACAACGGTGGCCAGTCATGGCAACAAGCCTGGTGCGACTCATGCCTGTTCACGGACGGCACACGCCTGTCAATCTATCAAGTTGCAATGTGCGACTCGATGAACGGTATCCTTACCAGCTTCGCGCACCTTTTGGCTCGCACCACCGACGGGGGCACTACATGGAGACGAATCCCGGACCCAACAGGAAAATCATCGTTCTACCATCTTCAATGCTTCAACCCTTCTACGTATTTGCTCCGTACTGGTGGTAAGATCTTCCACACGTCCGACAGCGGCCACACCTGGAAGAGCTATCCGGCATCACCACGGATATCACACCTTTCGTTTACCGATCCGCAACATGGATGGGGAGTCAGTTCCTTGGAAGACACTACGAAGCCAGGTGTTACAAACACCATCTATCGAACACAGGACAGCGGCCGTACATGGGATACTCTCTTCAACGCCGCAATCTCGATACGCTCGGGTGCGCTTCAAGCAATCGCGATGGCCGATAACACACACGGCATAGCCACCGGCGAAAATGGCGTGTGGCTGTACACGGCCGACGGCGACCATTGGAACGTTGGCGCGAACATCGATAGCATGACTCGCATTCTGTACGGATACGGCATCGACCAGATTCGTACCCTTGCCTACCCGCACCCGAACAAGGCATGGGGTGGAAGCACCAATAGCGCGGTGCTCGTATACCGCCCGCAAACCGCCGCTGTGCCTGGCCCTGATCGTAGCAGCTCGCACGAGGCCACATCGGTACAAGTGGCCCCCAACATCGCCCGAGCCAACACGCCAATAACGATCACCATGCACGTAGGCGAACGCACCAGCGGCACGCGCCTGGTGATCTGTGACGTTCTCGGCCGCAACGTGTATGGTACGGCATATGGTATCCTGGAAGCTGGCGACTATACCGTTAGCCATACGGCCACGCTACCGGCCGGCCGGTACTTCGTCCGGCTTGTCACCGAGCAGGGGACGGCAACAACATCGCTGGTGGTTGCGTGGTGAGCCGTGCGAGCCCTGATATCGTCGCCGGCTTCGCATATGCCGAACGGATGTTGTGCCGTGCCAGACGTTATATTCATCCGCCGGCGACCCAGGTAGCGGATGCCTGGCGCGGAAGGATCGGCCATCAATCAACCGGATCAACCGATGAGCACCGAACAAACCCCGGATCAGCAGACCGTACCAGCGCCGTTTCCGATTGTGTATGCGCTTATCTGGCGCGCAACCGAAAGCGATGCAACATTCAAGCAGGAGGAGTTCGAGGCACGGCTGCCCCGTTTGATGACGTGGCTGCGCGAGCTGTATGCGGGCGGCCACCTGGTTGGCTGCGGCGGAGGGGGATTCGAGAATCATGCGGGCGGGCTTACGCTGATCCGCGCCGCCGACCACGAGGAGGCGCAGCGCCTGTCGGCCGGCAGCCCGATGAACGAGATCGGCCACACCGATGTGTTCCTGTGGGATGTGTATTACGCCGACCTTGCGGTAACCGAGCGCGAGGAACGGTTGAAGGCTGCTCCGTAGCAGCCCGCGTGCGCCATGCCCGGCATGGTGATGACGCGTGGGAGTATATTTGCGCGATGATCACAACCGAAACCATCCATGCCGCAACCAGGGCGGACTTTTATGCGGCCCTTGGCGCGCAGGCCCGGGCGTTGCTGCACGGCGAGGCCGATGCCATCGCCAACGCGGCGAACCTTTCCGCGCTGCTGTATCATGCCCTGGACAACGTGAACTGGGTTGGGTTCTACCTGATGAAGCAGGGCGAGCTTGTGCTTGGTCCGTTTCAGGGGAAACCCGCCTGCATTCGCATTCCGGTGGGTCGGGGGGTGTGCGGCACGGCCGCGGCCAGCCGCGAAACGCTGGTGGTGGCCGACGTGGACCAATTCCCCGGCCACATTGCCTGTGATGCCGCGTCGCGATCGGAAATGGTGGTGCCGGTGATGGTTGGCGACCGTTGCGTGGGGGTGCTGGATATCGACAGTCCCATGCCCAACCGCTTTACACATGAGGATCGTGATGGTATCGAGCCGATTGTTGCGGCGTACGTTGCCGCAAGCGGCGCCGAGCTGGCGCGCGTGTCCGCGTAAGCGCGTTGCCACGCGGCCCAGGCCATATTACGGTTGGCGGGCTGCGATGTCCGTACCGGAACAACAGCGTTGATCGATTATGAACCGAGATGCCTTGCGCGCATTCTGCCTTTCGTTTCCCGGCGCATCGGAGGATGTGCAGTGGGGGAACGATCTGCTGTACCGTGTTGGCGGTGAGAAGATCTTTCTGTTCACCAATCTGGAGCCAGCCGAGATCCGGGGCATTACCATCAAGTGCTCGCCCGAGGAAGGCGCCGAGCTGATGGAGCGAGAGGGTATCGAGCGCGCCGCGTATATCGGGCGGTACGGGTGGATCACCATCCGCGACATGGGCGCGGTAAAGCCGGCGGAGTTGCGGCGGTTGATCGCCGATTCGTACGCGATGGTGTTCGCGAAGCTGCCGGCGCGTCTTCGCGCCGGGATCACGGCGAACGCAACCGGAGCGGCCGGGCAATAAGCAGGCCGCGAATTCATCATGAACAGACAATCGCAATGATCGACCCTAATCGGCCAAGTAGCACTGTACGTTCCGCGATCGCGCCCATGCTTTCGGTGCGCGCCGGCGCGGCGGCCATCGAGTTCTACAAGGCGGCCTTCGGTGCGGCCGAGGTGTTTCGCCTTGATAGCCCGGACGGCGAAGTGGTGGCTCGGCTGTCCGTTGATGGGGCCGAATTCTGGCTGGCCGACGAATCGCCGGAACACTTCAACCCAAGCCCTGAGTCGCTTGGCGGCGGCTCGGTGCGGATGCTGCTTATCGTAGCCGATCCGGATGCCGTGTTCCAGCGGGCTTTGGGGGCCGGAGCATCGGAGGTGTGGCCCGTTGACAACCGGCATGGTTGGCGTGTTGGACGTGTTGTTGATCCGTTCGGGCATCATTGGGAAATCGGCCACAGTCTTGCCAACGAATGACACACTGCCGAATCGTGTTAATGGAGTGCTGGGGCGTGTGTTGCCGCGCAGCCGGCAATAACCCTGAATGATGACACCCAACTACACGATACGCCCGGCAGCACCTGATGATGCCGCCATGATTGCAGCGCTGGGCCTTCAGGTGTGGTTGCATACGTATGCCACCAACGGCGTCTCGGACGACATTGCCCAATACGTGCTGCGCCAGTTCACCCAGGACTCGATAGGCGCGTTGCTGGTTGATCCCGATCGGTGTGTGCTGGTGGCAATGGCGCCGGGCAACCTGCTGGGATATGCCACGCTTGCGTTCGCGGCGGAACACTCCGGCATCACGACCGAGATCGAGACGCTGTACGTGCAGGAGCATTTCCTGCGCAAGGGGATCGGCTCGGCATTGCTATATCGCGCGATCAACGAAGCTCGTTCCCGTACGGCCAGCGCGGATGTATGGCTATCGGTGAACGCGAACAACGGCCGTGCGATCGCGTTCTACGATGCTGCAGGTTTCGTGGCCGATGGCGAGATGTACTTCGATCTGAACGGCACCAGACACCGCAACATCATCCTTGTGGCGCGCGAGGCAGCGCAGGGCTGAGCAGTGGATCGGAGTGCGAACCCCACGCAACAATTGTTCCGACAAGTTTGCATGCTCGCCGCGACCTTCCGACATTGCCCGCCGCCGGGCGGGGCGCCCAACATTGCCGGCGTCGATTGCCGGCCGCCGAACGCGGCCGTAGCCTGCCCCGCCCAGCCAAACTGAACATCTATCTCTGACCACTTCGCCGATGACTCAAGGTCTTGAACGTCGTCTCGGGTTCATGCAGGCCACCGCGCTGAACATGATCGACATGGTGGGCATTGGTCCGTTTGTCACCATCTCGATGGTGGTAGCGGCGATGCACGGCCCACAATCGATACTGGCGTGGGTGGCCGGCATGCTGCTGGCCTTCACCGACGCATTTGTCTGGAGCGAACTTGGGGCAGCGATGCCCCGGGCGGGCGGCAGCTATGTGTTCCTGCGCGAATCCTACGGGCCGGGGAAGCTGGGGCGGCTGATGTCGTTCCTGTTCATCTGGCAGACCATGATACAGGCGCCGCTGGTGGTTGCATCGGGTTCGATCGGCTTCTCCGATTACTTCGGCTACCTGTGGAAGCGAATGTTCGGGGTGGAGCTGACGTTCACCGAACAGCATGCCATTGCCGGGCTGGTGGTGATCGTGCTGCTGGTGGTGCTGTATCGTGGGATCGGCACGCTCGGGAAAATCTCCGTGGGCCTTGGTATCGCGGTGATCGGCACCATCGTGTGGATCATCATCGGCGGCGTCACACATTTCGATGCGTCGCTTGCCTTCGCCTATCCCGACGGCGCGTTCGACATCACCGGCTCGTTCCTTGCCGGCCTTGGTGCGGGCTGCCTGAAAACGGTGTACAGCTATCTGGGCTACTACAACATCTGCCACCTGGGCGGCGAGGTGCGCAATCCGGAACGCCTGATCCCGCGCAGCATGTTCGTCTCGATTGCCGGAATCGCCGTGCTGTATCTGGGCATGAACCTGAGTGTGCTTGGTGTGGTGCCGATCGAAACGCTTGCGCCAACAGGCGGCGAACCGGCCAAGTATCCGGTGAGCATCTTCATGGAGATGGTATACGGGCAGGACGCCGCAACCGCCGTCACGATCCTGATCCTGCTGGTGGCGTTCTCCTCGCTGTTCGCGGTTGCGCTGGGATATTCGCGCATCCCATACGCCGCCGCGCTCGACGGCAACTTCTTCAAGGTGTTCGCGCGCACGCATCCCACCAAACATTTCCCGCACATCTCGCTGGTAGTGCTGCTCTCGATTGCCTTCGTCTTCAGCCTGCGGGCCAAGCTGGCCGATGTTATCTCCGCCATCCTTGCCATGCGGATCGTGATCCAGTTCATGGGCCAGGCCGTTGGCGTGATGGTGTTGCGGCGCACGCGGCCGGGGGTCCGGCTGCCGTTCAAGATGTGGCTGTATCCCATCCCCGCTCTGTTGGCGCTGGTTGCGTGGGCGGCATTGTTCAGCGCAACGAAGATGTACATGCTGTACGGCCTGGCGGCAATTGTCTCCGGGCTGGCCGTGTACCTGTTCCGGGCCTGGCGCAAGGGCGAGTGGCCCTTTGGCACGGCGGGGGGTGAGGATGTCTCGATGCTGGAGGCCGATGCCGGTTGATCGTGCGCGGTGTTTGCGCGATGCGATAGACTGAGCGCCCAACTTGTTCGTCGAACAGGCGTCGGCCGGCGCGGCACGCCCGGCGCGGCGCCCGTAACCGTTCGTTTACTCAATCCGTTCCAAGCATGAACCTGCTTTCCCAACGTACCAATCTTCTTCTGCTGATACTGCTGGCCACGCCGATGCTTGCGCGTGCTCAGGGCGGCTTTACGCATGCGGGCATGGCGCCGGCCGGCACCGGGCCGCGTGTGCTGATCGTGATCGCGCATCCGGATGATGAATCCGGATTCTCCGGCACGGTGTACAAGATCACGCACGATCTTGGCGGCGTTGTGGACCTTGCGCTGGTGACCAACGGGGAGGGGGGCTACAAGTATTCAACGCTCGCCGAGGCGTATTACGGTCTGGAGCTTACCGACGAACGTGTTGGTCGCGAGAACCTGCCGCGCATCCGCAAGCGCGAGCTGATGGCCGCCGGGTCGATCATCGGCATCCGGAGCTATTATTTCCTGGATCAGCTCGATCATCGGTACACGCAGAATGTGGATTCGGTGCTGCAGTACGTGTGGGATGTGCCGCAGATCCGCAAGCGGCTTGCCGAGATCATGGCGCGTGGGCAATACGATTACGTGTTCTGTCTGCTGCCAACGCCCGACACGCACGGTCACCACAAGGGGGCCACGATCCTGGCGCTGGAGACGGTGAAGGCCATGAGCGAAGGGAAACGGCCGGTGGTGCTGGCGGGCTCCGGTTCATCAAGGAACGACACCAGCGTGCTGAAGTTCAGCGGGCTGCCGGCGTATCCGTTGACGGCGATATCCGCTGGCGCGCCCAGCTTCTCGTTCGACCGTTCGCAGAAGTTCGGTTTCCGCAATGCCCTTGACTATCGTATCATCGTCAACTGGGAGATCGCCGAGCACAAGTCGCAGGGCACGATGCAGATGCTGATGAATCTCGGCGACTTCGAGAACTTCTGGTGGTTCGATATCAACGATCCGGCAAAGCGCGAGTCCACGCGCCAGATGTTCGAGCAGTTGAAGATCAATCACTATCCAAGCAAAACCTATCAATAGCGGCTGCCGGGTATATGATGGCGCCGCGTTGTTCGATTTGATTGCCATACCAAGGGGAGGGAGTATGCTTCAGGGAATCGACGTTTCGCGATATCAGGGGACGGTGAACTGGCCGGCCGTGAAGGCCGCCGGCACTGCCTTTGCGTTTACCAAGGCAACCGAGGCAACCTCGAAGGTGGACCCCACCTTCGCCACGAACTGGCCGGCGATGGCGGCGGCGGGTATCATTCGTGGGGCGTATCATTTCTTTCGTCCGGCGCAGGATGCAACCCAGCAGGCGCAGAACTTCCTGAACACCGTCACGATGGGGCCTGGCGATCTGCCGGCCGTGCTGGATATCGAGGTGGCCGACACCGCCACCAACGCGCAGATCATCGCCGGCATCACAACGTGGCTTGGGCTGGTTGAAGCCGGCACCGGCAAGCGCCCGATCATCTACACAAGCCCGGGTTTCTGGAACGGCCATATGAACGCTGCGTTTGGTTCGTACCCGCTGTGGGTGGCGCACTATACCACGGCGGCGTCGCCGAAGATCCCAACCGGCTGGAACGCCTGGACATTCTGGCAATACTCGCAGACCGGTTCGGTGTCGGGCGTGTCGGGCAATGTGGACACCAATCGCTTCGCCGGGGATATGAATGCGCTGGTGGCGCTTACGGGCGGTAGCGGTACGCCGGCCACGCCGAACACCGGCGGGGGTAGCGGTAGTGGCACCACTGGCGGCGGCACGCCGGCAACGGGAAGCCGTACGTACACCGTGAAGGCGGGCGATACGCTTGGGAAGATTGCCGCCTCGTTCAATGTAAGCGTGGCGGCGATTGCATCGCTGAACAACATCGCCAACCCCAACAAGATCGCGGTGGGGCAGGTGTTGAAGATCCCAGGCTGAGAATCCGCCTGAGTTTCAGGTGTGATAAGCGGCGCGCCCGTGCATGCAGCCCCGGCGCGCCGCGTTCATGCTTCCGCAAGGCGCGCCTGCACCGTGAACGTGTGGATGTGCCGAAAACGGAGCCGCTTGATGACCATGAACGCATATACCCGTATCGTTCTGCTTGCCGTGGCGTCCCTTGCTGTTGTCGCCTGCGGTGAAACCGAGGTTGGCCAGTTACCGCCGGTGCCGGCGCCGAAGCGGGTGCTGGGGATTTCGGCATCGCCGCGCACAACCCCACCGCCAACACCGCAGGATTACGCCGATGCCGGAGCGTTGGCGCGCGATGCCGGCGCGCGCGGGCACGTGCTGACCGCAGCCTGGAGCTCGCTGGAGCCCACCGCCGGCACGTTTAACCTTGCCACGCTTCGGAACGATCTTTCCTACCTGGCTGCGGATACCGGCGCGACCATCTTCGTGGGCCTGCAGGTGATCAACACCACCGCGCGCGAGCTGCCGGCCGACCTGGCCGGGCTTCCGTTTTCCGACGCCCGCGTCAAAGCGCGCTTCCGAGCCCTGTTGGATTCGCTGTTGCCACAGCTTCGATCGCGTGTGGCCTATGTCTCGATCGGCAACGAGGTGGACGTGTACCTGAAGGCGCACCCTGAGGAACGCTCGGCCTACAAGGGGTTCTACGACGACATGGTGCGTTACCTGCGATCGGAGAACGCCGGGGCGAGGATCGGGGTAACCGCCACGTTCGACGGCACCAACCGTACGTCGTATACCGACATGCAGGCCATCAACGACCTCAGCGACGTCTGGATCTTCACGTATTATCCGCTCAACACGGATTTCACGCCCCGAACGCCCGACGCCGCGCTGGCGGATATTCAGGACATGGTTGCAATGGCTGCGGGCAAGCCGGTGGTGTTGCAGGAGGTGGGGTATCCGGCGTCGGCAGTCCTTGGCAGTTCCGATGGCGCCCAGGCCACGTTTGTGCGCAATGTGTTTTCGGCGTGGTACACCAGTCGCGCTCGCATCCCCTTCCTGAACTACTTCCTGCTGCACGATTTCCCTGCGGCAATGTGCGACACGCTGGCCCGTTATTACGGGCTTGCCGGCAATGCGAACTTCGTGGCATACCTGGCCACGCTGGGTTTGCGCACGGCCGACGGCACTCTTCGTGCGGGATGGGATCGTTTTGTTGAGGAGGGCAGGAAGGTGGCCGCCGAATAAACCGCCCAGGCGGCGCCTGCCGACTCGTGGCAGGGCAGGCATCGTGAGGTGGCCCCAGATGGCCGGCGGCAACGTTCTGCCCGTACCATGCACATCCAGTGCTCGCCGCCTGCCCCCGCATCATCCATCACCGTGCGTTTGCCCTGTGCTGCATCCACTCCCTGAGCAATTGTCCGCTGCGCCACTGTTCACAGCGCTGTGGTTCGCTGTGCCGTGGTTTTTCCGGGCCGTGGTTCGCGCTGCGCGGGCATTGTCTCCCGCTCTGTAGCGCCCTTGAGGATCAGGCACCCCTGGGCCCGGGCTGAGGGCGTGACTCCCGTGTACCATCCCCACCCAAGTACCCCAAAAAACATGAATAAGTATCACGAGATTAGTATCACCTAGCCCAATATCACCCCATTGTGCGATTGTTTGCCAGTGCATACGTATACCTCATGTTTCGAGTATAGAGTTCGCCACCCCAATCGCGTATAGGCGCCGATCGCTCGGAGGGGACGAGTCGGCGAACCAAGATCTAGCCCATCATCGGCGAAGAGGAGCAGCCTCTTCGGCTACATGCCAAACACGTGGGGAACACGCAGGTAGTGTGCCATTGGTGGGCCGGGTACAACGATCCGGCATCCGAACCGACTAGGGAACGTTCGGGTGATGGATCAAATCGGGTCCGAACGCTGTGTCAGTACACGAGGCGCGGCCGAGGACCCGATATTCCAATCGAGATACCTCCGATGTGTCCGATTGACGCGCGCATTGTGTTCATGTGGGGATCGATGCGCCGCGATTGTTGAGCCGGGCCGCAGCACACAGGCGGCCCGGCTCACTTGTTTTCCGGGCCGGGCAATCCCGTATCTTTCGCGCTGCCTTTGCCGCGGCTTTCGCTTGATACGTGCCGTGTCTATCTCACAACTGGATCAAGGCGTCATGAACAACCCACGCGCATTGCTACTCCGTCTGATTCCCGCCACCTGCATCGTGCTGTTGCTTGGATTTATACTGAGCCCGGCGGTACGGCGCGCGCCGCATCATGCCGGCGAGGCGCTCAACGGCCTGCCTGGCGCCGACGGTGAGGCCTACGAGGATAACGCGGCAAGGGCACGCTGGGAGCTTTCACGGCTGCGCGACCCGGCCACCGGACGGATCCCGCCGGGGATCCGATCGGCGGAGCTGGCCTATGCCCGCACGCTGCCGACGCATGGATCGGGGTTGTACAAGTCCGCAGGGATCGCCGATTACGGCTGGGCGCCTAGCGGCCCGGTGAACATTGGCGGCCGCACGCGCGCGCTGGCGCTTGATATGCGCGGCGAGGATACCATCCTTGCCGGTGGCGTTTCCGGCGGCATGTGGCGTTCCACCGATGCCGGCCGTACGTGGACCCGTACAACCCTGCCATCGCAACTGCAAAGCGTAAGCTGTATCGTGCAGGACCCCCGGCCCGGCAAACAGGCCACGTTCTACTACGGCACGGGCGAGATACTGGGCTCGAGCGCGTCGGAGAACGGCGCGTACTTCGGGGGCGACGGATACTTCAAATCCACCGACGGCGGCCGCACGTGGGTCCAGCGGCTTACCTCCGGAACGCCGCACTCGTTCGACCAGTTGTACGACTACGTCTGGCGGATCGCGGTGGACCCATCGAACCTGCAACAGGACGAGCTGTACATGGCAACCTACGGTGGCATTTCGCGCTCCACCAATGGCGGCTCGTCGTGGTCGGGCACAACGGTGCTCTCCAGCACGTCGTCCTCGGCGATGTGTGATGTTGCCGTTACCGACAGCGGCGTCGTGTACGCAACGCTCAGCAGCGAGGGCTCCAAGCGGGGCATCTGGCGCTCGGCCGACGGTGTGGCCTGGAAGAACATCACGCCAACCGGTTTCCCGGCGGAGTACCGCCGGATCGTGATCGGCATCACGCCATCCAACCCGAACGTAGTGTATTTCCTGGCCGAGACGCCGGGCGCCGGGAAGCCCGGGCTCAACTTCAAACGCGATACCTCGTGGTCCAGCCTGTGGAAATACACGTACATCTCCGGCGACGGAACGGGCGCAGGCGGGGCCTGGGAAAATCGCACGGCCAACCTGCCCTCGTTTGGTGGATCGTTCGGCGATTACAATCCACAGTTCTCCTACGACATGCACATCGCCGTGAAGCCGGACAATCCCAATGTGGTGTGCATTGGCGGCACCAACGTGTATCGCAGCACCGATGCGTTTGCCACGGCCGACAACGTTGCGTGGATTGGCGGCTACCGCAACGTCACGCTCGACAGCGCCGTCCGGCTGCAACTGGAGTATCCCAACCATCACCCCGACCAGCATACCATGGTGTACTCGCGCGCCAATCCGAACGTTGCCTATACCGGCAGCGACGGTGGCGTGCACCGCACCGACAACATCATGGCGCCGGAGGTGGCCTGGAACACGTTGAACGCCGGCTATACCACGTCGCAGTTCTACATGCTGGCGATCGACCAGGCCACGCCGGGCAACCATACGGTTGTGGGCGGGCTTCAGGACAATGGCACGTGGCTGGCGCCCTCGGCGGATGCCGTAACGCCGTGGAACTGGATCGGCAGCGGCGATGGATCGTTCTGCGCGATTGCCGATGGCCGGAGCTCGGTGTACGTCTCCAAGCAGGAAGGGAAGGCCTATCGCGTGCTGTTGAACGACGACGGGACACTGAAGGATTACACGCGCATCGATCCGCTGGGCGGCACGAATTACCTGTTCATCAATCCGTTCGCGCTGAACCCGACCAACACCTCGATGATGTTCCTGTCGGTTGGCAATCAGTTGTGGCGCAACAGTGACCTTACCGCGATACCGCTTGGCTCGTCGCTGTCGCCCACGTTGAACTGGCAGCAGCTTGCAAACGCGACCACGCCGGCCGGCACACATATCACGGCATTCGGGGTGTCGACGCGCGAGCCCGCCAACCGCCTGTACTACGGTACCGACAGCGGCCGCGTCTACCGTATCGACAACGCCGATCAGGGCGACCCCGTGCCGCTGAGCGTTACCGACTCGTTGTTCCCGAAGAAGGGGAATGTGGGATGTATCGCGGTGGACCCGTTCAACGCGGACCGCGCGGTGGCCGTGTTCACGAACTACAGTGTGCAGAGCCTTTTCCTTACGGTTGACGGCGGCGCGCATTGGGAACCGATTGGCGGGAATCTGGAGCAGAATGCGAACGGTTCGGGCGCGGGCCCATCGTGCCGCTGGTTTGCGTTTGTCAAACGCGGAAGCGGTACGGTATATCTGGTGGGCACCAGCACGGGGTTGTATTCCACAACGTCGCTTGCAGGGCGTTCAACCGTGTGGGCGCTTGAGGGGCCGGCCACGATCGGCAACATGGTGGTCGACGTGGTGGTTGCCCGTCCCGAGGATGGATTTGTGGCCGTTGGCACGCATGGTGGCGGTGTCTTTACCACCACGATTGCGCCGCTTGGGGTTGATAACGGTGATGGGGCGGGGGGCCAGGGTGTCGTGCAGGCGCAGACGTTGAACCCGCCGGTGCCCAATCCGGTTGGGCGTCGCTCCAGAATTTCCTTTGTGCTGCGTCCGGAGTCGGCCGGGCGTGTGCGCCTGGCGCTGTACAACCAGCTTGGCCAGTGCGCGGCTGTTGTGGGCGACGGCGTGTTGGAAGCCGGGCCGCACGAGATGGTGCTCGATCTTCTCGATCCGCGTAACGTTTCGCTGGCCAGCGGCACCTACTATCTGCGTCTGGAAACTCGGGCAGGCATGTCATCGCAGGCGGTACGCGTGGCACGGTAGGCGCAGCCCTGCCCAGCACGGGTCCCATGCGGTCCCGCGGACTGGGCAAGGCTCCCGCGGTTGGCCGCTACCATTCGCCGCCGTGATTGGCCGGCATCGACAGGTACGTCTCCAGGCGCGCAATCTTTCCGTCGCGAATGGTGAACAGATCGTGCCCCTGCATAGGCCCTGGAAAGACGGCCGACGTACAGGTCCAGTCGGACCGGACGGTGTCGCCTTCCAGATCAAGACGGTTGATCGTGAGCGTGAAGTCCGCGGGCATCTTCGCCAGCGATTCGGTGAACCAAGCTGCGATCGACGCTCGGCCAACGATTTCGGTATGTGATGTCATCGTTGACCAGGGTTCCATGTAGACGGCGTCGTCGGCGAACAGGGCTACAAGGTCGGCGGCGCCTGCCTGGCCAGCCTGCATGGCGCGCGCGTACGATTCCACGATTGCTCGGTCGTTTTCCGGTACTGACATGATAATCCCGTGCTGTTCTAGTGTGAATGATCGCGGCCGGGCCGCGTGCAGGCGTGTGCGACGAACAAGGTAGTCGCAGGTGCCGTGTATACTGATTTTCCAGCAAGCGGCGGGCATAGCCAGGGCCGGCGTGCCGGTATTATCGAAGCAATTTCCCAACGAGAGGTTTGCCGCCTGGATGGCTGAATGGGGAGCAAACATGGGCGAACAGAACAACCGCATTCTCAATCCGGATGCCCTTCGCGACCTGCGGGCGCTGATTGCCGGCACGCAGGGGCGTGCCGGGCGCGGTGTGGCGCTTGCCCCGATGGTGGCAATGGGGCGGCATCTTGCCGACGGCGTTCGGCTTACCATTGACTTTGATGCCGTTGCCGAACTGGGCCACCCCGTGGTTGTACTGCACGCTCCGGTGCCCACCCCGGAAGATGCCGCCGCCGGTATGCCCGCTGTACCGCATGCCTGGCGCGCCGTGCTTTCGCGGCGCGAGCAGCAGGTTGCGTTGCTGGTGGCGCAGGGGTTGCGCAACCGCGAAATCGCCGATCGGTTGTATATCTCGCTTGCCACCGTAAAGGACCACGTTCACAACATTCTGGAGAAAACCGGGATCCGTGGTCGTACGGCGCTTGCAGCAACCCTTCTCGGGCAAAGGTAGATGAGCCGGGGTGCGCCGGGCAATCCATCGAAGGATGGTTTTTCACCGATGCGCTGTGCCGGGCGTTATCGTCGTCCGCTGCGAGCGCGGGCCGGTTGCAGGTTGGTGGGCTTGGAACAACAATGGCGTCGGCCTGTCATAACAGGTCCGGGGCCTGTATCACGCAGGTTTCATTGTTCGCTGTGAACACGCGGTGTATTTTCGCGATTCGGCGGAAACCGATGCCTTGAATGCGGGCTTTGCCGCAGGCGAGCGCGGCATGTTCCGGGCCTGCGTCTCCGTACTCAGGGTGGCTTTTCGCACGACAATTCTCTTCAGGATCCGGCACTCAGCAATGACTACGATACATCGATTCGGTACGTTTACCGCAGCGCTTCTGTTGTTCGCCACGGCCAGTCTGTGCGCTCAGAATTCCGATAGCCTCCGGTTGGAAAACCTTGGTCCGAGCATCAACTCCGAATACATGGATGTTGGGCCTGTGATCTCGCCCGACGGCAAGACCCTGTATTTCGACCGCACGGATCACCCGGAGAATGTTGGCAACGACGACATCTGGTTCTCCACCCGCAAGCCCGATGGCTCGTGGTCGCCGGCGAAGAACATCGGCTCGCCGCTGAACAACTACGAACACAATTATGTGTGCACGGTAACCCCCGACGGCAACACGCTGCTGGTTGGCAACGTGTATCTCCCCAACGGGATGATGGGGCCGGGTGTATCGGTGGTGCATCGCGAGCGGAACGGTTGGGGGCGCCCGGAAAAGTTGAACGTGACCAACTACTACACACACGGCCTTTCGGCGAACTACTACCTGGCCAACGACGGTCGTACGCTGCTGCTGGCGCTGGAGCGCAACGACGGCTACGGCGACATGGACATCTTCGTCAGCTTCGTGCAGCCAAATGGTACGTGGTCGGCGCCGGCGAATCTGGGCCAGACTATCAACACCGGCGGCGCCGAACGCACGCCGTTCCTGGCGGCCGACGGCGTATCGCTGTACTTCGCTTCCGATGGGCATGGTGGGCTGGGCAACAGCGACATCTTCGTATCGCGCCGGCTGGACAGCACCTGGCGCAAATGGTCGAAGCCGGAGAACCTTGGCAGGCCGATCAACTCCGAAGGGTGGGATGGATTCTTCACCATCCCTGCCTCGGGTGATTACGCGTATCTGGTGTCGTCGGAGGGGGCGATCGGCGAGATGGATATTTTCCGTGTGCGCATGCGCCCGGAGATGCGCCCCAATCCGGTGGTGCTGCTTTCCGGCCATGTGTACGATGCGCGCACCAAGCGCCCGATAGCGTCGGGGCTTACCTACAACGCGGCCAGCGTTCGCGGCGCAAAGGGCGCCAACGGCGAGGCGCGCACCGACCCTTCCACAGGCGGCTACAGTGCAACGCTTCCGGCGGGCGCACGGTATTCGATCACGGCCTCGGCCCCCGGGTATGCGGCAAAGCGTGCGTCGGTGGACGCCTCGCGCATCGACAAATACACGGAGATGACCCAGGATTTCTACCTGGTTCCGGTGGCTGTGAAAAAGGCGCCGACCGGCGGGCCAATCCTGTTCGCATCCGGCAGCGCCGAGCTTAGCGCCGTTGCGCGCCGCCAGCTCGACGGCGTGGCCGAGGCGGTTGCCGAACGTTCCGGTGTGCGGCTGCGCCTGAGCGGGCATACCGACGACGTGGGCGAGGAGGCCGCCAATCAGGAGCTTTCGGTGCAGCGCGTAAACGCCGCCGCCGAATACCTTATCCAGCACGGCGTCGCCGCCGACCGTATCGAGCGTACGGCCCGCGGCGAAACCGAACCCGCCCGCCCGAACAGTACCGCGTCGGGCCGCCAGCGCAACCGCCGCGTTGAAGTGGTGGTTGAGTAACCCGCTTCGCGCCACGGCGCAGCCCGCGCCAGCGGCCTACAGTTTTCGACACGTAGTTAATCAGTATCTCGCGGTCCCACGCGATCGGATGTTGCGCCTTTGGGGGTGGTCGTTGTGAACAACGGCGAGCTCCACAAACATTGCGCTACGGCCGGTCGTACGCACGTCTACTGGCATCCAAGAAACAATCGAACAAGAAGAGATGAACGTTGTATCTCGAACTCTGAAACTCGGCATGCTGCTTCTGACCGCCGCGCTCGCGACCTTTGTGGTCTCGTGTGACGGCATGAAGTCGGGGCCAGGATCGAAGCCCAGCGGACCGCCGAAGCTGATGATCGTGGGCGGCGACAGCATCGCGTGGGGACGTGTTGCGCCCGGAGTGCTGAAGTACGATCTGAAGATCGTGAATGCCGGTGGCGACACGCTCCGCATTACCGAAGTGCACCCAAGCTGCGGCTGCACAACCGCTCCGCTGGACAAGCGCAACCTTGGCCCCGGCGATACCGCGCACGTGGCGGTTTCGGTGGACGTTGCCTCGCGCACAGGTGATCAGCACAAGTCCCTGACGATTACTTCCAACGACTCCACGCGCAAGGTGCTGGTGTTGCCGCTTACCGCGTTCGTGGTGCGCGAGCTGGTGATGCATCCCGAGTACTTCCCGGTGATCGACAGCGCCAAGACCGGCGTTGAGAAGCCTTCCACGATCACCATTGTGAACACCGGCACCGAGCCGTACACCATTCAGCCGCCCACGCTGACCACCGCCGCCGAGATGCTGGTGCGTTTTGACATGACCGCGCCTCACGACGTGGCCCCCGGCGACAGTCTCCGCGTAACCGCGTTTGTCAAGCCGATCCACGAAGGGACCTCGTCGGCCGAGGTGGTGTTCAACACGAGCAACAAGAACACGCCAACGTTGAAGGCGAGCCTTACCTGCAACGTTCGTCCGAAGTAGTCACCAGGCCATATCGAAGCCGTAATGGCAATAACGCAACGGGCGCCCTGCACAGTGGGGCGCCCGTTGTTGGTAATGGCCGTGTGCGGGCGGCCTCACGTGTGTTTCTTGCGCCGGATGCCGTTCCACAGTGCAAGCGTGGGGCCGGGGCCGGATCGCAGGTTCGTGTCCTCGGTCCCCTTGTAGAAGTACGCCATCGTCATCTGGTTGGCGTTCACGTAGCCGTCTCCGTCGCGAGCCCGTTCGATCAGCGGCAGATAGGTGCCGGTGTTGATGTACATGCGCACCGTGCCGTCGAGCTGTGCGCTGAAACAGTCGTGCCGGGCCTCGTGCGTGTGGCCGTATACCACGTACTGTATCGGCGATTGCGGGTCGAGCGCGTCAAGCTCGGCCTTGGCGCCGGTCAGCATATCGTCGTCATCGCCATGCGGCAGGAACAGGCCCATCGCGTTCTTCACCGCCACGGCCTTGTCCACAAGCCATTGCAGGCGATCGAACGTGATGTGCGTGTTCAACAGCGTGCGCAGCAGGCCAAGCTGATAGGCCGTATCGCCCCACCACAGGAAATCACCCTGCACCTTGTCCCATTGCTTCGTAAGCGACGATGCCAGCAACGAGTTCAGCGACGTCCGTACCGCCCGCAGTATGCTGTCGCCGTACCGCTGATACTTGCCGCGCGCCAGCCACGAAAGCCAGTGAAACACATGGAAGATGGGGCGCAGGTTGTTCAGCTCCTGCAGGTTCATGAAGAACTCGGCGTCGAGCGGGTTTGCCATGTCGAGCTGCTGCGCGGTGTGGTACAGCAACCCGGACATCAGCTCGGCGGTGATCGGTTCGCCGATTGCCATCACGTTGTATGCCTCGCGGTCGAACTGTCCCATCCGCGATTTCGGCATCAACGCCTTGCGTGCAAACCGCCAGCCGTGGCACACATCGTCCCACTCGTGCCCGTGCCTGGCCAGCACGCCGTACTCGGGGGCCAGAAGCACGTTGGTGAACGTCACCTGCACGTTGGGCATTGCCGCGGCAAGGATGGCGCACAGGCTGGGGTAATTGTTGAATACGCGATCGTGATTGCCAACAACGTAGGTAACGCGCACGGGCACGGCAACGTCGGCAGCCAGCGCGTTCAGCATGCCGGTAAGGGCGCGTCCGGCAGCCGAGGCCAGCGTGTCGCGCAACACCTGCGCGAACTGCGCTTCGATCAGATCGGCCTTGCTGTTCATGCCGGTCTCGCGATCCAGTATGCCGCCCCAGGGGCGTTCGTTCATCGGGATCTGCATCCGATGCCAGTAGTCGGTGCGTACCAGGTCCAGAATGTCGCCAAGCAGCACGATGTGCAGCTCGTCGATCTCGCGTCGGGCGGCGGTGACGATGGCGTCGTGAAGGTGGTTGAACGCGCCGACATCCACGTTGCGCGCGGTGGTCTCGTCGGTAAGATGAATGTCGCTGAAGATTGCCAGCATGGTCGTCTCGGCTTCGGATCGCGGCCAGGCCCACGGCCGGGCGTATCTAACCGCGCGCAAATATACCGTACGGCTATCCGGTGCGCCATGTTCCGACCTGGTTACCATCTGGCTACATGCCGGCCGGGCGAACCAATCCGGGCAACGTGCGGTTGTGGGTGCGGCGGCGGCGGGGGAGCGCGCGGCCCGCGCTGTACCCCGGCTTTCGTGAACGTGCAATCTCTTGGCCGCTTTTTCGTAATTTCATGGGCTATCATGTGAGTTCAACTGCATCCACGATAAGGAAGCATAGATGTACGGGAATCTTTCAATAGTCGATACCCAGCCAACCGAGCCGGGCATGGCCGATGATCCCGCCCTGTTGGCGGAGTTCGAGGCGAAGATCGACCGCGGCGAGAAGATCGAGCCGCACGACTGGATGCCGGCCGAGTATCGTCGGCAGTTGATCCGGATGATCGAACAACATGCGCACTCGGAGATCATCGGCGCGCTGCCCGAGGGTACCTGGATTACCCGTGCGCCCGGGTTCAAGCGCAAGATGGCGCTGATGGCGAAGGTGCAGGACGAAGTGGGCCACGCCCAGCTTCTGTACGGCGCCGCCGAAACGCTGGGCAAGTCGCGCGAGGCAATGATCAACGATCTGCTGAGCGGCAAGTCGAAGTATTCCAACGTCTTCAACTATCCGGCGCTTACCTGGGCCGATACAGCCGTGATCGCATGGCTGATCGACGCAGGCGCGATCGTGAACCAGGTCGCCAACTCCAAGGGCTCCTACGGCCCGTATTGCCGCGCGCTGGAGCGCATCTGCCAGGAGGAATCGTTCCATCTGAAGTACGGCCACGACAACGTGGTGACGCTTGCCACCGGCACGCCCACGCAGCGCGCGATGGTGCAGGAGGCGTTGCATCGCTGGTGGCGCCCCATCATGCATTTCCACGGCCCGCCCGATACCGTTTCGGTGCACGGCGAGAAGCTGATCAAGTGGAAGGTGAAGATGGCCACCAACGACGAGATGCGGCAGGAGTTCCTGGACGGCTACGTCCCGAAGATCTGGGAGCTTGGCCTTACGCTGCCCGACCCAAATCTCCGGAAGAACCTGGAGACCGGGCTGTGGGAGTACAGCGATCCGGACTGGGAGGAATTCAAGCGTGTGATCAACGGCGATGGCCCCTGCAACAAGGAGCGCCTTGCCGTGCGCCGCATGGCCGAGGAACAGGGCCGCTGGGTGCGCGAAGCGCTGCGGCGTCCGTCGATGAAGTATGTAACGCCGCTGGCGTAACATACCCCGCCCACAAGCGGCCGGCGGTCACCGCACAGGCTGCTGTGATTCGCCGAAGTCCCGTGGCGCGATCGGCGCCAGCCGCGTACAATGTTGCCGTGTACGATGCCGCGCATGTACAACGCTGCTGTGCCGATCTTCGCGGGGCTTCTTCTTTACGCAGGCGTGCGCCGGCCCGGTTCCGTGTGCGGGCGCCAGCCCTTCAACCGTAAGCACCGTTCCGAATACGAGTACCGATGACTATCACGTCGCTCGACCCCCGCGTAACACGCGCCGAGATTCCGCAGGACAACGAAAGCACCTGGAAACCGCTGGAGGAGCTCGACCAGTTCGAGACCTACGAGGTGTTCCACCAGGAAAAACGCGGCGCCCAGGCCGAACATGTGGGCATTGTGCATGCCCCCAGCCCGGAAGTGGCGTTGTTGTTCGCCAAGGAGCAATACGCGCGGCGTGCTCGCTGTGTAAGCATCTGGGTGGTGCGCACGGTTGATGTGCACGCCATCGGCGTGGAGGACGCGGACATCTTCGCCACGACTCCCGAAAAGGATTACCGCGAGGCGAAGGGGTACCGTGTTGGCGGAAAGCTTACCGAATACAAACGCAGACACCAGACGGCCAGCAATGAATAACGAATCGGCATTGAAGGATCTCCTGTTCCGAATGGCGGATGACGCCGTTGTGATCGCCCACCGTAA
>CBHYLN010000074.1:0-25934 GCA_966128725.1 uncultured bacterium | reverse complement strand
CGTGCAGGACGAGATAGCGAAGTTCCAGGAGATCACCAGATACAATGGCGATCTGCACAGGCCCAACTATCTGATTGTTGTCTGGGGCACGCTGCCGGTTACCAAGTGCGTGCTGAAGAGCGCATCGATTTCCTACAAGCTCTTCCAGGCCAACGGTGTGCCGTTGCGCGCGGTGATAGCCGCGACGTTCACCGAAAACTCGGATGACCAGACACGTGTTGCCACCGCCGGCGATCAATCGCCGGACCTGACACACGTGCGCGTGATGAAGGCTGGCGACACGTTGCCCGCGCTCTGCTACGGCATCTATGGCAACCCCGCATACTATCTGGATGTGGCGCGCGCCAACGGCATCGACAACTTCCGGAACATTCTTCCGGGTACACGGATATTCTTTCCACCCTTGGAGAAGTAGCCATCGCTGAGGAACGCACCATACCGACACCTGCCGAGCATCGCGAGTTCACCATCAAGGTGGCCGGCGAGGCCGTTGGGCGCGAGCACCACCTGCTGGGGGCGTATGTCACCAAGCAGGCCAACAGGATCGCTAGCGCACGGCTTATCTACGCCGACGGCGTTGCCTCGGAGAGTGATTTCCCGCTCAGCAACGAGGAGCTGTTTCTTCCAGGGCAGGAAATCGAGATTCTGGTTGGCTCCACCAACGACCCCGTCTCCGTGTTTCAGGGAATCGTGGTGAAGCAGAGCATCAAGATACGCGGCAAGGCGCCGTCGCAATTGATCGTGGAGTGCCGCCACAAGGCGGTGAAGCTCTCCGAGGGGCGTCGTAACGCGTATTTCTTCGACCAGACCGACAGCGACATCATCAGCGCGATTGCCGAGGATGCCGGGCTGAGCGCCGATGTCGATTCCACTTCGGTGACACACAAGCACCTGGTGCAGTACTGTGCCACCAACTGGGACTTCCTTCAGGCACGTGCCGATGCAAACGGCCTGCTGGTGCTCACCAACGACGACACAATCGCCGTGAAGGCGCCCAGCTTCGATGCCACGCCGGTGTGCACCCTGCTGTTTGGCGCAACGATTCTGGAGCTGGATGCCGAGATGGACAGCCGCGGGCAGTACAGCGCCGTGAAGAGTTTCACGTGGGACCAGGCCCAGCAGAGCGTGGCGGAGAAGGAGGCGGCCGACCCCGGCGTAAGCGGTCCGGGCAATGTCGACAGCAGTGACCTGGCCGAGGTGATCGCGCTGGAGCATCTGGAGCTCGACCATCCGGCCATCACCGAGGACGAGGCGCAGGCCTGGGCCGATGCCGCCTGGCTGAAATCCAGGATGAGCAAGGTGAACGGGCGCATCAAGTGCGAGGGGCTGGCCACGGTGAATCCCGGCGACATGGTGACGCTGGCGGGGGTTGGCGAGCGATACAACGGCGATGTTTTTGTCACCGGTGTGCGCCACGAAATCGACCCCACCAACGGCTGGAAGACACATATCCAGTTTGGCAACGTGGATCATTGGCTGGCCGAGGAGGCGGCGGTGTCGGCACCGAAGGCGTCGGCGCTGGTGCCGGGGATCGGCGGATTGCAGATCGGCGTGGTGGTTGCCAACGAGGACCCCGACGGCGAGGATCGTGTGCGCGTGCGGATGCCGATGGTTGACGCCGAGGCCGACGGCACGTGGGCACGGGTTGCATCGCCGGATGCCGGCGAGGAACGGGGCTTCTTTTTCCGGCCGGAGATCGGCGACGAAGTGGTGCTGGGTTTCCTGAACGACGATCCCCGCCAGGCGGTGATCCTCGGGATGCTGAACTCCAGCGCCAAACCCGCGCCGCTGAAGGGTTCCGACGACAACCACGAGAAGGTGTACCAGAGCCGGTCGAAGATGAAGCTGTATTTCAACGACGACACCAAGATCGCCCAGTTGGAGACGCCCGCCGGCAACATCCTGACGCTGAGCGAGGAGGACAAGGCCATCACCATCAAGGATCAGAACGGAAACAAGATCGAGATGAACGCCGATGGTATCACCATCGAAAGCGCGAAGGCGATCGAGTTGAAGGCCGGAACCGAGGTGAAGATGGAATCGTCGACGTCGTTCGCCGTGAAGGGCGGCACGGACCTGAAGCTGGAGGGCGGGTCGGGTGCGGAGCTTTCGAGTTCCGCGATGACGAAGGTGAAGGGGAGCATGGTACAGTTGAACTGAGCGCGCGGCGCGGGCACCGGGCGGCTGTATCGAACACCACAACGGACTATCACGACGGACTATCGCGGAGGCCACCATGCCGGCAGCGGCGCGTGTAGGAGACCTTACCAATCATGGCGGAACCATTGTGGGGCCTGGTGCGCCCACGGTGATGATCGGCGGCATGCCGGCAGCGGTTGCCGGCGACACGCATGTGTGCGTGTTGCCGCCCAACGCGCACCAACCGACGTCGAGCCCGTTTCCGATGGGCAGCACGACGGTGATGATCGAAGGAAAGCCCGCCATCCGCACAACGGATGCATGCATCTGTGGCGCGATGGCGGCCGTTGGTGCGCCAACCGTGATCATCAACTGATCGGCGATTGCCGGGCGGCACCATTCAATGACCTGATCAACAATAGAGCGGCGTGACGAATGGACAACGAATCAACGACAACCTATACATCATTCCTCGGGACGGGCTGGAGTTTTCCACCCGAGTTTAATGCGACCTCCGGGGCGGTTCGCATGACGGCCGACGAGGAGGACATCCATGCAAGCCTGAACGTGTTGTTCGGTACCTCACAGGGCGAGCGTTTTCTGCACCCGAAATACGGGCTCAACATGCGCGACCTGTTGTTCGAGCCGTTCAGCACAACCACGAGTACGCTGTACAAGGACCGGATCAAGACGGCGATCCTGATCTACGAACCCAGAATCGATATCGCGTCGCTCGAACTTGATACGTCCGGCCAGCTTGAAGGGCGGGTGGTTCTCATCCTCGACTACGTGGTACGTGCCACGAACTCGCGCTACAATCTGGTTTATCCATTCACCATCACCGATGGCAACGAGTTGAGGAGTGTCCTCGGAACATTGAGCCAGTGGGAGCTGCATGGCTGACAAGGACATTATCCAGTATGCGATCGCACGCCATGGCCAAAGCCAGGCGGAGCGTACGGCAAAGGAACTGGGCGTGCATTGGGCCGACGTGGACGAACGCTCCACAACCGATCTGATGAAGTTCGTGCGCGAGCTTGCCCCGTTCGTGAAACTCTACCCGTCCGATGGCGGCGCGCCAACGGACTGGAGCCCGCTGTTCGGCTACACCGATGACGAGATCTCCGGGATCATCAACGACATGAACGGCTCGCTGGAGCCGCACCTGGCGTTGCTGGCGGCGTTCTTCGAGCTGTACAAGCGGCCGCAGAAAATCATAAACGAAATCACCGGTCGCCATCTCGATTTCTACTATCGCGACGTCCTGCGCCTGAGCGAACGGGCCGCGACACCGGATCACGCGCATCTGCTGCTCGAGCTGAAGAAAGGGGCGGCGCCGGTGCTGGTAAGCACGGACCATTCCTTCTCCGCGGGCAAGGATGCCACCAACGTGGAGCTGATCTACACGCCCGTGCGCGACACCGTCATCAACGGTTCGGCGGTCGATTCGCTCCGCACGGTGTATCTGGATCGTAACCCCCGGGGCACGATCCGTTATGCGCCCATCGCCAACTCGGCCGACGGCCTTGGCGGCGAGTTCACGGGAACCGAAACGCAGTGGAGCGCCTTTGGCAGCACCGACCTTCGCGCCGGCGAAGTTGGGTTTGCGCTGGCGGCGATGGTGTTGCGAATGCAGGAAGGGGTGCGCTCGGTTACCGCGAAGCTTACGCTGGCCAATGCCGATGCCTCGGTGCTGACAAGCACGGCGCTGCAGAACGCGTTCGATGTATTCCTCAGCGGCGAGGAAGGCTGGATTGGCCCGCTTACCGCCACGGCAACGCTGAACTCGTCGGTACTGCAGTTGCAGTTCACGCTGGATGCAAGCCAGCCGGCCGTTGTGGATTACGATGCCGCGATCCACGGATATGCCTATGGCACCGGCGCGCCGGTGATGCAGGTGCAACTGCGCAGTGGCAGCTCGATTGCCGGTTATCTGGACCTGCAGAACGTGACGATCAAGACGGTGGAGATCGTTGTCAGCGTAACGGGCGTAACCTCGCTTACGCTTGAGAGCGACGCCGGCACGCTGGACCCAAAGAAGGCGTTCCTGCCGTTTGGCCCGCAGCCAACCGCGGGCTCGCGATGCCTGATCGGCTACGAGGAGGCCCTTACAAAGCGCCTGTCGCGCATCGATCTGGCCGTGCAGTGGAAGGATGCGCCCTCGAACTTCTACGACTACTACAAGGACTACGGCGTCACGGTGTACAACTCGTCGTTCGCGGCGGGTGTTACCTACAGCGATGGCACCGGGCAGACCTTTACCGATACGGCGGCGTTGTTCGATTCAACCAACGCAACAACGGCGCGCACCATCAGCCTTGTGCCGGGCAGCCCCTCGGTTGCGCCGTACGCCACGCCCAGCATGCAGGTGTATGCGCTGAACGCCGTTGGCACACGGTGGGCATCGTTCGCGGTGGATCGGTTCGTGCTTGGCACGCCGGTGTTTGCGGCTGCCCGCACAACGCCGCCGCCGCTGCGTACGGGGTATATCAGCCTGGCGCTCGGCAGGGATTTCCTGCACTCCACCTATCGCAAGAAGCTGGTGGAGAATGTGGTGGCCTCGACGAAGTCACCGTATCCCACGCTGGTGATGCTCAACGAGCCGTATTCGCCAACGGTGCAGACCATCTCGCTTTCGTACACGGCGCATACAACCACCGTCAACATCCAATCCAATTCGTTGGAGGATTTCGCGGCGGCCGATGTGCACTTCTATCACGTGACGCCTTCCGGCCCACGACGCGAGCATGCGTATCTGCGCCGGCAGTTGGAGTTCCTTTCGGAGAACACCGTGCCGCTGGTGCCGGCCTATCCGCACGACGGCGAGTTGCAGATCGGTGTGTCGAATCTGGAGCCCGGCGACTCGGTGAGCCTGCTGTTCCAGGTGGCCGAGGGAAGCGCCAACCCGGACCTGCAACCGCCCACGGTTGACTGGTACGTGCTGAGCAACAATTACTGGAAGAGCCTGGAATCCGGTGAGCTGGCATTGGAGACAACAAACGGTTTGCTGGCCAGCGGCATCGTCTCGATTGTGATTTCCAGCGATGCCACCACCAACAATACCGTGATGCCCCCGGGGTACGTGTGGATCAAGGCCGGGATCAAGGGCGATGTAACGGCTGTGTGCAAGCTGATCCAGGTGGCGGCCGGCGCTGTGGAGGTGAGTTTCACCGACAACGGCAACGACCCCACGCACCTGAGTTCGGCGCTTGCGGCCGGCAGCATCAAGAAGCTGAAGACCCCGATCGGGGTGGTGAAGACCGTAACGCAGCCATACGCTTCGTTCGACGGCGCGCCCATCGAGACATCGGACTCCTTCTACACGCGTGTGTCGGAGCGGCTGCGGCACAAGAATCGCTGTATCACCATCTGGGACTACGAGCGGATTGTGCTGGAGGCCTTCCCGCGGGTACACCGTGTGAAGTGTATTCCGCATGCGAAGGACGGCGCGTGGGAGGCGCCCGGCAACCTGTTGATCGTGGTGATCCCTGATTTGCGCAACAAGAACGCCTACGACCCGCTGGAACCTCGTGTGGATGCCGACACGATCGATCGTATCGGCGAACATGTGGCGGCCCATGCGGGGCTTGGGGTGCAGGCCAGGGTGAAGAACCCACGCTACAAGAAGATCCATCTGGATTTCAAGGTGAAGTTCCATGCCGGGTACGATTTCAACTACTACCGCGCCGCGCTGGAAACGGCTCTGATCCAGACGCTATCGCCGTGGGCGTTCGATGAAGGGCGGGAGTTGCTCTTCGGCGGCAGGATCTACAAGTCCGTATTGCTCGACGTGGTGGAGGAGTTGGAGTACGTGGACTATGTGACGGACTTCAAGATGTACAGCTCGGTTGACGGCGTGCTGGACAGCACCGATCGCAATGACGTGCAGGCCGATACGCCCGATATGGTGATCGTCTCCGACGACAGCCACACGATCAACGAAGTATGATGACGAACGATGGGGAGAGGACCTCGTGAACGAAGACGTCGTGGCCGAACCGGACGCACCAATCGGGTGGGGCGGCAGTCGCGAGCCGGGCAGCGCCTGGCAGGGAGAGACGAGCTGGGAGCCCGTGCTGGCGCGGGCCTCGGCTCCGACATGCACAACGCATCACGCATAACGCTCAAGGCACCATGCTTTCACAATTAACCATACCAAAAAAGAAGACGATCACGGCGATCGACGAAGCGACGGCGCCGCTTGATCATGAGCAATTGTTCGTGATCGGGTTGGGGCACGTACAGAAGTTGGCCAGCCGGATCTGGAACGATTACAACGTTCATGATCCCGGCATCACCACGCTGGAGCTTCTTGCCTATTCGCTGACCGATCTGAGTTATCGCGCGTCGTTCCCGATCAAGGACTTGCTTGCAAGCTCGGCCAACAACGCGGCGGAGATGAAGGAGCAGTTCTTCACGGCCAGGGAGATCCTGCCGAACAAGGCGCTGACGCTTGGCGATTATCGCAAGCTGCTGATCGACCTGCAGGGCGTGAAGAACGCCTGGATACAGCCGGTGACGACAACGTATTACGCCGATGCGGTGGCCGGCGCATTATATGTGTCGCCGCCGGCCGGTGCCCCGGTGATTGTGCCCGTGAACGTCAGGGGACTGTACGAGGTGCTGGTGCAATACACGGATGCGGTGTTGCAGGCGGGCACGCAGGCCGCCGTGAACGCCAAGGTAAAGGAGACGCTGAACGCGAACCGGAATCTGTGCGAGGACTTTGTTGCCGTAAAGGGCATTACCACGCAGGAGTTCGTGCTGTGCGCCGAGCTGGAGCTTTCGCCCGACGCGAACGTTCTGGAAGTGCATGCGCAGATTCTGTTTCAGGTGGATGAGTACCTGGCGCCGGCGGTGCACCAGTACACGCTTTCGGAGATGTTGGAGAAAACCACCGCCGACGGTGAGCCTTACACCGCCGACAGGATTTTCGAGGGGCCGGTGCTGAGCCATGGCTTCATCGCCGACGACGAGCTGGAGAATTCCGACCTGCGAACGGAAATACGCCTGTCGGATATCATCAACATCATCATGGACATCGATGGCGTGCTGGCCGTGCGCGACATCATGTTCAATCCGGCCGGCACCACAACGCCGCTTGCGAACAAGTGGGTGATCCCCGTGATCCCCGGCCGGCAGTGCACGTTGGACCGCGACGACTGGCGACTGGTGTCGTACAAGCGTTCCATGCCGTTTACGCCGCTGAAGGCCGACGTGAACACCCGGTGGGATGCGCTGGAGACCACCGACGCGGTAACCCCCAACACCGACGACTTCGATATCCCGCTTGGCACATATCGGAATCTGGCGTCGTATTACTCCGTGCAGAATCACTTTCCGGCGGTGTACGGCATCGGCGAAACAGGGGTGCGCAGCGGGGCCGACGCAAAAACGCAGGCGTTGGCGAAGCAGTTGAAGGGGTACCTGCTGTTCTTCGATCAGATCATGGCGAATTATTTCGCCCAGCTCAGCCACATCCGCGATCTGTTCTCGGCCGATCCCGCGATGGAGCGCACGTATTTCTATCAGCTTGTCGACAGCTTCGGCGACTACGCCTCCATCTACGGCGTTGCGCCGGGCAGCGTGGTATCGACAATCGAATCGCAGGTGGAGGACCAGAGCGTTCTGGTGGAGCGGCGCAATCGTTTTCTCGATCACATGATCGCGCGTTTCGCCGAGCAGTTCACCGACTTCGCGAACGTGATGTACGACGAGTTCGGCGCAAGCTCGGTGGAGATGATCGCCTACAAGGGGGCGTTCCTGGCGGACTATCCCTCGGTGAGCGGCGGGCGATCGTTGGCGTACAACCATGCCGTGCAGACCGCCGGAACGTTGTGGAACAGCTCCAATATTTCGGGGCTCGAACGGCGCCTTGCGGGTCTGTTGGGCATTACCGACTCCACCCGGCGCGATCTGGGTGACCCGGGCGATGGCGAAGGCATGTATGTGATCGAGAACATCCTGCTGCGTCCGGATCTGCCGGCAAACCCGTCGGACCCGTTTCTCCCGATCTGCGCCGATCCGAACTGCGTGGATTGTTCGTCCCTTGACCCATACACCTACCGTCTGCACATCATCCTGCCGGCATACGGGCCGCGGTTTGGTGATATCGATTTCAGGCGATGGGCCGAACAGGTGATCCGCGCCGAAGTGCCGGCGCACATCCAGCCAAAGATCTGCTGGATCAACGAGACCGAGATGCAGGCGTTGCAGTGGACCTATTACCTCTGGATAAACCTGATATCAGGCGCCGACACCACCCAGCGAACAGTCAAGCTGCAGAACTTCATCGCCGATCTCTACCGGGTACGCAATGTATACCCGGCCGAAAGTTTGCACGAATGCACCGATCCGGAATCCGAACCCAGGTTTATCCTCGGCAGGTCGGCTCTCGGAACCATGTAGTACCATCAACATCAGCGATTCACAAACATGATACCGATAAACAAGAGCCTCGACACAATCACGACCGGTTTTACCGTGTTCGAAGCGGACCAGGTGCTGACACATGATCAGTTGAACAGCCTGGGAAACTACGCCGACGATCAAGTTCGCCTTACCCGCACAAAGCTTGCCGGCGTTGGCCTGGCCTGCGGCCTGAACCCGACGCTGAACGGTACACAGGTGAAGGTGAGCAAGGGGGTTGGTGTCTCCACCGATGGCGATCTGATTTACCTGAACGCCGACACAACGTTCACGCACTACAAGGTGTACAACAACACGTACCCGGCGTATCCGCCGTTCTACGTGGGCGGCAACACTGCCGGCACGATGTACGCCGTGTTCGAGCTGCTGACCAACGGCACCGATCCGGCGGCCATAAGCCTGACCGCGTTCAAGGCCAACACCACCATCGATCTCAACGCCACGTTCGCGGTGGGGTTGATGGAGAGCTATCTGAAGGACGACGATATCTGCTCCGGAACCGATTGCGATAATCTGGGGAAGGAAGCCAAGAACCGTATCAAGTTCCTGTTGGTGGAGCAGGCCTGCGCCAACGCGCTGGTTGAACTGGTGAACACCCCGGCCGACGCGTTCCTGAACATGTCGGTGCTGACGGTGGAGCGCCCGATTGTCACCAGTTCGGTAACCACGGCCGCGCAGCTTGCGTCGTTGTATCGTGCCACGTGCACCAATATCAACACCAGCCTTACCGCCGCGCTCAGCGGTATTTACGCGCAGTGTTCGTCGTTCATCGCGGACATCTTCCCATCCGACCCATACAGCGGGTGGAATACCAAGCTGAACACGATCAAGTCCGGATTTGCCAGCAGTGATGTCAAGATCCAGTACTACTACGATTTCCTGAAGGATCTTGCCGAGACCTATAACGCGTTCCGGGATCTGCTGTTCGGCGACAACGTGTGGTGCTCGCCGGATGCCACAAGCTTCCCGAAGCACCTGCTGCTGGGCGACATGCTGACACCCGGCGTGCAGCTCACCGAATACCGCACGGCGTTTTATCCATCGCCCGTGGTGTGCTGCAACGGTGGCACGCTGGACCGCGCCAAGTTTCTGCTGAAGAAGCTGGACGCGATGATCTATACGTTCGACCCCACGCAGTCGACGCCGGATATCAAGATCACGCCGAGCCGATTCGAGGATGCGTCGCTGGAGGATCGCGCCATCCCGTATTACTACATCCCCAACGACACGCGCAAGCTGTACCAGAACTGGAACTACGGTCTGTTCTGGCGTCGCATGGGCGCGAACAACCTGTCGTACAACGCGGCGGCATACAGCGGCCCCACATCACCGTTGAACTATCAGCTTGGCCGCTATTCGTTCTTCCGCATCGAAGGGCATCTGGGGCTGAACGCCACCACGGCGGTGAACAACATCAAGACGTTGATCAAAACCAAGAACCTGCCGTTTGCCGTGATGGCGGTTCATGCCGGCACCAGCAGGGCGGCCGTGTCGGTGAAGCCGGCGATCCGCTACAACGATCTGCACCGCCTGCACTACGTGATGCGGCAGGATCTGGTGGCCCAGTTGGACGACGTTGCAACATTCAGCGTGGCCCTGAAGGGGCAGGTGGATGCCGAGCCCACAACCGTTTCGATTGATACGGAGTGCGGTTGCGCGCCACGCACCTACGCGGCAACAGCCGTTACCACGGTCGGCAACAACGTGACGGCCACCCGCGCCAAGCTGAACCGCGACTACACAACCTACGTTGCCGATACCTCGTGGCAGGATTCGATGAAGAGCACGTTGACCTCGGCCGGCACGTATCGTGCCACGCTGGGCAGCGTGTCGCGCATGGAATTCGTGACGCCGGTGGATTCGTTGATCGCCAGCCCGCATGTCTCCTGGCTTGCAACGCTCGACAACGTGATCAAGGCCAAGGAGGACACCGAGGACGACCGCCTGCTGATCGGAAACTTCATCGACCGCAACCCGGCCTCGGAGCATTTCGCGGGCGTGGTGCGCGGCGGCACGTTCGTGGTGGTATACGATAACACGAACACGGTGGTGGCCGACTTCATGGTGCCCTACTATGTGTTCGAGGCGGACAGCACGGTAAGCGAGCCCGGACTGACCCGCCCAAGCGTAAAGGAGACCTACGTGATCAACAACGGCGTAAAGGTATTGCCGTCGCGCACCAACTTCGTAACCGCGAAGCTCGACGCCAACAACACCGCGGTGTGGGCCACGGTTGACAACAAGCTGGCGCTTCAGACCAACAATCTGAACAATCAGGTTGCCCTGGTTGACCAGCGCGTGTCCGGGTTCACCGGCTTCCAGAACCAGTACGTGTCGCTGTTCCAGGATTCGATCACCATGCTGGGCGCCACCGTTCCGAACGGCCTGCAGAAGAACATGGCGACCTACGCGGAGCTTGGAGTTACGCAGGGTGACGACCTTACGGCGGCCGCGCAGAACATCGCCAACCAGCAGGCCGCGCAGACGGCTGCCACGCAGAACGTTGCAGCCGCAACGCAGAACGTGGCAAATGCCACAACCACCGGCAGCGCGAACATAACGGCCGCCACGCAGGGCGTGGGCACGGCGGTTACGGCCGGCACGGGCAACATTGCAACGGCCACGCAGGGTGTGGGCACGGCGGTTACGGCCGGCACGGGCAACATTGCAACGGCCACGCAGAACGTGGCGACACAGACAGGTTCGGTAGCCACGCAGGTTGGCAACGTTGCTACCAAGACGGGCGATGTGGCCGCACAGGTAGGAAGCGTTGCAACGCAGACGGGCAATGTGGCTACCAACGTGAACACGGTGGCAACACAGGTTGGCGCAGTGGCAACGCAGACCGGCGGCGTGGCAAGCGCAACACAGAGTGTGGCGAACGCAACGCAGAACGTCTCGGATACCGTGCAGAACGTGATTGCCGGCGCCGATGGGCTTACCCAGGCGGTACGCACTATCGACACGGGCGGTGGCGCGGTTACCACCATCCAGTACGTGCAGATGAAGCTCGACGAGATCAAGGCCAACGCGCGGAAGATCGATGTGATCAAGAGTCAGTTGGATCTGGATACCATCACCCAGGCAATGCGTGACCGGTACAACCAGGATGAGGATCAGGCCGAGGATGATCTTGGAAACGCCGTCTGTGACGTGATCGAATACTACATCGATACCAACACGCCGATTGATGCTGCGGTTGACGGCGCCATCCTCGATGTTCTGACGCTCAACATCGTGAAGATCACCGATGACTCGGCGAGAATCACGACCAGGGACCGGTTGAATACCCTGAAGACCCGGACGCCGGATGGTTCAATCATCAGCCAGATCGATAATCTGCTCTCATTGATTTAAGGGCAGATGACGATGAAAGGTCCGCACAGGATCAGACGGCAGAGCTGGACGGTGAAGGCAGCATCCGAAAAGGACGCCTTCGCCATCCAGCAAAGCCTCCGGCTTCACTGGGAGGATTCATTGCTTGCCGCATTCGAGCGCGCGTTCGACGAGGTTGCGCCGGGCGACGAGGTGATCCACCTCGCGCGTCTGGAGCTCGATCTGAGCGTGAGTTCCGAAGCCGATTTCGCCGCCGAGCGGCCGGTGCTTCTCGACCGGCAGCTCGGCGCGCGGCTTCGAGCGGCGATCGACGGTGTCTACACGCCCTATGCCTCGCGCCCGCGAACGACAACGCCGCAGCAGGAACAATACGAGACATTGCTTGGCTATCTGCGCACAGGTGTGCTTCAGTGGAGCGAGGCCGACAGGGCCTTCGAGGTTGTGCAGGCGGAGTTGCGCGAAACCTGCCGCCGCGAACTGCAAACGTTGGCGGCGATTGCACGCACTGAGCGCATCAGCGAAGGGTTCCTGTTCCGGCTGTTCCAGCTTGTGCCCGAGCCCGAGCTGCCGGCGATCGTGGAAGTACTGCTACGGAGCACCGGCCACGATGCGGAATCGGGCGCGTGGATTGTGGAGTTGGTAACGGCGTTGGGCGATAGCCGCATCGAACGCCTGGAGCGCGCCGCCGTGTTTGTGGCGGCGATGATGAGCAGCGGGCCGGTGGACCAGGCCGGCGAACCCGGCCAGGATGAACAGGACGATGCCGAGCAGGCCGGCGCCATGCAGGAGCTGGCCGACCTGCTGCAAAGCCTGGATGATACGGCCAGGATGTTCGAGAACATTGCCGACGCGCCGACGCAGGATCCGGACTCGTTGCAGGCGATGCTGGAGGCCGTTCCGGAACAGTACCGCGAACAACTTCGGCGGTTGATGGACCTGCCACCGGCCGAGCCGAATGCGACCCCGGCCCCGGCAACCGGCGACATGCCGGCGGCCAGCCAGGCTACTGAAGGCCTGGCAAACGACCTGGCCAGCGCTCTGGAGCGCATGATTGGGCCGGCGCGGGAGACGGACGTGCTCCCGGCGGCAATGCACAACGCCGGGTTGGTGCTCGTGCATTCGTTCATCACTCCGCTGCTGATCAACATGGGCATTGCCGAGCCCGGCGCCAGCCGGCTTCCGGTGCCCATGCGGCAACGGGCGGTTGCCGCGCTGCATTATCTGGCAACCGGCCGTGAGGACGCCTACGAGTTCGAGCTGGGCATGGCTCGCGCACTGTTGGGCATCGAGCCGGAGATGCCGATTCATATCAGCGAAGGCCTGCTGGCCGAGGAGGATCGTGCCGAGGTCGATGCGTTGCTGGATGCCGTGTTGCAACACTGGAAGGTGCTTGGCAACACCACGCGCGACGGTCTGCGGACAAGCTTCCTTTCGCGTCGTGGATTGTTGCGCGCCGATCACGACGGCCTTCGCCTGCACGTGGAGCGCGCCGCGTTTGATGTGCTGCTCGGCGGTTTGCCGTGGGGCATCAGTATTGTAAAACTGCCATGGATGCAAAGGCCTATGCACGTTGAATGGGAGCGGCCGTGAACGAAAACGCGGTGGATCTGGAACGCGAGACGGCCTGGTTTTCGCAAGTGCTTGCAGCACGGTTGCGGCCATATTTCCCGAGCGCCAGCGATGGCCCGGGTGTTGCCGACGGTGCCGGCGCGGTGCCGGCCGCGCCGGCACTTGGCAACAGCGCCTACGGGCGATTCGTTCGGGAGTACGGGCTAAGCGAGGAGGAACGTGTTGTTCTGATCCTGGCCTTGCTTCCGCACATCCGGCCGCAGTTGCTGGATGTGCTCTGGATAAAGAACGCGTCCACCGAGCGTGGATGCACCGAGTTCGGCGGATGGCACGGCGCAACACACGGAGGATTTATCCCCACCGGCGAAACGGCGTTGTTCATCCTGGCCGGTGATGACCTGGCCGCGCGATTCCGGCTGCTGGGGCTGTTCGAAAGTGACCATGCCTTTGCACGGCACAGCGTGCTGCAACTGTCGCCAACGTCGCACGCCGAGCCCGCGCTCAGCGGAGCGTTGACCATCTCGCGCGAGTACGTGCATCGTTTCACGACCGGCCTGGAACGCCGGCCCGGTTACAACAGCGAGTTCCCGGCGCGATTGGTGACAACCAATCTGGGTTGGGGCGACCTGGTGCTGCAATCCTCCACGTTGGAACAACTGGAGGAAATCAAGCACTGGCTGCAATATGGATCCACGCTGCTGGATGACTGGGGAATGTTGCAGAAGCTGCGACCCGGCTTCACCAGCCTGTTCTACGGCCCGCCGGGCACGGGCAAAACGCTGTCGGCCTGCCTGCTTGGCAAACACTGCGGCAGCGATGTCTACAAGGTCGATCTCAGCATGATCGTGTCGAAATACATCGGCGAAACCGAGAAGAACCTGTCGAAGGTGTTCGACATGGCCGAAAACCGGGGCTGGATACTGTTCTTCGACGAGGCCGACGCGTTGTTCGGGCGGCGGACCAAGGTGGACAGCTCGCACGATCGATACGCGAATCAGGAAGTCAGCTTCCTGCTTCAGCGTATCGAGGAGTTTAATGGCGTTGTAATTCTGGCCTCGAATCTGAAGAATAATATCGATGACGCATTTATCAGGCGCTTCCATTCGGTGGTGTATTTCCCGATGCCGAAGCCGCCGGAGCGGCGACGAATATGGCAGAATGCGTTTTCGTCGAAAGCCACGATGGAACCATCGCTTGATCTGGGAAGGATTGCCGACAAGCATGAAATATCGGGCGGAACGGTGATGAACGTTGTGCGCTTTGCGTCGCTGAAGGCGCTGAGCCGGAACGAACACATCATCCGCGCCGCCGATGTTGACGAAGGCATTCGCCGCGAACTCCTGAAGGATGGAAAGACGATGTAGGGAGAAGAGTTGTGAATTGGAAATTAGAAATTAGAAATTAAGAATTAGGAATTAAGAATTAAGAATTAGGAATTAGGAATTGAGTTGTTGTTGGGAGGTACGGGCTGGGAATTATCGGCTGGGCGTTTCGGGTTTGAGCGGATTGCGGATCTCCGCAATGGATGCGTGCGTTGTCCGCGCGGCGTCCGCGACACATCCGCGACGTGCGTTTGATGAGCCGGTGATTTGCCCGTGATGTGCCTGTCACGTGTCGGGAGTCGTTGTTGATTGGCACTGCCGCGCTGGCGCCCGTATCAGCCTGATATGGCGTTCGGTTCGCGCGCGGCGTCGTTGAGCAGGGAAGGGATAACACCACCATTTCGGGAGCGGCATACAACGTGGATACAAAAAAGACCACCACACCGAAAAGCGCCACGGTGGCGCGCCAGGAAACACGTGCTGCACGGCCCGCGGCCGAGTTCGCCAGCCCATTGGCCACGCTGCGTCGTGGGTCGAGCGCTGCCGGATCGGCGGTGGAATCGGCGCGCCGGACAGTTGCGACCGAGACACCGGCCGTGGCCGGCCCGGCGGTACGGTTGGGTGGCGGCCCAGTTGCCGTTGCTGGCGCCGGCCTGAAAACAGGCCAGGGAGCGCAGGCAGTGCCCGCCTTTACCGGCGGCGCCGCCGCGCGGATTGGTGCGCCGGGGACCATGCAGTCGCCGGCCGTTGCGCGTTTCACCAATACGGCTGCCGGCGTAAAGATTGTGCCCGGTGCCGGTGGTGGGGGGCGTCGAGGCCCGCTGGTATCGTCGTCGCCGTCCTCCAGAGGGTCGGCCTCAACCGCGTCGGCCGGCAAGTCGTCGCCGGCGTCCGGTGGTGGCGCGCGCGGTGCGGCGAAGGCGCCCGCAACGGCGAAGGCCGCGCCCGCAGGCGCACCGAAGGCAGCCGCTGCGCCGAAGGCAGCCGCTGCGCCTGTTGCAGCAGCGCCCGCGAACGTGCCCGCCTCGGCCGCCAACGACCCTGCCTTCCAGGCGGTTGTGGCCCAGGCCCAGCAGGTAGCCGCCGAGCAGAGCACGCATGCTCCGGCCGCCACGAAGGCTGCCGAGGCCCAGGCCGCCGCCGTTGAACCCAGCGCAGCCGTGATGAGCAAGGGCCAGGCCCGCCAGGTGGACGAGATGGAGCAGGCGCCAACCCCGGCATTCGACGGCGCGAAGTTCAAGGAAGCGCTGATGAAGCGCATCGAGGAGATGGCGCCGAAGAATCTGGACGAGGCCGACAAGTTCAGCGAGGAGGACAAGCTGGGCGGTGTGAAGGAGGAGATGGGCGGCAAGGTGGAGGCCGAGAAGGCCAACTCGCAGGGGCCGTTGGAAGCCAAGACCAAGGAGGCGCCCAGCACCAGCGGTATCGAGGCCAAGCCGGTTACCAAGTTGCCGCCGGCCGGCATCGGCTCGGCACCCGGTTCGATTGGGGCCGAGCGCGCCGCGCCCAAGCAGCAGGATGCCTCGGCGGTGGAGGCGCCGTTGGCCGACGACAGCCGATCGATCGACGATCAGATGGCCGCGGCGAACGTTACCGACCAGCAATTGCAGAACTCGAACGAGTCCAGCTTCACGGCTGCATCGGCCGCGAAGTCCGAGGCGCAGACCCATGCCGCCGAGGATCCCAAGGGCTTCCGTCAATTCGAGAACAAGACGCTGACCAAGGCGGAATCGGAGGCCGCGGCCGTTGCGCAGAAGGAGCTGCAGGGCATGCACGCCGATCGCGCAAAGGGCCTGACCCAGGTGGAGGGCAAGCAGGTTGGCGCCAAGGGCAAGGACGAGGCCGCGCGCGCCAAGGTGGCCGCCGACATCGCCGCCATCTACGACACCACGAAGACCAAGGTGGAATCCATCCTTACCGGGCTGGATTCCAAGGTGGAAACCGCGTTCGACGCAGGCGCCGCGCTGGCCAAGCAGGCCTTCGAGGACTACGTGGAACAGAAGATGGACGCCTATAAGCGGGAGCGCTACAGCGGTGTGCTTGGCGCCGCGCAGTGGATCGCCGATCTCTTCCTTGATCTGCCCGACGAGGTCAACCGGTTCTACGAGGACGGGCGCGAGCTGTACATCCAGAAGATGGATATCGTGCTCGATGTGGTGATCGTGATCATCGGGCGCGAGCTGGCCGCCGCGCGCGCGGAAATCCAGAAGGGCAAGGACGAGATCGCCGCCTACGTGGCGAAGCTCCCCAGCGATCTGAAGGGCGTGGGCGAACAGGCCGCCGCCGAGGTCAGCGAGAAGTTCGAGCAACTGGAGGAGAGCATCGAGGGCAAGCAGGGCGAGCTGGTGGACACGCTGGCGCAGAAGTACCAGGAGAACTTGCAGGCGGTCGACGAGCGCATCAAGGAGCTGAAGGCGGCCAACAAGGGCCTGATCAGCCGCGCGATCGGCATGATCAAGGACGTGATCGAGACGATCAGGAAGCTGGGCCGGATGCTGGACACGATCCTGAAGAAGATCGCCGAGGTTGTGAACCTGATCCTGATGGACCCGATCGGCTTCTTCGAGAATCTTGCCGCAGGTTTCAAGAAGGGATTCAATCAGTTCGTGGACAACATCCAGAAGCACCTGATTGCCGGCCTGTTCGCATGGCTGACCGGCGCGATGGGGCCGGTGGGCATCAAGATCCCCGACAACCTGTTCAGCCTGAAGGGCATCTTCAATCTGGTGATGCAGGTGCTGGGCCTTACGTGGGAGTACATGCGCGCCAAGGCAGTGCAGTTGTTCGGCGAAACCGTGGTCTCCGTGATGGAGAAGGGCGCCGAGATCTTCATGAAGCTGCGCGAGGGGCCGGATGCGGTGTGGGAATACGTGAAGGAGCAGTTCAACGACCTGAAGGAGATGGTGCTGGACCAGATCAAGGAGATGATCATCACCGAGGTGATAAAGGCCGGCATCAAGTGGCTGATCGGGTTGCTGAACCCGGCCGCGGCCTTCATCAAGGCGGCCATGGCCATCTACAGCTTCGTCACGTTCCTGTTCAACCGCGCGGCGCAGATCCTGGACTTCATCAACGGCGTGCTCGATGGCGTGCTGGCGATTGCAAAGGGCCAGATCGACGGCGCGGCGAACCTGGTGGAAAAAGCCCTGGCCAAATCCATCCCGCTTATCATCGGCATGCTGGCCGCGTTGCTGGGTATTTCCGGTCTGGTGGCCAAGGTGCAGAAGCTGATCATGAAGATCCGCAAGCGCATCGACACCGCCATCACCAAGCTGCTGATGAAGGTGAAGGCGGCCGCCGGCAAGTTGCTCAGCGGGGCGAAGGGTGCGCTTGTTACCTGGTGGAAAAACCGGGCGTCGTTCAAGGCCGGCAAGGAGAACCATGCCGTGTACTTCGATGGTGAAGGAGCGGGCGCGAAGCTCATGGTGGCCAGTACACCAATGACCCTTGCCAGGATTATCGAGGAGAAAGAACGGCTGGCGTCCAGCGACGCGCAGAAGAGTGCTATTGCGGAAATCAAGAAGCACCATGCTGTAATCAAGCAGCTTGCCAGCTTGCCAGAGGACCAGCAGCAGGCCAAGCGCGCGGAGTTCGAGGCCGCGTTCAAGGGTATTGCCGGTCATCTGGCGGTGCTGTACGCCGATGGGGACGTCGGGACCAAGGAGAATCCGTTCCCGCTGGTGTATCCGAAGGGGGGGATCGGCTCCTATAAGCCGCTATATCTCGGCAAGAAGACAATGCCTAAAGCTCCACAATCCGATTTGCAAAAGAGTTACGAGAGCAATAGCGGTACGGTGGACGAGTACGTGCCAACGAAACGGAAGAAGTTGGCCGACTCGGGTGTGACGCTTGGAGTGACATCCGAAAATCATGTGAAGGCTGGCATGTTACGCGAGTACAAGGAAGGCAACGGCGATCGCAGCCGCATGGAAGAAGTGAAGCGGGCCATGGAGAAGTATGGCTACAGCGGCAAGGAATCCGGGCTGGATGTGGACCACGTTGTCGAGCTCCAGATCGGTGGCGCCGATCACGAGGCGAATCTCTGGCCGTTGAATTCATCCGTGAATCAATCAAGCGGACGCACGCTGAAGATTATCCGCTCGAAGATTCCGGGTGCAGGCGAGCTGACACTGGATCAGGTGCATAAGAAGCGTGACGGAAAGGGTACATGGATTGTAATCACGGCAACCCGCGAAGGATAATTCCGCGCTTTTATTGATGTGCGATGATGGCGGGTAATCCGGCCATTCACCCGAGGGTGGGCGGCCGGTTGCCGTTGCAGGGGGTGCTGAAATATTGTTTCACACTACGACACCGGGCCATGCATGCCCGCGGTGAGTTCGCCCGGTGTTGCGTTGCCGCCGGTTACGCCACGAACACCGGGGGCGTCACCGTGCCGAACACCACAATGCCGTCGTACTGCCACGCAGGCACAACCTCCTCCGGATGTACCCCCCATGACATCGCCGTGCAGGGCGCGTTCAACCAATGCAAGGGCTCGGCGCGTGGCGCGCGCAGGTCCGTGAACGTGATTGCCTCAGCCGCGCCAAGCCGCGCCTCCAGCGTGTGTCCGGCTGCCGGCTCGATTGTGTACTCCACACGGCTGTTCCACACGGCGCGCCCGCCGTGCATGTACATCCCAAGCGCATACGTGCGCTTGCGAAGATCCGGCGGAAGCAGATCGTGCATCGTGGGCTCGCCCGCTGCGGCGGGGTGACCGCGCCGGATATGTTCGTTGTGCGCCCACACCACGATCCGCTGGCCCGGGTACATCTCGTGCGCAAGCCATGCAATGTTGTCGGCCATCCATTGTTCCCGGTACGTGTAATACTCTTCCTGGCGGAGCAGCACATCCAGCAGCCCCAGTCGTGCGGCCAGCGTGCGGAGCATCACATGCTGCGCCGGCGATCGCTGAGCGTCGGCAATCGCGCCAAGCCTGGCGACGGCCTCCTGATAGGTTGCGCGGTCGGCCTCGTGTGACCTGTGGAACTCGGCTGCATCCTCCTCCGATCCAATAGGGCCGCGGCGCGCCAGGCGTTTGATCCGTTGCTCGGTGTGGGCAACTCGCGCGCCAAGTTCCGTATCCATGCCGGCAATTCCGGTTTGAAGATATCCGGCGCTGTTGCTCATGGGCCGGGTATCGATACCCGCAAGGCGCAGCGGATGTGCCGTATTACGTTGCGTGGCCATGATGGCCATCAACCGCGCCACATGATCGGTGCGCCACATCGGGTATAAGGCCGATGCCAGCGCCTCCCGCGGGGCCGTTTCGGCGATCGCATTGTCGGCATGGAAACACTCCATCAGGCCGGACTCGAATGCCACAACCGAGAATCCGTGGTCGCGGTGCAGGGCCTGGATAATGGCTACCTTCAGTGCGCTGAATTCCGAAACACCGTGGCTGTTTTCGCCAAGCAGCACAAGGTCGTGTGTGCCGATGCTCGAAATGATGGCGGGGATTATTGCTGCGAATGCCTCCCGCAACGGTATTGCGTCCAACGGATGATTCTTGGCCATGATTGACATTGAAAATGATGGTTGTGCAAATGTTGTCTGTGTAAAGGAACGAACCGCGACGCATGGTCATGCGTCGTGGGGATATCGAACACCCCCGCGCGGCCCGGGGGGGCGGCCGAGGGCATTCATTGAGCCGCAGGGAGGCCTGCTCATCGATACTCCACGCAACAACCGATAGGGCCGTGCCGCGCGGGGCTGCGCCACACAGGGCGCGGGCTACTACCGCATCACCGTGAACCGCACCGCGCCGCGTGCACGGCCGATGCGGGCTTCGACGATGTAGACGCCGCTCGGCATGCCGTGCACCGAAATCGGGATCGCCACATCACCGGGCGCGGTAACCGCAACGCCGGGAAGCGCCGCCACCACATTGCCCAGCAGGTCATACACGGTCAACTCCGTTTCGCCCGATTGCGGTGCCCACAGACGCAGCTCCACGTCATCGCCGCCGGTCGGGTTCGGCGTCACGGTCATGTGATCGATCACCGCATCCGTCACGCCCACTTCCGGCTCATCCCCGTCTGGCGCTCCGTCGTGCCCGCGCTTGTAGCCTCCGGGGGCCGGCTCCTCATCGGCGAACACGATTTCCCCGAACGTCTCGTAGTTCACGCCCGGGGTGGGCTCGATGCGCAACCGCGCGAACACCGGCGTGCCGGCCGCCACCACCGACGGCATTGGAATGCTCAGCGTGCCGCCCACCGTATCGCTGTTCAGCGTCCGTGCCGACGTGACGGCACCCGACCACAGCACCGCACCGTCGGAGGCGCGCACCAGTTCGGGAATGATGCTGATATCGGCCGGCGCGGCATGGGCCGTGTCGTAGGGTTGGGTATCCAGCCAGGAACGCAGGCCCGTGCTGCCGGCAATCGTACGTTCGAGCTGCAACGGCGTGGTGCCGGCGGTGAAGACGCCCGTGCGGGTAATGCTCGCGCCCAGCTCCAGCCCCGTCGGTGGCGCAGCGCTTGCGTCCGGCTGCGCGAACAGGGCTGGCGGCGGTCCCCATGCACTTTGCGGCGGCGTGGCCGAGGGCGTGCCGGTACCGTCATCCACACGGCCCGGCGGCCGGGTGGGGAAGTTGACGCCCACCTGTACGCCAACAAAGCTGGCGCAGGCGAACAGGGTATCGAACCGGCCGATGGCATACGCGCCCACGATGGCCTGCCCGTTGCGGAACGGCTGGCTGAACGCCGCATGCGGCGCGGCCGGACTGTTCAGCAGATAGGCCGGGAAATACGTCCCCGTGCCACCGGCGGGACGCGCCAGTGAACGCCCTTCAACCTGCGCGCCGCGCGCGAACAGGGCCGACGTGGTAAACGCCGTCCCGCGCGAGGCGGCGATGTTGGGCGAAAGCAACAGCGATGTGTACGCCGCATCCGGCAGCGTGGTATCCACGAAGGTGTTGCCGTAGCGGTACATCATCAGCCGGTTGCCGCGCGGCGTGGCTCCCGGGCCAAGTGGCGCGTTGGTCCACTCCCACACCAGCACACCTTCCGGCAGGGCGCGGATCTGCGAGCCAAGCAACGCTGGGAACTGCCGCAGCGACGGGCGCATGTACGTCCGCAGCGCAACCAGCGATGATCCCGTTCCCGGCTTTGTGCCGCCCCAGCGGTACGGAACGGTTTTCCAGCTTGGCAAAGCAACACGCGGATTAATGCCGACCGGGTCACGGAAGCGCAGGCTGATGGTGCGCGTGTTGTTCAGGGACTCGAACGCAACGGCGGTGGATACCGAGTCGGCCGCGATTGATGGCCGCACATGCTGGCAGCCCGGCATCCGCGCCGATACGTGTTCGGCCTGCGAAAGCCAGAGCTGCGGTTTCAGCGGCAATACGGTGTGATCGGGGCCGAGCTTGAACGGGAACCGCACACCCACCGTGTTGTACATGATGCGCCATGTGGTGTTGCTCCGGTTGCCTTGCTGGTAGGCAAGATGCACCGCGTGCAGCCAGGATTTCTGGTCGGCATTATTGTCGATGGTATCCGGCTGACCGGCGATGTACATGATCTCCGTTTCGGGCGGCGAAGCCAGCGAGAAGATGCCGTCATTGGTGCGCACCAGCCCCCAATTGCGGCTGTAGGCCAGCGTGGGCCACTGGCACACCGAGTCCGGCGGCGAGAACGTGGTGATGCCGAACATCGGCCGCGCGCGTTTGGCCACCAGCGTGCTGGTGGTGTCGTTGGCGTCAATCGCCGGATGGCTCGCAATCGGGTAATCGCGCATGGCCAGCACGTTGACCCCGCCCGGGTCCGACGGCGCGGCCCAGGCGATCACGAATCCGGAATCGACGCCCACCACCGCCGGCGCCAGATGCATCCAGGGCCGCAGCAGCGGGGCCGCCGGCGCGATATGCTTGCGCAAGGTGTCGCTTGTCAGCGGCCCGCCCGGCGTGGGCAGCTCCGCCAGATACATCGCCTCCACGGCGGCCTTGCTGCCTGTGTCGCGGCGCTCCCATACCACCAGGCACGAGAGCCCGGCCGCCGTGCGCCCACGGGCGGCGCTGTCGCTGCGGATCACCGCAACCGATGGGTTGATGTTGTAGGCCCGCCGGCGCTTGGTCCCGGCCTTGGTGATCACCACGGTATCGGCGGCATCGGAAATCAACCACTCGCGCGACCACCCTCCGCTGGGCGAAACCGCGCGCAGGTACACCGCCGAGTCACGTTCGTAGGTCACGACGCGCGGGCGCGGCGTGAGGTCGTTGGACGGGTTCTCCGCGCGCACCGCGCTGTTCCAGGCCGTTGACGTGGTGGTTACCACCGCGGCCAACGGCCGCACGCGATAGACCGCACCCCAGCCCGGCTCGATCCAGTCCAGCGCCACCAGGTCGCCGGCCGCCACGCGCCGCTCGGGCCAGTCGGCCGCGTGCCCCACCTTCTGCACGAGGAACGAATCGGTCATAGCGGCTGTCGCCGGCGCCTTCAGACGCAACTTCGGACGGCGGACGTCGATGGCGCCGAATCCTTTCACGCCGGAGCCATGCGCCTGTGCCGTAGCGCCGTAACTCAGCGTGTCCACGGGCCAGGTGCGGCGGTTGGTGATGATCAGGTATTGCGCGTCCTGGAACGGATCGTTGGGTGCCGCGGTGAAGCGCGAAAGTTCGATGAAGGTTTCCTCGCGCGCGTCCACCGTGTCCGATGGCAGGAACTTGCCGCCAGCCCCGAACGCGTGCCGTTTGGCCTGCTCGGCCAGGAGCGTATCCACCAGCGGCATGTCGCGGTAGCTCTGGCGCGGATCGTGCGCCGACATCTGCTCCTGGTGCCAGGCCAGGCGGGTCAGGTGGATGCTATCGTCCAGCATGCGTATTTCCGTGTTCATGCGCCGCACCGACTCGTACCGGCTTTTGAACCCCGTCCACATCAGCGGCTGCACCTGCTTGCGTACGTCGTTGGTGTCGGCCATGTTGATGGCCGTCTGCGGCAGCCAGCGCTCATAGTTGTACAATGGTTTGCCGGTGACCTGGTTCACATAGCCCCAGTTGTTCTGGTCGATCTGCGCATCGGTATACACCAGCCCGTCCACGCCGCAATTCAGCGACAGCCAGCCCTGACAGGTGATCTCCTCGGGCGTCGCCGGCCGGATGCCCCATGGGGGATAAATCGTCGCCGAATCCGGGTTGGAATCAGGGATCGCCCCCGGCGTGATGGTTGTGCGCCATCCCATGCCCTGTATGGAGTTCCACACCTGCGTGGCCGGGCCGAACTGCGTGAAGCGGAACTTCGCGGCAGTGACCGCGCGCGCCAGCGTGGTGATCGTGGCGCCCTGAAAGGTGGCCGTGTCGGTTTTTGATGCGGCAAACGAACCCCAGCCTGCCGCGATGCGCGCGCCGTTGGGGTCGTACCCGCCGAACTGCCGGCGCAGCGTATAGGCACGATAGGCCGAATCCGTGTTCGGCGCGATGGTGCTTTCAGTGGTGATGCCGATCACGTTGCCACTGCTATCCTTGCGAACAAACGTACCGGTGAACGTGCGGTCCGTTGCAAACGCGCTCATCGAATCCGGGTTGGCGTGGAAGATGGGCAGCGCATCCAGAAACGCGCCGATCTGCGTGTAGTCCTGCCGGGCAAACAACTGATTGGTGCGCAGCCGGGTTGAATCCAGATCCTCCGACAGCACGCGGAAACCGTCGTAGTTGCCCACCGGGTTGCACCAGAGCTGGCGGACCGTGTCATGCCGTTCGTGCATGAAGTCCTGAAGCTTGCGGGCCAGCACGCCGTCGGTCCGGAGCTTGTAGAAATTGATCTCGTCGCTGTAGGCCAGGCGGCCCAACAGCCCGTTCAGCGTGTCGTTGGCGTAGAGCTTCTCCGCCGAGGGGCGCATCACCAGGCTGTCGATCAGGGTGCCGCGCAATTGGTCGTACAAATCCTGATGCACACTGAACCGCAGCAACGTGATGGGCGCGCGCTGCGCCGTGAAGAACCTGATGCCGAAATCGCTTTCAACGGCACCATTCACCAGAAAGGCCGTGGGGCCGAAGTCGCCGCGCTCCAGCCGTTTCTGGCAGGTCATGACCGTGTCGGCACAGTTCTGCCATCCGAACCACTGGAAGCCGTCGCCGATCTTCCATTCCTCGTCGTGGCGCGGTTGCAACGGGATCGTGGTGAAACGCACATCGGCGAAACGGATCACCTGGAAGATGGAATCGGGCCCCTCCATGCGCAGGAACGTGCGGCCGGAAACGTTGAGTTTGTTGAGGAAGGCAACGCTGTCGAACAGTCTCTGTGTGAGCATGGCGTCCGTGCCGTAGGCCGTGCGCCGCGTGATCGGCGCGGCATTGACAACATCCCAGCCATGAACCTCCAGCGTATCATAGGGCCACGCGGCACTGCCCCGCGCCACGTCGAATGTTGTGGAGAATTCCTTGTAGCCGGGTGCGCTGACGACGTCAATGGTGTCGTCGGTATACATCTTCTTGGTGATAAACACTGTGTCACCGAAGGGTTCGTAGGCCATGCAGCGGCAGTCGCCCTCCTGTCCGCGCCGTGTACGGCGGTACAGGATGAACTTGGCGATAACGTCTGTGGAATCAATCCGATTGACGTTTCGATTCAACTCGTCCGCCCGGAACGCCACGGCGGCGCGGAAACGCGTAAAGGCGTTGGGCTGGCCCAGGCGCTCGTACATCGCGGCGTCGCCCACGAAGAACACGAAGTGCGCGGCATACTGCATCCCCTGGGCCACCAGCCGGTCGGCCGCTACGGCAAGGGCGCCGGGGTACGGGACACCAAAGGCAATATTGTGCAGGGTGGTATCCAGAGGCCGGTTGGTGGTATCCACTCGCCCGATCTTCAGATCGTGGTACAACACCGTGTCGGCGTGGGCGTAGTCCTCCAGGCGCCGGGTGTTCTTCAGGTCGATCCCCACATCCTGCACCGGCGTGATGATCCGGAATCCGGTGGCCTGGTGGTTGTCCCAGGCGGAGCGGTAGAACGCCCGCTGAACGGAGTCAAAACCGCTCAACGTGCCGGTGTTCCGGATGATGGCCGCCCACGAGTCCGGATACTTCGCGCCGTACTCGCGGGTGTAGTCCAGCCGCAGGTCGGTTACCACATCCCAGTGATTGATGTTGGTGCCGATCAGGCGGAAGCGGTCATCGTGTTCGCGATAGTATTTGTAGCGCGTCGT
>CBHYLN010000073.1:0-26165 GCA_966128725.1 uncultured bacterium | reverse complement strand
GGCGAAGGCCGGCAGCATGCGCAGCGCGGTCTCGAGCACGGCCGCCGGTTCGCCGCCGGCAGCGGCAATGCTGGGGCGCGGGTCGACAAGCAGCCCGGCTACCGTCGCCGCCTTCGCGGCGTGAATCCGACCGCGGTTCGAATCGCGGCCGATCGCCGCCTTCACGGCGGTCGCGACGTTCGTAGCCGCCACGCTCGGCCGGCGCTTCGCGGCGCTCGTAACCGCCGGCGCGCTCGCCGCCTTCGCGACCGCCACGGTCCCCGGCATCACGCCGAGGCCCGTCGGCCCGGCCGCCGAACTCGCGACGCGGAGCCGACTCACGATCGCCGCCACTATCGCGGCCGCCGCCTTCGCGGGCGCCATAACCGCCGCGCGAGCCACCGTCGCGGGCACCGAAACCGCCACGCGAGCCGCCCTCACGGCCAAATCCGGAATCACGCGGGGCGCCGCCTTCACGACCACCGCCTTCGCGACCGCCGTAGCTCGGCCGGGCGCCGCCTTCGCGGGAATCACGCGAGCCGCCTTCACGACCAAACCCGGAATCGCGGGAGCCAAATCCTCCGCGCGAACCACCCTCACGGCCGTAACCGGCATCGCGCGGGGCGCCCTCGCGGCCGCCGCCATCGCGCGAACCGTACCCTGGGCGGGCGCCGCCTTCGCGGGAATCACGGCCACCGTATCCGCCACGCGAACCACCCTCACGATCGGCGCCGCCATCGCGGCCACCCGGCTCGCGACCACCGTAGCCACCACGCGAGCCGCCATCGCGGCTATACCCCGAATCCCGGGAGCCATACCCTGAATCGCGGGAGCCAAATCCCGAGTCGCGGGAATCGCGTGGGGTAAACCCGCCGCGCGAGCCGGCATCGCGATCATCGCGACGAGGTGGCGCACCACGGCCTTCGGAGGGATCACGGCGCTGATAGCCGCCGCGGTCGCCGGCATCGCGGGCAGGCGGACGAGGCCTGTCGCCGGTGTCGCGGCGCGGAAAATCTCGGGCGCCGCCGCTGTCGCGGCGTGGGCCTGCATCAAAACCACGCGAGTCGCCGCCGCGCGGTGCGCGTTCGTCGCTGCGTGGGTCTACATCTCGTGTTGTCCGTCGTTCGCGGAATGGTGGATCACGCCGTTCCGGTCCGGCAGCGGGGTCACGCCGTGCGGGCTCACGTGGCGTATCGCCCGGAGCGCCATCAGGACGGGTGCGCGCCCGCCAAACAGGTTCCCATCGTTGTTCACGTCGCGGGGCATTTTCATCGCGAGCCGGTCCCCCTTCGCCGCGCTCGCCCCGGCTTCGCCAGGATCTTCCCTGATCCTCGCCGCCGTTGTTATCAGATACAGCCATTGTCGCAATTCCCTGATATACGGTACTGTCTACTCAACGTGAAACCAGGACAGGCCAACACCAGCACCATGTGTCGGGCACGATCCTTCCCCTTGGCTCACGCATCAATCAAACGTTTCACGAAACACAAAGGTGAGCGGACTCCAATCTTGGTTGGATTGTCGCGGAACCGCTCAGGCAGCTTCCTCCCATACTCCGATGGCGGCATAACGCTGGTGACGGCGTGCCAGAAGCTGATCGATCGAGAGCGTGCCCAGTTCGTTCAACGAATCAAGCAGCGCCCCCTTTAGTGCCGCGGCGGCCGTAGCCGGATCGCGGTGAGCACCGCCAACAGGTTCCGGTATGATCGTGTCGGCAATGCCCATCTCGAGCAGGTCGCGCGCGGTAAGCTTCAACGCCTCGGCCGCCTGCTCCTTGAAGTCCCAGCTTTTCCAGAGGATGCTGGAACATGATTCCGGCGAGATAACGGAGAACCAGGCATTCTCCATCATTGCCAGACGGTCGCCCATGCCAATGCCCAACGCTCCGCCGGAGGCTCCCTCACCGATCACGATATTCACGATCGGCGTGCGCAAACGCGCCATCTCCAACAGATTGCGTGCAATGGCTTCGGCCTGGCCCCGTTCCTCGGCCTCGATCCCGGGATATGCACCCTGCGTGTCGATCAACGTGACAACCGGAAGCGAGAACTTCTCGGCCAGCTTCATCAATCGAAGCGCCTTGCGATATCCCTCCGGATTCGGCATGCCGAAATTCCGAGCCAGATTTTCCTTGGTGTCGTGGCCTTTCTGCTGACCGATCAACACCATCTCACGGCCTTCGATCCTGGCAAGCCCGGCAACAATTGCCATATCGTCACCATAGGCACGATCGCCGTGAAGCTCGATGAAGTCCTCGCAGATGAGCGCGACGTAGTCCAGTGTGTAAGGCCGGTCGGGATGGCGTGCTAGCTGAACGCGTTGCCAACGTGTGAGCTGCTCATAGATGCTGGCACGAAGCCGCTCTACTTTCTGCTCCAGGACCTCGATCTCATCGCCGATATCAAGCTGGTCGGACATCGATCGCATCTCGGCGATTTTTTCCTCCAGCTCAAGGATCGGCCGCTCGAACTCAAGTACGTATTTGGCCATGATTATGTAAGATCCCCTGATACGATCCGGCTGGCGCAAAGGTGTTCGCAGGGATTGCCGCCGCCGTTCGTGTTGCCGCCCGCATCATTGATGATGGGGTACCCATCGTGGCCGGAGTATCGGCAAACGATGGATCGGGTCGGCATGGATTCAAATGTCCCCAGGCATTCCGCAAAGGTTGCTGCCAGGATTTCAGCCCGGCATCCCCTTCCCTTTTTCCGCCACGGCATCGGTCCCCGTGGGGATTCGCCGATGCCTCAGCACGGCGATGATGATTTCACAATCGAGAAGAAACGACTGATTCGCGTTATAGAAACTCTCGATCTGGGCAATCTCCCGCTGGCTCAGTGTGCCGTCACGGTATAGCGCCATCATGGAGAACACCGGTGATCGCGTACCCGGCTGGTTCGCGGATACCGCTCCCACAAGCGTACGCCTGCCGATAAGCACATCCCAAAGCTCGCGAAGGTGCAGTCCTGCCTGGCGGGTGGACAAATATACGACAGGGGCAAGCAAAAGACCTACCGTTGCCAGAAACCTGTCGCGGAGCCCGCGAAGCACCATCGCCGACGCCTTCCGGTCGCGCGCGGCAGGCACGGCTATCGGGGCACTGGGCGCTACAACCTCGCCGGCGGCTTCAAGCGCGCCATGCACGATGTGATAACGCACCGGCCGATTTGCCGTGTACTGCATCGCGCGCAGCACCTCGCTGTACGACAGCCGCGAATCGGCAACCAGGATATCGGTAAGGCGATACTCGCGCACGATCTTGCCGATATTCTCCACGGTTCCCAGCGCCTCCTCCCCCACGTTGCCAACATCGCTGAACGCCGGGACGATAGTTCCAACGATGGCAACCGGGCGCGTGAAGAACATGCGCCGCACGGCATTGCGGGCCGCGGGGCCAATCTCCACACGGCTGAGGAACGCCACACGCCGGATGGATTCGGCCCCAAACGTGCGACGGAACAGCAGCCAACCGAACCGCACGCCAACACCAACCATCGCCGCAACGCCGGTGGTAACCAGCACCACGCCCCGGCTGAACGCGTACGACTTGAAGAAGTACGGCAGCGTGCTGAGCACGAAGAAGCCCATCAGATATCCCAGCAACGCCTTGCCGGGCGTGCGATCGTCCGACGAATATCCGCCAACCATCCCAAGGGCAACCGTGAAAATCAACGGCGGCAGGATCAACACCATCGGGAAGGCATACGACGGGTACACAAAGGGCCCGCCGAACTTGATGGTGGAGCCGATCATGAACCCGATCAGGGTGGCGAGCACATCGATCGGGGCAAGCCCCACGGCCGGGAAACGTTCCAGCAGCCGGGCCAGCCAGCGACGCAGGCGTATCCCCAGGCCGATCATCCACAGCAGCGGCGGGTTGGAACGGAAATGCTTGCGGGCGAAGATTTCCATCGCCTCGTAGAACACGGCCAGCGCATCAATCGAGCTGCGGCGCGTGCTTTGCCCGCGCAAATGCAGGATCGAGGTAGCGGGATAATAGTAGATCGCCCACCCGAGCTTCTTGGCACGGTAACACAGATCCAGATCCTCGCCGTACATGAAGTAATCGGTGTCGAACCCGCCAAGCTGCTTCAACACATCGGCGCGGCATACCATGAAGCAGCCGGAGAGCGCATCCACCGGCGCGGTTTCGTCGGCATCGATGTAGGTAAGATTGTAGCCGCCGAACAGCCGGGATTTCGGGAACATCCGGCTGAGCCCGAACACCTTGCAGAACGATGACCACGGCGACGGAAATCCGCGCTTGGATACCGGATCGTAGGTGCCGTTGGGCAGGATGATCTTGCAGCCGGAGAACGCCACGTCGGGATGCTCGGCCATGAAGGCCAGCATCGTGCGGATGGTATCCTCCTGCACCACGGTATCCGGATTCAGGATCAGCACGTACTGGCCGCGCGCCCGCTCGAACCCGATGTTGTTGGCCGCGCCAAATCCCAGGTTCCGCTCCAGCGCAACGGTCACCACATCCGGATACACCCGGTTCAACGTCTCGACCGCGCCATCGGAGGAGGCATTGTCCACAACGATGATCTCGCCATCGAGTCCATCGAGCGCAACGTATACCGACGCCACCGCGTTAAGCAGCAGGTCGCAGACGTTGTAGTTGACGATGACGACGGATATCTGCATGAATTCCTGAACAAGGGCCGCCTTCGCGGCCATCCAACGCGGCACTGTCACGGCCCTACACGTTGCAGCAGAAGATACTCCTGCACCCAGGCCTGGCTGAACGAAACGCTGTCGAGGCAGGCAGCAGGCGCCGCAACACCTGGCACGAAACGCGCGATAAGGCGGTACCGACCCCGTAACAACGGATCGGCAAGCCAGCCCGCCGTTTCCTTCATCGCCGCAACGTAGAGATAATCCGGCCGACAACCGGCAACCAGGCGGGCATACCGCCATCGCTGCTGTACCGCGGGCGGCCACACAAGGCCGGCCAGATCGTACACATGCGCATCGCAGAAGTACCCCAGCGCGCCAACGTCGTACGCGGCCACCGTGCTGCCGGCGTGCAAATGCGTTGCGCACCACGCACGCAGCGGCGTGTATACGCCCGCGGAAACCGGATCGCCGGCGCGCGCGAACGCCACGCAGCCCCACACAACAATCGGCAGCACGGCCAGCGTCGCCGCGGCGGGCAGGCGCTCGAACAGCCGAGGGATGCGGGGCGCAAATCGGGCCAGCGCCTGGTGCAGACCCAGCGAGGCGGCCACAAGCATCACCCCGTGGGCAACCTCACCGTACCAGGGCCACGGGTTGGGTCGGGCGGCCGTGTACATGGCAATCTGCGCGGCTCCCCACAGCACCACCGTGCGCGCCGCGCCGCCCATTCGCCAGGCATGCAGGCCGCCCAGCAGTGCAAAGGGCAGCAACAGAAGCATCAGGGGATCGGCCGCCACCAGGCTTCGCAGCACGGCCGGGATCGCGGCGGGCGGCAGCGCGGCCTTGGCCGCAACCGACTGCGGCACCGGGCTGCCGTACAACGCCGTCAGAAGAAGAACGCCGGGAAGAACGACGCAAACAGCCAGCAGGGCCATCACGGCAGCGCGCCGGTAGCCGCGCGCCAGGATCTCGAGCGCGCAGAACAGGGCCACCAGCAGCGCCGACTCCGGCCGCAGAAAGCAGGCCCCCGCGGCGATCGCGGCCGCACGCGCGGGGTAGCCACGGTGGTAGCTCACGATTGCCGCAAGCCCCAGCAGCAGGAACAGATCAACCTCCATCCCGCCCACGCACACGCGCGACATGATCGGGCTGAGGGCAAACAACGCGCCGAAGATCGGGACGGCCCGCGCGGCACCGCCGCGCTCCAGCAACCGGCACACAACCCAGGCGATCAGCACATCGCACAGGATGTTGGCGGCAACGATTGAGCCCGGCATCGGAAACCCGAACAGGTGCAGCGGTGTTGCAAGCAGCCCGAACGCGGGCGCGGTTGTGCCCAGCACCCACTCACCGGGATTGTACAGGAACCCATGGCCGGCGGCAAGATTGCGCGCGTACCGCAGGGTTATGAACGCGTCGTCGAATATCGGAAGGATATGCCAGGCGATGAGACGCACTGCCAGCACGGAGGCCGGCACCATCAGCCGCCGCAGGCATTGCGCCCGGTTGCGGCCGATCCCAAACGAACGTTCCATTGTGATGATGCGGATCGTTCAGGATGAAGCATGCACACGGCAATGCTACAGTGCCCCGATGGCCCGGCACAAGGCAGTTCCGCGTCGCTTCCCGCGCATTCAAAGAACTCGGAGAACATCCACAGCCCGCCGGAGCGTTGGCCACCCCCATCACCGCCGTGATCCGCGGCCTGCAAGCCCGTGCCCGGCAGCGCCGGCGACTACGTGGTTGCCGGCAGATACCGCTTCTTCAGCCTGCCGAACAGCTTGGCGAATCGGAGCTTCCAGACCATGCCCGCGGCCTCGAAGATGATATTGCGCGACATCTTGGAAACACCGCTGCGCCGGTCCTCGAAGATGATCGGAATCTCGCGGATCTTCTTGCCCAGGCTCCAGACCAGGAAGTTCAACTCGATCTGGAAGGAGTAACCGTTGGAGCGGATGCGGCTCAGGTCGATCCGGCGCAACACGTCCACACGGAAACACTTGAACCCGCCGGTGCCGTCGTACAGGGGCATGCCGGTCACGAAACGCGAATAGATGTTGGCGAAATAACTGAGCAGCAACCGGCTCATCGGCCAGTTCACAACGTTCACGCCCTTCACGTACCGCGAGCCGATCACCAGGTCGGCGTCCTCGATCTCCTGCAGAAACTTCGGCAGCACCTTGGGATCGTGCGAGAAATCGGCGTCCATCTCCATCGCAACATCGTAGTTGTTGGCGATGGCGAACTCGAAGCCCCGGCAGTACGCCGTTCCCAGGCCCATCTTGCGGGGCCGCTCCAGCAGGTGCACGCGCGGCTGCTGTTCCATCACCGACCGGATGAACGCGCCGGTACCGTCGGGCGAGCCATCATCAACGTACAGAATGTCGATGCGTGGATCGGTTGCCAGAACAAGATCGGTCAACGTGGGCACGTTGTCGATCTCGTTATACGTGGGTATGATCACCAGCGCACGCTGGGGGAGGAACTTCTCGCTCACGCTTCTACGCCTGTCCTTTTCGTTGCAGTATGCGGATCACCGTCCGAAAAATAATCTCGATATCCAGCCGGAGCGACATGTTTTCGATGTAGAAGAAATCGTGGCGCAGACGCTCCTGCACGAACTCCACGTTCTCCACCATGTCCTCCAACTGCACCTGATTCCACCCGGTAAGCCCCGGCTTCACACGAAGCCTGCGCGGATACGACGGCAGCACCTTGGAATACTTCTCCACGTAGAACGGGCGTTCCGGGCGCGGGCCAACCAGGCTCATCTCCCCCATCAACACATTCCACAACTGCGGAAGCTCGTCGATATGGGTTTTACGGATAAACCTGCCGATGCGTGTAACGCGGGGGTCGTTCGCGGCCGTCCAACTGATCCCCTTGCTCTCGGCGTCGATGCGCATCGAGCGGAACTTGTGGATCATGAACGTGCGGCCGCCCAGGCCAACCCGCTCCTGCGAGTACAGGATGGGGCCGCCGTCCTCCAGCTTCACCAGCAGCGACGTGCCAAGCAGCACCGGGGCGCCAACCACAAGGCCAAACACCGAGCATGCGATATCCATCGCGCGCTTCAGGTGCAGCTCCCATACCGGCATGATCTGCGGGTTGATCTCGATCAGCGGAATGCCGTACAGATGTTGCGCCTTGGCCTGCCCGCTCACGATGTCGTACAGGTCCGGGATGATCTTGATCGTGGTATCGGCAACGGCCGTTTCGGTAAGCAGCTTCGGCACCAGCTCGCGCTGATGTTCCATGCCAAGCACGGTAACCTCGATCTCGCGGTCGCTGATGATGTCGTTGATATCCTCGATGCTGCCCAACGTGCGCCGGGCGAACTCCGGGGTAAGCTGCGTGCCGGTGGCAACCGTGCCCACCACCGCGTACCCAAGCTCCGGATGTGTGCTGAACATCTCCAGCAACTGGCGGCTCTTCGGCGAATCGCCAACAATCACCGCCCGCCGCAGCCCGATGCCGCGCTTGCGCAGCCGGCGAACGATCATGCGCACAAGGTACCGGCCCAACCCGATCGACGCCGCCATCAACACGAAGTACACCATCGCCTTCAGCACCTTCTTCACCAACTCCACGAACTTCATGTCGGCATTGGCCTCGGTAACGAACAACGCCAGCGAAAGGATCATCATGCCAACAAGGATCACCTTCAGCACGGCGTAGAACTCGTCGAACAAGGAACGGTTGTGCACCGAGATGTACACGCCGCTGAACCAGAACAGCCCCAGCCAGAATGCCAGCATCATCGTTGTGCCCAGCATGAACACCGGCATCGGCGGCGCATCCGGCGCAAACGGGAACGTGCTGAGCACCAGGAACAGGAACACGGCAAGCGTTGCCGCGATCATCACGGCATCGCTCAGCACCACCAGCATCTGGATACCACGACGCGACTTCACGATGCCACGCAACGTGGTCGCGATCATCCGTCGTACGTAGCCCAGCAGGCCCGTTCCGGGTATGGTCTGTATCGTAGATGTGCTCATGATTGAAACGTCCGCCCTTGGCGGCGGCCGGCCGCGCCAGGCATCAGGAAGACGGCTACAGCCGTTGCGAGTTCCATTTTTCCAGCCCGCCGCCGAACACCGCCCGCATCGATCCGATGGTAAGGCTGTTCAGCATCGACGTGAAATACAGCGCGTACTGAAACGCTCCGATGCGAATCGAGAATCGATCGCCAAGCCATGCGACCGCCATCATCAGCCCCCACAGCACGATCACGGCCGCGATGGCCAGGAACAGCGTTGAGCCGGGCGCCAGCGCCAGGGCCGTGGCGGCGGCAATCCATATCGGGATGGCCGCAAGATTGCGCAGCAGCTTGTGCGACCAGATCTGGAAGCCCACCAGCGAGCGCCACGGCAGCCGCGTTTCGCGATGCGCCAGGAAGGTTGCCATCGCCTGCTGCCCCATCCGAAGCCGGCGGCGCGCCTCGGTGTTCAGCGAGCGCTTGTTGATCTCGGTGACGGTAAGCGTTGGCTCGTACCACACACGCCGCCCGCCCAGGGGTATCGTGATCACCAGATGATTGTCGTCGGAAAGGCGATAGTCGCGCAGCGGCGGGTAACTGCCGGCCCGCACGGCAAAACACTCGCCACTGGGGCCTACCGTGGTCCAGAACAGCGACTCCCACGTCCGCAGCATGTTCTCCAGCTCCAGGTACTTCCCCTGCCCCCTGTTGCCCGCGTTGGTGGATTCGTCACGATAGGCCATCCGGCCGATGACGCCGCCAACCGTGGGGTCGGCAAAACACGACGCGATCACCCGCAGGCCGTCCGGGGCGATCAGGATGTCGGCGTCGGTGAACACGATCACGTCGGCATCGGCCTGCTCGGCCAGCTCGTACACGATCCGCGTCTTGCCCACACGATTGTACCGGGCCAGCGTGATCGATGGATCGTCGGCGGCATACCGCTCGATGATCGCATCGGTGGCATCGGCCGAGCCATCGCTGCCGATCGCGAACGTAAGCAGCTCGCGCGGGTAATCGAGCGTACGATAGTTCTCCAGCTTCTCGGCGATGTTCCGCTCCTCGTTGTAGGCGGCCATTACCAGACAGACACGCGGCAGATAACCGCCGTCACGCTTCAGCGGCCTGGGCCGCAGGCGTGCAAGCAGCGCCATCAGCAGCGTGTAGCCAACGAAGACATAGCCAAGCCATGCAACGGCAAACCAGAACAGTATCGTAAGCGCCAGGGTCATGCGGCGGCCCGAACCTTGCGTTCGATTACCTCGAGCATCAATTGCTCAAGGGCCTTGCTGGTGTGTTCCAGCGAGTAGGTGCCGGCAACAAACTCCCGCGCGGCGCGCGCAAGCCGTTCGCGCTCGGCCGCGTCGCCCATCAGGCGTACAACCGCGGCGGCGAACTCCTGTGGCGTATCGCCGCGCAGATAATGTTCGCCGGGAACGGCGGCATTGCCCTCGGCGCCCTGCCGCGTGCTTACGATGGGCATTCCGCAGGACATCATCTCCACCATCTTCACGCGCATGCCGCCGCCAACATTCAACGGGATCAGTCCAATGGCAATGCGGTTGTAATACGGCGCTATCGAGGCCACGCGCCCCTCGATGCGCAGATTCTCCGAGGCGGGCGGCATCTGGTCAACCGGCGGATTATCACCAACCACGTAGCACACCGCGTCCGGCCGCTCGCGCAGCACCAGCGGCAGAATTTCGCGGGTGAACCACAGCACCGAGTTCCGATTTGGCGGCCAGCCCATGTTGCCCAGCATGATCATCGAGTTCGTCTCGCGCTCAACCGGATCGGTATACGGGAACGCGGCCAGGTCAACCGCGGCGGGCACGGTGCGCACGGGCACCGATGGCGCCAGCCGGCCGATGGCATCGGCGTCGCGAGCGGTGATGGCCACGCAGGCATCGGCCTGCGCCATCTGCTCGGCCTCGAACCGTGCCCAGCGATCGGCCTGCAGCCCCACGTACCAGCGCAGCAGCGGGTTGCGCTCGGTGGAAACGTGGCGCTGGTAGATCTCGTGTTCCATGTTGTGGCACCGCAGCACGTACGGCAGGCCGTACTTGTGCTTCATGTACGCGCCGTATTGCGCGATGTGCGCCTGGTCGGCAACAACAACATCGAACCGCTCGGCCGCATGCAGGCGATCGAGCAGTTGGTACACCTCCGCGCGATCGCGCTTGAGCTGCGTGTACGGGTTGCGGCTGAACAACGTGCCAAGCGCGCCAAGGGCGCGCGGCGCCGCGTTGTTGTACAACCTCGGCGCGTTGGGGTTGGGGGGGGTTTTTGGGGTGGCGGCTTAACACGGGCCCACGCGCGCCAGGGGCCCGCGGCGCCGATTTCAACGGAACCACATGCACGGTGGCGAATTCGGCGAGCGGACCGGGATCGGTCATCTCCTCGTCGATCGCAACAACGTGGATGCTGTGTCCGTGACATGCCAATCCCTGCACCAGCTGGTACATGCAGATGCGGGCACCATCAATCAGTGGGTAGGGAAGTCTGGAGGTGATGTCCAGAATCTTCATGCGCTGGCGTTCTTCCTGGGAATAAAGGGGGCGTCGAAGCGGAGGTATGATTTCAGCATGTTGCGCCCCATCATACGGAACCGGGGCTTTACCAGCCCGACGAACGGATAGATAATGATGCGGAACGCGTACGCGGCATGCACCACCGAGGCCATCGCGATCCGTTGCGCGGGCGTCATGTGCTTGCGGGCGTAGATCATGCGCGAGCGGCGCAGGATGTGGTGGAACCACCACGGATGCGTGCGCGAGCTTTGGCTGATAAGGTGCAGCACCCGCGCGCCGGGCGTGTAGTGCGACGTATGGCCGAGCTTGGCAACGCGCATGCACAGATCGGCTTCCTCGAAGTACATGAAGTACTCCGGATCGAAGCCGCCGATTTTCTCGAACAGGTCGCGCCGGATCATCATCGCCGCGCCGTTGATAACGTCCACGTCGTGGTCGGCCAGCGGGTTGGCGTGGGTCATCATCCCGTCGGCGAACAACGGGCGCCTCGGGAAGATGCGATCCAGCCAGAAGAACACGCAGAACGTGCGCCACGCCGTTGGGAACGACTGCATGGAGCACTGATAGCTGCCGTCGGGATTTTCGAGGAACGGCCCCACGATGCCGCGACGGCTGTCGGCCACAAGTGTGGCGTACAGATGTTCGATCGCGCCGGGGCGCACGATGGTATCGGTGTTCAGCAGGAACAGCGCGTCGCCGGTGGCGTATTCGGCGCCCAGATTATTGCCACGCCCAAACCCGACGTTCTCCGCCGATCGTACAACCGTGATATTCGGGAAGCGTTCGGAGATGGCGTCGGCGCTGCCGTCAACACTGGCGTTATCAACAACAATCACCTCCACCACAAACGACGAATCCTGGATCGAGCTGAAGACCGATGCCACGGCCTCCAACGTGAGATCCTTGGTATTATAGTTCACCATCACGACACTTGCGTGGGGATGACTACGTCGTTCGTCTGGTCCTGGAGTATGCTGCATGCGATATCGAAAACGCGGTCGCCATGGCCCGGCACGGGATGTAGGCTTTCCGGTTGCGGACCCCGCCGGGTGATACCACGGCGCGGGTTGGCCGGAAATATACGGATAGAGGGTTCTTGGCGAAGGCCCTATCCTCCCCCACCCCGCAGGGGCTGGATGGCCCATGCGTCTGATTCAGGTTTACCCGCCAAAATACAACGAGCGGGCCTCAAAAGTTACGCTGATTTGCTGCCGGCGGATTTACGCCCCCGGCTTCAAGGAAACACCGCCAATCGGCAATCTTCTCAAAGGAGACCGATTTCTACCCTTCGGGCTGGGGCTGGGTTACCCGCAACGCCCGCAAACCGGCCAGCTCGGCACGGCCGATCGTCCGCAAACCCAGCACCGCAACGGCGGTAACGGCCAGGGCGATCGCCGCGCGCTGGTAGATTCCGAACTCCGAAGTAACGTACAGGATGCCGGCCAGGGCCGCGGCCGGCGGAAGCAGCCGAAGCAGCGCCAGCATCGCCGCGCGGCGCATGCCGGGCTCGAAACGCGAAAGCTGGAACGCGATCAGGCAGCACAGCGCCAGCCCCTTCGAGTACATCATCCCCCGAATGCCCCATATCCGAATCGTGATCGGCTCGGTCGCCAGCGCAAGCCCAAAGTTCAACATCGCCCCCATAAGCGTCTGTTTCCGTTTGTGCATCGCCAGCAGGAACTGGTCGAACATGACCACGGTGAACGTAAGGCCGCTGATAACGCTGAACGTGCGCAGGATGTAGGCGTCCTGCACGTACTGTGCGCCGAACAGGTGCATGATCTGTTCGCCGAACACCCAGCAGACCAGGCAGATGCCAACCGAGATCACGCCCAGGATGCGAACGCCAACCGACGTGATGAACTCCAGCGAGAAATCGCTGCGCTGCCCGCGAATGCGCTGCGACACCAGCGGCGCCAGGCCAAAGCCCAGCGTGGTGGCGATGAAGATCATCGCCGTAAGCGGCCTGATTGCAGCGTTGTAGGCCGCGATATCCGCCCGCGACATCGCCGTGTACGACTCGATCACCAGCGTTTCCAACTGCGCCGAGGTTTGCCCCAGCACGATCATCGCGGCGATCGGCAACGCGGCCACGATCAGCGCCCTGTAATACCGCGGGCTGATGCGTTGGCGAAACAGCCCGTTGGCACGGCTTTCGCGAAGCAGCGGCAGGATAACCACGATGCAGCCCGGCAGGTTGCTGACCGTGAAGATCACCGTAAGCCACCACAGCGTAAGGTTGTGCGTGTAGGCGACAATCGCGATCGCGCCCAGCGCCAGCACCGCATCCACAACCGAAACCAGCGTTACCACGTACGTGCGCCCGCGCAATCGCCACAATACCTCGAACGCCTGCCGGATCCCCGTGGCCTTGGAGCTTATCACCACGCTCAGGAACATCACGTTCACCGGCGCCAGCAGCTCCCACCGGCCGGTGAGCATCAGGTAGGCGTTCAGCAGCAGCAGCGCTGCGCTCAGCGTAACCATGCGCAGCAGCAACGCGGCCTTGAACGCCGGGGTCATCTCGCCGCGCGCCACCGAAAGTCGCGGGAACAACACCGCCACGATGCCGAAATCCGCAAGCCCGGAACCGATCGTCACGTAGGCCAGCGCCAGGAAATACAGCCCGGTATCATCGCGGCTGAGCGTGCGGGTAAACACCATCTGGAACGCGAAGGCGGCCACCGCGCCCACAACCTGAAGCACAACGGCCATGCCGATATCGGCACCAACACCTACGGTGCGAAGCCGGCGCGACAACCGTTTCACGCGATGGCGGCTCCCCCCAACGCGCCGGCGCCGGGCTGGTTGGCGTTGGCCGGCGGAACGGATTGGTCAGGCCCGGCAAGCCCGGGCGTGCCATCGCCCGCCGGCGACGCGGCCAGCGCGGCATCGCGCCCAATCGCGCCACGACGCACGTAATCGAACAGCGTCCAGCAGATCACAATGTTGAGAATCGTGGAGACCTGCGTAAACAGATTCGATGTGAAGTTCACGATAAACGCGCAGATCATGTAGCCGGCCGCGCCGGCCATCAACGCGCGGTTGAACCCCTCGTGCCGCCTGGGCGCGTGCACCATCAGGCGCACCATCGGATACATCAGCATCGCGTAGAACAGCAGCGCGATCGGGATGCCCAGCTTGAACAACGACCACACGTAGCCGTTGTGCACGAACACACCCTGAATGGTGGTGCCGCTGATCGGATCCAGAAACTTGAACCGAACGCCGTACCCAACGCCCAGCACCGGCGAATACGCGAAGTAGTTGTTCAGGATGGCCGATGACTCCACCAGCCGCGCCTTGAACGATCGGTCGCTGCCGGTTTCGGCCACCGACACAACACGGTTGACGATCGATTGCCCTACCGAGGTAGCGATCTGCGGGAAAATCAGGTACGCCGCCGAGGCCCCCACCACAATCGCCAGCAACATGGCCACCACCACCCGGCGCCCGTTGCGCAGCGGGCTGAGCGCCACCATGATCATCAGCGCCAGCACGGCCGCCACGATGGGGCTGCGCGAGAAGGATACCAGCAGGAACACCAGGCCACCGGCCGCCATCAGCAGCGACGCGATGCGCATCCACAGCGTGCGAGCATACGCGAAGATGGTGGTGCCCACCACGAACAAGGCTTGCGAGGTGGATTCGTTCAAGTTGCTGCGCGAGCCCGCCAACTGCCATTGGAACACGGCCTCGGCCAGGCGCTCGCGATAGGTAAGGAAACTGACGCCGCCGTTGACCAATCCCACAACGCAGAACAGGAAGATCAGGATCATCACATCGCGCCGCGACGCGGTCACCTTCTTCAGCGGGAAATACAGCAGCAGATCAACCACTACGCCGTACTCCTTCACGTACTGCAGCAGATCGCCGCCGTGCAGCAGGTTGGCCGTAAGCGTGGTGATGGTGCTGGCCAGCATGAACGTGAGCAGCAACAGGTCGAACCCGGACTCCAGAATACGCCGCCGGCCGATCACCACTTCCTTGAAGAACCAGAACGCAAGGCCGGCCAGGCCGATCGTGCCGAAGGCAACCTCGCCGATGCCGATGGTATCGGGCGTGGCGTCCACCATGAACAGCAGGTGGCTGAGGATGGCCAGGTACACCCAGTAGCGCTCGTTGGCCCAGCACAGCGCAATCACGCCCATCACCAGGGCGGGAACCGCAAGGGTGATGCCACGATCGATCGCAATGCCCGCCAGATCGGGTATCAGCAACCCCAGCACGGCGATAAACGCCGCGGCCACGCCAATCGCGGCCATGCCGACAGGGCCGGGAAGGTTTCCCGGCTCAAGTACCCGATACGTGCGAGCAGCGCTCGTCATGGCGCGAGCTCTCCGGCCGAACGGGCCGGCTGAGTCGCGGCCAGCTCCGCGCGTTCGCGATCGTACGCACGATAACGGCGCATGAAGCTGCGCATGAAGGCCACCAGCGCGATCAGCAGGTATGCCACGATCACCGAGCCCACAAACGCCGACGCCAGCAGGATCGAGCGCTTCGGGCGCGCCTTCTCCAGCGGCGGGCGGGCCTTGTCGAGCACGTTCAGCACGGGGATGTCGCGCATCTCGTCGTACTTGGCCTGCTCGTACATCGGCTCCAGAAGGGCAAGCACCTTGGCGTTCACCTCGTAATCCTCGCGCAGCCGCAGATACTCCACCGTGCTTGCCGGCAGGTTGTTCAACGACAATCCCTGCAGCACGCCGGTGCGGCCCGCCGACAATCGCCGGCTCAGCGACTCGGCCTGCCGAAGCAGCTCCTGCGCCTGCACCGTGCGCGGATCCTCGGCGCCCAGCGCGTTCTTGTACACTTCCACCATCGTCCGCTTGGCCGCGACATCGGCCTCGGCTTCCATCACGGCCGAGCCCAGCACCGGCGCCTGGCCTTCGGGATCGTACAGCTTGCTGCGCTGCATGAATGCCCGCAACTTCACCGAAAGCGTCTCCTGGCTGCTGCGCGCCTGCTGGTACCGCTCGCCGATGTAGCGCGTAAGCGGTTCGGACTCGCGCCGGTTCAGCTCACGCGATAACATGTTGGTGTAGCGGATGATATCGTTGGCCATGTCGGCCGCGCGCTTCGGGTCGCGATCGAACACCTCCACCGAAATCGGCCCCTCGGGCGAGATGTCCACGATGATGTTGTCCAGCATCTTGGCGTACACCTTGTCGTATCGGCCCTGCGGAATCTCGTACACCGCGAACAGCTTGTACTTGGCGATCAGCGAATCGAACAGGGGCTGGCTGGTGATAAGCACCGAACGCGAGTAGCCGTTATCCGCGCCGGACTTCCCCACCAGCTTCGAGAGCCCGAAATCCTTCAACGACGTGGAGATGCCGCCAATCAGATTGTCCAGCGGGGTGCCGGACTTGTTGGGCGGAAGCGCGCGCACGATCGCCATGTATTCCACCGGCATGAACGCGAACACGTACACGCCGATGCCGGCCGTTATCAACAGCGCAATCGCCAGCACCAGCTTCCACGTGCGGCGCACCAGCCGGAACTGTTCAAACAGGATCGTCTCGGCCTCGTGCGGAACGTCCGGCACCGAATTGGTGACCACTACCACTTCGCGTTTGCTTCTGTCGTTGCTAGCCATATCGATAACTGATTTCGTCAATCCACACTACCAACTGCATCGCCGGTGCCCGGCAAGCCGCCCGCGCCCGGAACCTGTGGGCTCCAGACCGGCGTTACGCGACCCTGCGCGATGTCGTGCAACCGAATCCGGATCTCCATCACCTGTTCGCTGGTAATGGCGGCACGGTCGATGGCATACGCGCCGTCGAGCGTATAAAGCATGATGCAATGCTTGCGCTGGACGATCCCGGTTACCCACGACCACGGGTGCACCGCATTGCCCACTTCGCTCTGAAACATGATCGCCGTATCGGTGAATCGGAACTGCATGGTAAACGCAGAGTGCCGCGCGAACAACCGACGATCGGAGGCATATGCATTGCGCACCGTCATCGCAAAAAACACCACGAACGCCGCAAGCCACACCCCAGCATTTCGCAGGGCCGATTCGCCAAACGCCCCCAAACCGGCAAAGCTTGCAAACGCGACAAAGACCAGCATCACCAGCCCCGCGATTGAGAATGTGTTGCGAGCATACCGCGTCAGATCACTGCGGGTATCACGCCGCACGAGCTCCGGCGTCAGGCGGTAGGTCACCGTGAAATCCATCCGCTAATGCGCCCCCACACGCACGCCAAATCGCAGCTCGGTGACCGCTTCGGTGGCCGCCTCGGTATGCGAGCGATCGTACGAGGCCTCAAGACGCAGGTACAGATTGCGCAGCGGCTCGTATTCGGCCTCCAGACGCAACCGCGTAAGCGTGTGCAGCTCACCGCCCAGAAACGTAACGATCGTGGGATCGATAATCGCGCGATGTGTCTCGCCCAGGTCGCCGCCGGCGTTCACCAGCAACGTATCTGCGCCGGTGGAATCCTTGCCGATCACATTGGCGCCGTGTTCGCCCATGCCGGCGGTAAGCCGCAACAGCAGGTTCGGCGCCGGCGTGGCCTGCATCGTAAGCTGGGCCATGTACGAGTTCGGGTCCAGATCCGCGCCGGCGATCAACATCCCGGCATGCGTGTAATTGTTCAGCCGATTGAAGTGCGTGAACACATACGGCTCAAGGCGGGTGTAGGAAACCGACGCGTCCAGCCAGGGCGCCACAAGCGCCGTGGTGCGCGCGGCCACACGCCAGGCGGTTTTGTTGTTCCAGAACCCCTCGCCGATCTGCGAGAACCGCAGATCGTCCACCAACATCTCCCCCTCCAGCAACAGGCCATGCGCCGGCGCGGCCGTCATCGCCAGGTACAGATTGGCGTTGTCGCGATCGCGCAGGTACTGCTCCTGGGTTTTCATGAACACCAGCGGGTTCAAATACCCGATCTCGAAGCCGCGACCGTGATAGATCACCGATTCGCCGATCGACCACCGCATGCCGGCGAACGGACCGAAGCTGAGCAGATGCGCCGCAAGGAACTTGGCGGGAATATCGGAGAACGGCCCCTGCAGCGTTGTACCGGCCGCGTCCACCAGCAGCGATGCGTGCAGATGCGTGAAGGTGAATCGCCCAAGATGAGCGTTGAAGCGGAGATAGTCGTAGTTGCACGGCAGGTGCGAGCCCACGAACAGGCTGGCATCCAGCCCGGCGCCAAGCTGCATCCGCTCGCGCCCGATCTCGAAGGACACGTTGTCAAAGTCGGCCCGCAGATGCCCGTCGCCAAAGGAGATATCGCGGCCGAATCCCGTGACGCCGAACGAGCCGTTGCACAGGATGCGTGGGTCGCGCGCGGCAACCAGCGAATCGCCGGCGATCGAGCCGTTGGTAACCCGCGCCGAGAATCCAACATGATTGCCCAGCGTCCCCCGCAACTGCACGCCGCCCTGCGCTATCAGCGACGTGGCCGTGCGGTCGGGGTCGTGCCGCAGCTCGGCGTCGAGCACGGGCTCCAGCGCAACATGCACGCCCAGGGCGCTGTCGCGATGCTGCGCGATTGCCAACGGATATCCGGCGAACGGACGATCGTACAGAAGCTTTGAGGAATCGGTGGTTGCAATCAGCACGGCCGTGGGCGTGCCGCCGATATCGGCGGCCAGCTCGTCGCGGTAATAGGCGGCCTCGTGGCGCAGGGCCTCCGGCACCGACACATCGGCAACCGCCTCAACCAGGTAGCGGTACGCCTGCCCACGGCTGATGGGCAGATGCTCGCGCGGAAACGCCTGGATGGCGCCCCATTGGTACAACCGCACCAGCACGCCCGTTGCCGGGTGATCCAGCGGCAGCAGCTCCACCTGCGCATGCGCCGATTGCGCGCCAGGCATCACGGCCAGCGCAACCATGGCCAGCATAGCCATGGCAGTCGCACGCCGGCGCCAACACGTTGGGCCGTTTCTATGTGGCGTGGAACATATCACTACTTCGTGAGCTCCCGCACAAACGTGAACACGGTGAACGCAAGGCTTGCAATGCCGCCCGTGATGCCGATGATCGAGCTGGCGATCTCCAGCGACGTGCGGCCCGGCAGGTCGCGCTCGCCCGGCACATACAGCTCGTCGCCGGGATTGATCGACGCGTCGTCGGCAGCCAGCCATGCGCCCGTTCCAAACCGCATCACCTGGGCACGGCCCGGCTCGGCCGCTTCGGTGAAGCCGCCGGCGCGTTCCACGTAGTACCGGAAATCGGCGCCCTGCGAGAAGGCAACCCAGCCCGGGTGCGCCACACGACCCCGCACGAACACGTTGCGCGGATTCGGTGGGATCACGATCTCGTCGCCGCCCTCAAGCGGCACATCGTGCGCCGTGTTGCCCCGGGCCACGATCTCCACGAAGTCCGCCGAAACGCGGTCCTTCTGGTTACGCAGATCGTACTTCAGGCGTGTTGTGTCGTCCATGGTCAGCACGCTGGCGCTGAGCACCGCGCCGGGCTCCTCCGACATCTCCGTAACGTCCTTCTGATATCGCAGATCCACCCGGCGCGAGATGTACGCGCCGTTCAGCGCGGCGTTGGCCGTTGGGCCGCCGGCCATGCGGATGATCTCCGAGAGCTTGGTAACGCCGGGCACAATGGGATAGGTGGCGGGGCGGGCCACCTCGCCGATCACCGATACCGCCCCGTTCTGCTCACCGGCCACGCCGGGTTCGGCCGCCAGCACCACAAGCTGATCGCCAGCGGCGATGGGCGTCGCGGCCAGCGCGGCGCTGTCCTCCAGATCGAGCGTCACCCGGGTAAGCCCGGAGGGGCCGCCACGGATGATGTAGGCCTCGGTGGCGCTGCCATCGGCGCGCGCGCCGCCGGCCAGGCGCACCAGCATCAGGGCGTTGTCGCCGGGGGCAAACGGGATCGCCATCGGCGTGTTCACCGCGCCCACCACGGCAACGGTGGGCATCGAGTAATCGGCCGGAAGCACAACAATCTCGTCGCCCTCGCGCAGCGTTGGGTTGTCCGCCTCGTCGCCCATGGCGCGGTAACGCAGCAGATCCAGCCGGCGGATGGTGCCGTCGTTATGGCGCAGGGTAATCCAGCGGCGCACAACACGCTTGCCGCCCAGATCGCGGGCGCTCATGCGGTCATCGCGCGAACGGCGGCGATCGATCGCGATCTCCTCCTCGCGCGCCTTGGTAAGGCCCTCGTTGCTGATCTTGTTGGCGATATCGATGGCGGTTGTGGGCCGGTCGGCGGCGGTAAGCACGTAACGATCGGGGAACAACACGTCGCCGGTAACGCTCACATAAATCGAGCGGGGCTTCACCAGCGAGATGTTCACGTTGCGGTAGGATGCCGAGCGCGCGCGGTACAGCGAATCCACGTACTCGCGCAGCCGCGCAAGCGACATGCCCCTGACGTTGACCAGCGGGAATCCCCGAGGCAGAAGGATGGTGTTATCCAGCGACACAACAATCGGGTACTCCCCGCCTTCGATCAGCGGGATCGAGAGCAGGAGCTGATCGTTAGGCCCCAGCATGTAGCGCGTTGGATCGATCGGCCGTTCAATGGGCGGAAGATCGGCACCAACCGCGGACGAACGCGATTGGCCATCGGACTTTTTCAGGATGAGATCGTCGTCCTTGCTTTTCCCCACCGGCGATGAGGGCTGCGCCACAAGCAGCGCCGGAAGCAGGATCGCGGACAGCGCCATGATCAGCGCGGCTCGCGACATTCGGATTGGAGATACGGACATCAGAAGAAGATCACCTATAGAGAATGCTGATCGAGATACAACATGATTGCACGCACGATTCGCCCGGCCGCCTGGCCATCCCAGAGCGGTGGCACCGCGCCGCGTTGGCGGCCGTCACCGGCAACCACGCCGGCCACCGCATCGCGCACCATCATCGGTTCGATGCCAACAAGATTGTTGGTGCCCTGCTCCACCGTCGACGGGCGCTCGGTGGATTCGCGGAGCGTAAGGCAGGGAATGCCCAACCACGTTGTTTCCTCCTGCACGCCGCCGGAGTCGGTAACCACGCCCATCGAGGCGCGCACCAGTTCGATGAACTCGCGATATCCCGCCGGCGGCAGCAGCGCCCAGCGCGCATCGCCGGCGTACCGCTCGTACAGCCCGGCCGCGCGCATCGCCGATTCGGTGCGCGGGTGCACCGGGAACTTGATGCTGGCATCGCCGGCGCCTTCGTCGATCGCCGCAAGCAGCGCCGCAAGGCGGGCGGGATCATCCACATTCGCCGGCCGGTGCAGCGTAAGCACCAGCGAACGGCCGGCGGCGGCCGGCTGGGGCAGCGCGCGGCATAACCGCGCCAACGAGTCGATCATCGTGTTGCCCACCATGTGGATCGCCTCGGCGCGAATCCCCTCGGCCAGCAGATTGCGCCGCCCGCTTTCCTCGGTCACGAAGAACAGATCGGTGATCGCGTCGGTCGCGATGCGGTTGATCTCCTCCGGCATCAGCCGGTCGTAGCTCCGCAACCCGGATTCCACGTGTGCAAGCGCGATGCCCATCTTCTTGGCAACCACACCGGCGGCCAGCGTGGAGTTCACATCGCCGTACACCACCACCATCGCCGGCGAATGCGCCCGGCACACTTCCTCGAACTCCACCATCACCTTCGCGGTCTGCACCGCGTGCGAGCCGGAGCCCACGTTCAGGTACAGATCCGGGCGCCCCATGCCGAGATCCTCGAAGAAGACGTCGGACATGTTGGGATCGTAATGCTGCCCCGTATGCACCATCAGGTGCCGGATGCCTTCCACGCGGGCAAAGGCGTGCTGCACCGGCGCGGCCTTCATGAAGTTGGGCCGTGCGCCCACCACCGAGATTACTGTGCGCACTGGCCGCCCCCAAGCAGTGCAATCTTCTCGCGCCCCTCGGTTACGCCGCGTGTGGCGTTCCGGGTATCCACCACCACCTTGGCGTTGGCAACGATACGGGCGTAGTCGAAATCGGTGTGATCGGTGGTGATCACCACGATATCGGCATCGGCCACCAGTTCGTCGCTGTACGGCAGCGCGTGCATCGTGCGGCCGAACAGCTCCAGCGAAGGGATGTAGGGATCAACATACGAGATATTGCCGGCGCCATCCTGCGTAAGCAGTTCCATCACGCGAAGCGCGGGGCTGTGGCGCAGATCATCCACATCGCGCTTGAAGGCCACGCCCAGCACCAGGATCTTCGCATCCTTCAGCGTCACGGGCAGATGCGCTATCTGCCGCATCACCATCCCGCGCACGTAAAACGGCATCGACTCGTTCACCTCGGCCGCCAGCGTGATGAAGTTCGTCACGAAATCGTATTCGCGTGCCAGCCAGCTCAGGTAATACGGGTCGATCAGGATGCAGTGCCCGCCGATGCCCGGCCCCGGGAAAAACGGCATGAAGCCGAACGGCTTGGTGGCCGCGGCCTCCACAACCTCCCACATGTTGATCCCGCCCATGCGGTCGCACAACTGCGCCAGTTCGTTCACCAGCGCGATGTTCACCGAGCGGAAGATGTTCTCCAGCAGCTTCTCCATCTCGCCCACCTTCGGCGAGCTCACCTCGAACACCTTCTCGATGATCACACGGTTGGCCGCGGCGGCGATCTTCGTGCACTCCGGCGTAACGCCGCCAACAACAATCGGCGTGTTTCCGGTGTGCCAGGTCTTGTTCCCAGGATCGATCCGTTCGGGCGAAAAGGCAAGGTAGAAATCCCTGCCCACGACGCGCCCGCCACGCTCAAGGATGGGCTGCACATGGCCCTCGGTGGTGTTCGGGAACGTGGTGCTCTTCAGGATCACGCAGGCGCCGGCGCTCATGTGCGCGGCAACGCCCTCGGCGGCCTGAATGATATAGGAGATATCGGGCTCCTTGTTCGCGGTGAACGGCGTGGGCACGCAGATGTAGATAACATCGGCGGTGCCAACGGCGGCGAAGTCGGCCGTGGCCGCAAGCAGCCCACGCTCCACAACGTCGCGAACAAGAGCGTTGTCGATATCCTGGATATAGTTGTTACCGTTTTTCAGCGCTTCAACCTTAGCGGCATCAACGTCGATGCCAACGGTCTTCACGCCCAAACGGGCAAATTCCACCGCGAGAGGAAGACCAACGTAGCCAAGGCCGACCACCGCAACAGTGAACTGGCGCGTGTTGATCCTGTCAAGAACGTTCATTCAGGGGATTCTGCGAGATGTGAAGGAAAGAGGCGACGGATGCCGGGTATTTGGAACACCATAATCCGCAAACATACGAAAGCCGGAACGAACGGAGTGAATCCGGCGACCGACGCGGAGAGTCGGTTCGGCTTCGCGGAGATTCATGATCAACACAACGCTTCAAGGCCGTCACCCTCGCGGTTCATCCCGATTCAACCGGGGCGAACACCGGAATCGGCGTTGCGGCCCGCATGGATACCCACTTTCGCGGGGATGCCGGACACGCCGTGAACGCCCTTGGCCATTCCGATGCAATGGATGTCGAAGCCGGCAGAGCGCCCGACCGTTGAAAGCGCGACGTCATGTGTTGACATTTGGTAACCAGGGGGCGCCCGCCCCGTCACCGATGGATGAACAGGCGCGAGGCGTAGGCCCCGGAGCCGGACGGGCCGACCACAGCGTAGTAGGCGCCGCCGGGGAGCCCTTCGAGCGAGATCTCGGCCCGCCACGAATTGTTTGAGGTCTCCACCGGCTCGGCCGTCCCCATACGTCTGCCGAGGATGTCGAACAATTGAACGGCGAAGCGCGTCGCCCGCGTCGCGTCGGTGACATCGTACTCCACCACGATGGAGTTGCCGGCCGGGACCGGGTACAGGCGCTTCAACTGGATGCTCGGCCCCCCGACTCCGGAGACGATGTTGTTGAGGCGACCGATGTCCAGTTTCGTTCCATAGATATCCGACACCACGTTCCGAAAATCTTCCCAGGCGACCAGCATGGTGTCGTCCCGAACGGAGCACACGGGCCGCGCGACACGCGCGCGGGTGGCGGAGACGACGGTATCGGCCACCAGCATCCTGAGCCCTGCGTCCAGCTTCGTAAGGTGCACACCGTCATCGCTTCCGAACACCACGAAGAGCGCAGCATCGGAGGCGCGTTGATAGACGAAGAGATCAAAGCGCGCAGACGGCGCCTGAACCCGAGATCGCGCGAGTTCGGTCCCGTTCGCATCGAACGTCTCGAAGACGACCCAGCGATCAGGCATCACGCCCGAGGAGTCGGCTCCCAGCTCCGGATAACAGCGAAGGAAACGATCGCCGTGCAGCCGCTGATAGATTGCCGGGCCGGGCGCGCCGCGGTGCGGCAACGGGAACGCACGATCGAAGTGCGACCGCGTGAACGCGAGCGCCGAGTCGTTGCGCACCAGAATGTAGCGTCCCCCGGAGAACGGGATAATCGCCGAGGAATATTGCCCGGCGCCGAGCGTGTCGCGACGAAGCACGTTGCCCGTGCGATCGAGGTTGATACAGGCCCCATCGTAGTTGCATCCGTCGACCATGCCGACCACGATGCCGGAATCGGGATCGTAACCGTGCGCACCCTGCGTCGGATTGCACGCGGTGCCGACGACGTACCTGGAACCCAGCCCCCACGGCGACGGAAGCGCAACGTCGTAAGAGAAACCCGGGTTCGGCTGCCTACCCGGCAATGGCGCCCCCCCCACGATGTTCGTATAGGTGATCGCGCAGAAATCGTTCCAACGCTGCAGCACGCCGTGATGCTCGAACGGAATCAGCACGCTCGACAGCTCCGGGAACTGCAGGTCGACGAACGAGACCATCGAATCCCCGCCGCTCCCGGGCACACCGGAGAGCCAACGGGCACTTCCGAACCGCTCGATCGTCTTGCTTGTGCGCCATGCGACGAGCACGGTGTCGCCGAAGCGCGCGAGCGCGGGCCACGTATGCGCGAAGTGTTGCGGCGTCGGTGCGATCACAACGGCAAGTTCACGCTTGATCGCTCCACCCAGCGTGAGCCTCACGGCGCTGTAGCCCGGAACCAGGCGGCGTTCGATCGCGACGGGTTCGGTGATGCTCGAGTCGGCATACGCCCCGACGGCCGGATCGACCTTGTAGGCACGGCCGAAGCGGTCTATGGTGATAATCTCCCTCGTATGGCTGGTCGTCGTCGTCCCGGCCGGCCTCGTGGTCGTGGTTTGCCAGATGCCATAACTCAGGCGGATCGAGTTGTTGTCCCCCCATTCCTCCCGATAGCCTTCGAGGCCCCCCTCGATCCTCGTGGAAATCCTGTCTTCATAGCTCACCGAATAGGCGTACGCCACGAAGTGTGAGTCCAGAAGGGTTCCGTCGTCGGCCAGGCGATAGCTGTTGAGGAACCCTGAATGTCCCCACGAATACCCATCCCCCGACTTGCGATCCGCGTTGAGCAACACCAGCGGACGCCCCAGCGAGTCGGCCGCGAGCGCGGCGGCGTCGATCGGCCCATCCGGCAGCGTTATCATCACACGACGCACCACCGTGGTGTCGAACAGGCTGCGATAGAACGTGACCCAGCGCTTGAACGCTCCGGCCGGTTCGAGGACGATGATCGACGTGTCGGCGGCGAGATAGTGGGACCGATAAAGAAACCGCGATGGTATCGGACGCCCATCGACGCGCCCTCCGGCATGAATGAAACGGCAGCCGTTGATGCTGTCGCGGATGACCACGGCGCCGGGAAGCGCGTCGAACGTCAGGCTGTCGTCGAAATTCCCGGTCACGATTTCGGTCGACGATCCCGATAGGATACCGTCCGCGGTCAGGGCGCGTTGATGAAAGTGCACCGTATCGGGTTCATTCGTCTGCCACGTCAGCACGTAGCCCGTCCCGGTCCTGTTGACCCAGACGCGATCGGCCTGGGCGATCCGCAGCGTGCTCAGAAACTGCTCACCGCCGACCGGAACGCCGAGCGTGTCGACCACCTGCATGTACGCGCCGGGCGAGGCGGCCCGCCGATCGTTCCAGAGCACGATGAATCGATCGGCAAGATTGACCACCGCTATCGTGACGGAGAATCGCGCCGCCGGGGACGTGATGAGCACCGGAGCGGTGGCGGTGGTATCGGCGTGGACGATCGCGGCCACGATGCCGTTCCTGTACACCGAATCCGGGAAC
>CBHYLN010000072.1:0-26586 GCA_966128725.1 uncultured bacterium | reverse complement strand
CCTCATCCTCGGCGGGGGGGGGGCCCCCCCCCCCCCCCTTCCGTGTTACGAACATAGCGTACCGCCAGGGGCACATGAGATGCCAGCGAGACGCATGTGGCCGTGTTTCAACGGCATCCCGGGCACCGGCGGCGATCAGGCTCCGGGGAACCCCTCGCGCTTCAACACTTCGCGCGCCTGCCAGATATGGCGACGATCGTGCGCCACCATGAACTGAAACCACTGCCCCAGCGGCATCTTGATGAATCGCGAGATCACCGAGGTCAGCCGCGCCCTGCGCAGATCAACCCCTTCGGCCGAGGCGATCACCTGGTCGAACCGGCGGCGCAGGTCCACGAAGCGCTCCATTACCGCCGCCACGTCGTGCCGCGAGCTCTCGGGCACATCCATCGACGCGACGGTTTTCACTTTCAAACGCGGTGGCGGTTCCATCGACCGCACGAACTTGCCCAACAACCAGCCGTACCGGAACGGTCCGCTCCCAAGCTTCCCTGCCACCCGGGCCTGGGCCAACGTATCGGTGAACATCGGCAGGTACAGCGCGATAACGGAATTCAGGTGATCCAGGCAATCGCCTACCGACCACTTGCCCGGCGCGGGCCGCCAATTGAACTGCTCCGGCGAAAGCCCGTTCACCAGATCCCACGCATCGCGCACAACGGCGTCGATCTGGCGTTGAACGTCGGCAAGCTGCGGCGAAAGATTCGTGCTGTTATCCGTGTTGGTTGCCATGTGGTTCATTCTGTCTCGTGATACCATACCCTCGTACTACGCGCGCATCAGGATCCCTGATCCCGGGGCGAACGATCGAGAACAGACAAGCCCCGGCGGCACCGGGGCTTGTCGTGCAAATGCTTGTGATGCAAACTATCATGCCCCCAGGCGGACCCGGCGCCTACGAGGACACAACTTCGATCAGCGACGAGCCGCCGCCACCGATCGATACCAGCTCGATCTGGAAGGTGAGGTTCATCCCGGCAAGCGGGTGATTGGCGTCGATCGTGATCGACGCGGCATCGGCCGCAACAACGCGAACCGGCACGGGCTGGCCGTCGGCGGTTTGCATCAGCAGCTCCTGCCCAACCTCCGGGTTCAGATCGCCGGGGAGCTCCTCGCGCCCTACCTGAAAGATGTAGTCCTCGTTGCGGGCGCCATACGCCATTTCCGAGGGGATCGTGTGGGTTTTGGATTCGCCGGGCTGCATGCCGAGCACCATCTCCTCGAATCCCGGAATAACATGGCCTGCACCGATCTCGAATTCCAGCGGGTCACGCCCGGCCGAGGAGTCGAACGTGGTGCCATCGTCCAGCGTTCCGGTATAGTGAATCGTAACCACATCGCCCTGTTTTGCCTGCGGCATACTGTCGGTCCTTTCGGTTATTGTTGTTGATCACTGCACATATCTCCGCCGGACATACAGAGCAACATTGACGCAATCGGGAAGAGGAACATGCAGAATGTGGGTAAGGTACGGAGAAGAACGATCAGGTTGCCGAGATATTTTGGCGGGCAGGCACCTCCAGAACGCTCACGCAGAACAGCGCCCGGCTTCGTACCTTTCGCCATCGTTCACTCCATGTGGGATGTCGCTGTTGAAAACAGTTCTCTTTGATCTCGACGGAACCCTTTCCGATCCAAGCGTCGGTATCTGCCGCTCGATAGCCTATGCCATGACAAGCCTCGGGCACCCGGAGCCTTCGGCGGAATCGCTGCTCGGCTTCATCGGGCCGCCGCTGCGCTCCACGTTCCAGGCATTGCTGGGCGAACCCGACCCGGCGGTTGTTGAGGAGGCCGTGCGGTTGTATCGCGAGCGATACGGGGCCCTTGGGCTGTACGAAAACCGTATCTACGACGGCATCCCCGCCATGCTGCGCCGTGTGGGCGAACGGGCCTACCAGATGATGATCGCCACCTCGAAACCCACCCCCTACGCAAAACGCATCGCCCAACATCTCGGGTTCGACACACAGTTTCGCGCCATCCACGGCGCCGAGATGGATGGATCGCTGGACGACAAAAGCATGCTGCTGCGGTCGATCGTGCGGCAATCCGGCATCGACACCGACAGATGCGTGATGATCGGCGACCGCTCGCACGACGTACGGGCGGCACACGACAACGGGATCAGGGCAATCGGCGTGGTGTGGGGGTTTGGCTCGGAAGAGGAATTGCTGGAGAGCGGCGCCGATTCGATCGTCAACCATCCGGACGAGCTTCCGGCCATGATCGACGCATTGACCACACGAGCCTAGCGCGGCGCGTTCCCGGCTCACATTTCCCCGGCGCCGGAGGCGCGCCTCCGCAACCGCAAACGAAGGCACTTAACGTGCTCCCCGTATTTCGTTCGGCCATATCCGCGGCGCAGTCGCCGTTGGGATCATTGTGGAGATCGGGAAAACACCGAGGTCGCTCGGAGCAAGCCACGTAAGTACTGGCCCAAACGAACACAGCGCCCGGCCACAGCCGTTTGGCTGCAACCGGACGCCGGATATTGTTGACGCTGTGCCCTCAGGGGCGGCAAACGGCGCGGGGGAATCAGATCATCCCCGGCTCCAGCTCGGCCACCACTCCCTTCGACTTCAGCAGTTCGTGCTCCTCCGGGTCCCACGTACTGAAATCGCCCTTGCGCCGGAACGGGATAAAGCCGGCCTCGCGGATATTGTGTTCCATCGAGGCAGCGTTCATCCGGTACGTTGTGCCCGAGGCCGACACCACGTTCTCCTCGAACATCACCGAGCCGTAGTCGTCGGCGCCGTAATACAGCGCCGCCTGGCCGATATCCGGCCCCTGCGTAACCCACGAGCACATGATGTGCTGGATGTTGTCGAAGAAGATGCGCGAAATCGCCTGCACGCGCAGGTAGGTTGCGCCGGCCTGGTCGAACGACTTCAGCTTCTGCCCCTCCCCCTTCTGATACGGCCAGGTGATGAAGACCATGAACGGGTTCACCTCGTCCTGAAGCTGCCGGATCTTGGCCATGTGGGCGAACTTGTCGCGTGTGGTTTCGCCCATCCCGTACAGCATCGTCACCGAGGCCTTCATGCCGATCTTCCCAACCTGGCGCATTACCTCAAGCCACACCGCGCTGCGGCTTTTCTTGTACGATACACGCTTGCGTACGCGGTCCACGAGGATCTCGGCGCCGGCGCCGGCAAGCGTGTCCAGGCCGGCATCGCGAAGCTCGCACAACACGTGTTCGATCTCGTTGGGCGTGGCGTTCGGGCACAGGCCAAGGATCTCGTCGGCCGAAAGGTTGTTCAACTGGATCTGCGGCCACTCGCTTTTCATCCACCGGAACAGGCTGGTGTAGTATTCCAGCGGCAGATCGGGGTTCACACCACCCTGCAGCAGCACCTGCACGCCGCCGGCATCGGCCAGCTCGTTCATCTTCTGGCGGATTTCCTGCCGCGTAAGCACGTAGCCTTCGTCGTGCCCCTTGCGCTTGGGATCGTTGCTGCGGTAGAACCCACAGAAGTTGCAGTCAACGTTGCAGACGTTGGTGTAGTTGATGTTGCGCGCGATGATGTACGACACCCGCTCGCCCGGGTTCATCCGGGTGCGGATGCCATGCGCCACCTGGCCCAGTTCCAGAAGGTCCGCCTCGTCGTACAGGCGTTCGGCATCGTGCAGCGAGATACGGCGCCCGGCTTCGGCCCGCGCCAGGATGCGATCGATGCCGTACGTTTTGCTGTAGGGCACAACCTCCGGCATGAACAGCCCGAACGAGCTGGGCAGCGCTCCGCCGTTGGCCGCGTCGCGCCCGGCGAACTCCACGCGCGCATCCGGAAGCAGGCGCATGTTGCCGGCAAGGCGGAAGAATTCCTGCATGCCGTACCAGGCGGATTTGTTCAGATGGTACTGGATGCGTTCGTCCAGATAATCCGCGACCTCCGCATGTGCCATCCCGTGTTCGGCCGCCCATTGGTCAACAATGCCGTGCTTGCGGGCCATGCCGTCCCAGAACCTGCGGTTGATCCGCTCCACCAGTTCCGGCGTCAACACACCCGGCACCGCCGCCCACACCGCGAACACAAAGGGCTCGCCGGTGAGGCGCTTCCATGCGTCGGCCAGGTCGTGCCGATACTTGAAACGCTTCGATTCCTTGAAGGCGATATCGGCGATCAGCAGGCCGGCATCCTGCTCCTTCACGTGGTCCGGGATGGCGGCGCCCGCAAGCCGCACAAACGGTATGTGGCCCTTGCCTATCGAGTCCAGAAAGATCTTCGCAAGGATCACCGACGTACGGCTGGCCATGTCCACATACAGCCGTTCCACGCGGTCAAGCGGGACCTCCGAGACAATCACCACCGACTCCACACGCCCGTTTGCGCCGATACAGGGGCCAGGCACAACCTCGAGCCCGCCGATCTCGGCCAGGGCAGCCACCGGCAGCAGCGCGATATCGGCTTCGCCTTCCATGATGCGGCGCGCGCCCTCGCTGGGGATCACGTAATCGAACTGGAAATAGTCGTCCTCGGCCATCTCCACGGTAAGCGGCAACGAGTTCAGAAAATCGGCGCCAACAACACGAAGCTTCTTGCGAGACGGTGCCTGAGCGGTCATCTGATGTTCTCCTCTGGAGTACCATGAAATCGTTCGTCGTGCGCATCGCGACAGCGGAAGCGGCAACGGCCCGTGGCCGCGGGGAATGCCGCCCAGCCCCCCAATGCCTGTTGCCGCGGCTTATCGCGCCGCGGCCAGCGCCTGCTCGGTAAAGGTCGCGCTGCAGGCCACCGGAGTCCAGCGAGCCTCGGCAATGCGGTCGCGCACGCGCTCGGCCGAAGCCGCCGCGAAGCCGGCATCCTCCTCAACAGCTGCGGGATCGATCACCGTAAGCGTGGCGCCTGGCGTGCCCTCGAACTCCGTGAAATGCAGATCATCAACGGCGATGGCCGTATCAATCATATTGGCGCCGTAGCTCAGCGCGATCACGGCAACCTCCAGCGTCACCAGCGCCGGCGAAACGGCGATGTGCTGGATGTTGTCCAGAAAGATGCGCGCTATCGACACCGCGCGCAGCGTTTGCGCGGCCGTTGGCGCCGCCAGGTAGAACTCACCCACGTCGCGATTGTGAACCGCCATCGGCATAAACGCAGCGAAGCCCCCGGTTTCGTCCTGCAGGGAGCGGATCGCATCCAGATGCGCGGCGTATTCGGCCGGATGGTCGATCGTGCCGTAGGTCATTGCCGCAATCGTCTTCATGCCCAGCCCGTGCGCGGCGCGATGCACGCCGATCCACTCGTCCACCGAGATCACGCCCGGGGCATGGTCGGCGCGCAGATGTTCGTCGAACACCTCGGCCTCCTCGCCGGTAACGATCACCGGCACCGCGGCGTTCAGCGTCTGCAGCACGGCCGCAACCGGCACCCCCTCGAATGCGGCAAGCCGCACGATGAACCCGGGCGACAGCGCCACCGAGGCCTGCATCCGGCTTGCGGCAAAGCCACGCAGACGCCCTGCCCAGGTCGCCAGCGATTCGCTGCGGTTCCATCGGCAGCGTATCACAAGCCCGGCCACCACGGCCGGAGCAAGCGTGTCCAGCTCGGCCACGAACATCCCGGGATCCTCGCCGGCATATTCGGCGATCCAGGCATTACGGTACCAAGCGCGGCGGCCAAATCGGCGCTCGTGCGGTACGCGCGCCAGCTTGGCTAGCGCCGTGATATCCTTTATCTCGAACAGGTCACGGCAATCGTTGGCCACGATCCGCTCGCCGCGTTCAAGGAACGAGCGTACGCGGCTCAACAGCTTCGTGTTCGTGCTCTGCATTATCTACTCCACGGAATTTGTATGCATACGGATCGGGCGCGCCCCGCAACAATGCAATGGGCGGGCCTGCGCGCGCTGACACCAGGCGCGCGTGGCGCTGACGCGGATACTTGGGTTGTTCGCGGTGTATAGCAACGGGGGGAACTCATCTCACCGCGCACGATTACGCGCGGGCAGAACCTTGGCGTTGACAAGGCCTGCAAGCTGTGTGTACGAAAGGTAGATATCGTCGGCAGGGCCGCATACATGCGGGCCGGGCCACAGCCGGAAGAGCAATCCCCCACCGGCCACGACAAACGATGACACCAGTTCGTCGTCCTCGAAACTCGCGGGGCTAAGGTCATCAATGCAGGGGTACCCGCTCCGCTTTACCTCGGCAAAGATAATCCGCGCCAGCTTCCCACGGTACTGCGAACCCTCCACGAAGATATCCGACTCTTTGGCTTCGCGAAGACGGCCATCCTCAACAACGTAGTTATAGTTGGGGAACCCGTACGACGGGTGCGCGCCGCCGTAATACTCGCTGTTGCCCGCGAAGCTCACAAACGCCGGCCCGCCGGCCACCAGGCGCAGGCTCAGCACCGAACTCATCTCGTAGACAACGGTATCGGCGGGGTCCGCCGGTTCGGCCGGCGCCGCCGTATCCAGCCACATCTCGCGATAGGACTGGCTTTCGATTTCCACCAGATGCGCGATCTCGGCGTTCAGAACATCGGATGATACGGGCAGCAACGCGGCCGGGTGCTGACCTTCAAACCGTGGGAAGTAACACGTGAACGCCACCGACTCGTGGGCAGTGCGCGTGCTCCAGGCTGTGCTGTCAAGCACGGCCACGCGCTCCAGATGCAGGGCCAGCGAGCGTTTGCCGTCGGGGCTGCGCCAAGTGCCCTCGGCCTGCGCCGCATCGGGGGTGAACTGCACAGCCAGCGCTCCGGTCACCTCGCCGGCCTTGCCGCCACGCTCCTCGAAGGCAAACATGCCGTTGGCGTTCATACGGCCCGAGATACCGAGGATGCTGCCGATCCGCTGGTAGCAGTAACCGCCGGTCCGCGTTGGCTCGTTGCCGTGTGGTGCGTCGAGCGTAAGGATGATGGGCGCGTCGCCGATGGTCCCGGCGTACACACCAACGGCCGGCTGCTGGGCCCGAACGGATTCGGAGCACCCGGAAGTCATGCCCATCAGGGCAAGGATCGCCACGACCGGCGCCAGCGATTTGGCCATTGTCACTCACCCCAGCGGCGCGAAAGCCGCAGATCGATGGAAAGTTGATTCAGAATCTTCTGAAGCACGAAGTCCACAAGATCGTCGAACGTGCTCTGCCCGCCGTAGAAGCCCGGCATCGCGGGGATCACGGTGACGCCCAGCTCCGCAAGGGTCAGCAGATTGCGCAGATGGATTGCCGACAGCGGAGTCTCGCGCGGCACCACGATCAACTGCCGGCGTTCCTTCAACGTAACGCCGGCGGCATGGTGCAGCAGGTTCTGGTCAACACCGTGCGCAATCGAGGCAACCGTGCTCATCGAGCACGGCACGATCACCATCTGCTCGGCACAGTTGGAGCCCGAGGCAAACGGCGCGTTGTAGTTCTGGTTGTTCCACACGGTAACGCGTCCGGCTTCCTCGGCGGCAACACCCGGCGGCGCCCAGACGCCCGACGGCGGTATCTGCACGCTGGTTTCCTCGGCCAGCACCTGGCGGGCGGCATTGGAAAGCACCACATCAACACGCTGGTAATACCGGGGCAGGATGCCGAGCAGACGCACGGCGTACACCGCGCCGCTGGAGCCGGAGATGCCCACGGTGATTGCCCGCCGCAACGGCGCCGTGGTGCCTAGCTGGTCGCTCACTCCACCTCCCCGGTGTAGATAAACGCGATGCCGCCAAACAGGCTGCGCCACGATGCCCGCGCAAACCCTGCCTTGTGCATCAGATCCACGAACTCGTCGCGGCACGGGAATCGCGCGGCCGTCCGGTTCAGATAATCATAGGCTTTGCGGTTGCGGCTTACGATGCCGCCAACAATCGGCAGCAGGCGCTCGGAGTAGAAACGATACGCCGAGCCGAACACGCCGCGCGGCTGGCCGAACTCCAGCACAACCACGCGACCGCCGGGCCGCACCACGCGCCGCATCTCCGCAAGGGCCACAACGGGATCGTCCACATTGCGGATGCCGAAGGAGATGGAGCAGACATCGAACGTGTTATCGGCAAACCGCAGCCGCATCGCGTCGCCAACCTCGAATCGCAGATTGCTCCGCTGGTTCTTCGGTCGCTTGCGGGCCAGCTCGATCATGTCGGCACAGAAATCCACGCCCAGCACTTCCCCGTTGGCGCCCACTTCCCCGCTGAACAGCAACGCGATATCGCCGGTGCCGGTGGCCAGGTCCAGCACGCGCCCGCCGCTTGGCGCCGCGGCGCTGCGCACAAACGTACGTTTCCACATTCGATGCGTGCCGAACGACAGCACATCGTTCCCAACGTCGTACCGCTGGGAAATCTCGGAGAACATCAGGCGTACTTGCTCGGACACAGGAGAATTAGGAATTGGGAATTAGGTATTAGAAATATGAAACCAGGGGGAGCCGGCAGTGGAGGTTCACTGCCCGCTGTCCGCGGTTTCACATTCATCATTCGTGATTTCTTCAGATCTGCGCGCCGTCGGAACTGATCGTGCCGATCTTCCCGCCGCCGGAGTTGGAGTCGCGCTCAAGCAACACGCCACGGCGCAGCATGTTCGGCTTGCCCTTCAGTTCCGGCGGCAGCCCGTACTCCTGCCAGCGCCTGGAAACGTTGTCGATCACCTCGGGGGTCATCTCCAGCTCGCGCGGCCACTCGCGCGGGAATCCTTCGCTCTTCCACTTGCGCGTGGCATCGATGCCCACCTTGCTGCCGTGACCGCTCATGTTGGATGCGTGGTCCAGTACGTCGATCGGCCCGTACACGAACTGCATGTCGCGTTGGGGATCAACGTTGGCGCCCACATGGAACATCACGGTGTCGGTGTTCTGCACGTCGACATCGGAATCCACCACCACCAGATACTTGGTAAGCGACATCTGCCCAAGCCCCCACAGCGCGTACATCACCTTGCGCGCATGGTAGGGGAACTCCTTGCGGATCGAGACGAAGCAGAAGTTGTGGAACACCCCGAAGATCGGCAGGTTCATGTCCACAATCTCCGGCACCGTCTTCTTCAGGATGTTCAGGAAGATGCGTTCGGTAGCCTTGCCCAGGAAGTAATCCTCCTTTGGCGGCTGGCCCACGATCGTGGTGCAGTACACCGGCTTGCGGCGCGTGGTAACCGTGGTTACGTGGAACGTCGGGTACTCGTCGCGCAGGGTGTAGAATCCGGTGTGGTCGCCAAACGGCCCCTCGGTGCGGAAGTCCTCCAGATCGATATACCCTTCCAGCACGATGTCCGCCTCGGCGGGCACACGCAGGTCGCTCTCAAGGGTCTTCACAAGCTCGATCGGCTCGTCGCGCAGGAACCCGGCCAGCAGCCACTCGTCCAGCTCGGGCGGCATCGGCGCGGTTGCGGCATAGGTTGCCGCCGAGGCGCCGCCAATCGCCACCGCGCACGGCACCTTGGTGATGCCGCGCTCGCGGTACATGCGCAGATGCCGGGCGGTATCGTGATGCGCCTGCGAGTGCATGAACGTCGTGTTGCGGTCGATAACCTGCATGCGGTACATGCCAACGTTCTGCGCGCCGGTCTCCGGGTTCCTCGTGATCACCTGGGGCAGCGTAATAAAACGCCCGCCATCCTCCGGCCAGCATTGGATGATCGGCAACCTGGCCAGATCGACCTCCGCGCCACGGTATACAACTTCCTGGCAGGCGGCGTTCTTGACGGTACGCGGCGGGAACTTGCGCACCTGCGCCACATGCGGCAGCATCTTCAGCGCGCCACGCAGCGAGGTTGGCGGTTGGATTTCAATCAGCGACGTGATGCGCTCGGAGATTTCGTCGAGCGACTCCACCCCCAACGCCATACACATGCGGCGGTAGGAGCCGTACGCGTTGATCAGCAATGGAACATTTGAACCGCGAACGTTCTCGAATAACAGCGCCGGGCCGTATTCCTTCATCACCCGGATCGCGATCTCCGAGATCTCCAGAACGGGATCCACCTCCGCCTTGATGCGCACCAGCTCGCCGGCACGTTCAAGCGCTTCGATGAACTCCCAGGTAGTATTGTATCCGCGCATGGAACCTTGATGTGTTGCGATCCAAACAATCGAGGAACAAAGATACGTTCCATCGGCGCACCTGATAAGCACCCGCGTACCTATTGATACAGGATGCGGGTGCTTGCAGGGCCTAACTATCAGGCATCGCCGGGGCATATCGGGCCAGGCACACGGGGCCGGCATCGTTCCAACGCCCACCGCCTGCACGGCACGCGCTCCGGGGCCGGTTCGATACGCCGCGGCGCCCCTTGCGCACGCACGGCAACGTGTGCTACGATGGCGAAACACTTTGCCCGGGGCGTGTGCCATCCACATCCGGCGGTGTAATTTCCCGGGGAATCAACAGCCCGGCGGCGTGCCCACGCCACCGAATCCGAACAACTACACTGAGCAACGCAGGCCCATGCAACGCATCGGAATATTCACCAGCGGGGGTGACTCCCCCGGCATGAACGCCAACATCCGCGCTGCGACGCGCTATGCCCTGGCCAAGGGGCTACAGGTGTACGGCATTCGCCACGGCTATCAGGGGATGATCGAGGGTGATATCATTCGGCTGAACGGTGCGTCGGTAAGCGACATCATCGGGCGCGGCGGCACGGTGCTGGGCACGGCACGTTCGCAGGAGTTCTTCACGCCCGAGGGCCGCGCGCGCGCGCATGCAAACCTGCTGGAGCACGGGATCGAGGGGCTTGTGGCATGCGGCGGCAACGGCACGTTCCAGGGCGGCTCGCTGTTCTACGAGGAGTTCGGCATCCCGATGGTCGGCACGCCGGGCACGATCGACAATGACCTGTACGGCACGGATTTCACGATCGGCTACGACACGGCCGTCAACACGGCAATGGAGGCGGTCGACAAACTGCGCGACACCGCCGAAAGCCACAACCGCACGTTCTTCGTGGAAGTGATGGGCCGTCACGCAGGGTTCATCGCGCTTGACGTTGGCATCGCCACCGGCGCGGAGTTCATCGCGATACCGGAAACCGCCACCAACTTCGAGGCGCTGTGCGCCTACATGGAAGGGTTCGCGCGGCCCAAGCGCCACATCTTCATCATCAGCGAGGGTGACGAATACGGCAACGCGATGAAGTTCGCCGAGGATTTCAAGGCGCGGTTCGATGTCGACACCCGGGTAAGCATCCTGGGCCATATCCAGCGCGGCGGCTCGCCTACCGCGCGCGATCGCATCCTGGCAACCAAGCTGGGTGTTGCCGCGGTGCAGGCATTGCTGGATGGCGAGCGCTCGGTGATGGCCGGGGAAATCAACAACCAGATCGCGCTTACGCCGATGCGCGACACGTGGGAGAAACGCGCGGAGATATCGAGGGCGCTGTTCGATCTGGTGGAGATGCTCCGGTAGACAGACGCGGTGCGCGAAACCGATATCGGCCCCACGCACCGCGTGCTTCTTGGCTGGTTGGCGCGATACGCTAATGCGCCACAATCATCCGCTGCACGGCGCGTTCGCCGCGATCGGTGGTGAACACCACCAGGTACACGCCGTCGTGCAGGTCGTTCAGCTTGGTTTCGATGCGGTGCTCGCCGGCATTGCGGCTGGCGGGCTCGGCCAGTTGGCGCACGTGACGGCCGTTAACATCGTGCAGGCTTACGCTCACCGAGCGGGCTTCGCGCAGCCGGAACGCTATCACCGCGTAGTCGGTTGCCGGTGTCGGGATCACCGAGGAATAGATGACCGCCCCGGATGTGGCCCGCAGCTCGTCCAGCATTGGGCGCTCGCCCACCACGCGATCGCCGGCCGGCAAGTCGGCAACGGCGGCCTCCTGCTCAAGCGTCTGGCGCACGGCACCCGGCAGGCGTGCCAGCAGCTCCGCCGACATCGTGTACCACAGGATGCAATCCGGCCGCCAGCCCTTGGGGTTGTTCTGTTTCGCGAACGGGTTGCGCACCAGAATCGCCACCAGGCGCCCCGCCTTCACATCACCATCCAATGCCTGCTCGCGCCGCTTGTGCTGCTCGTTCATCCGGTTTGTTATATCCGTGATCACCGATTCGGGCGCACCGGCCTTCAGCGCCGAAGCCAGCTCGGCCTGCAATGCGGTCTCCTCGGCCGATGGCTCGAACAGGATCGCGCGTTTCATGCCCTGATCGTCGGTGATCAGCACAGGCGAAATCGAGGGCACTTCCACCCCTTCAAGCCTTGTTCCATCAGGCGTCGTAACAATCCCCTTGGGCGAAACCGCCCAAAGGAACGGCTCGTTGTTGCCGGCCTGCATCCACGTCATCCAGACGCCAACCGAATCCACGCGAACGCCCAGCCGCGCCAGTTCGGCGGCCGAAAGTTCCACCGTGCGCACGCCCTGAACATCGCTCGGGGCCGGCGGCGGCGGCGCGTGTGGTGCCTGAGCCACAACCGGCGCCACAGGCTGGAAATCCGCGGGCGATGTTATCCCAATCGGCACGGCGACCGGGGCAGCCGTTGCCGCTGTAACCGTGGGTGGCTGCGCGGCCTTGCCGCCGCCTGTGATTGTCTCCGGCATTGGCGCCGGCACCTGCGCGCCGCCTGGGTTGCTTGCCTGCACGCGGGCCGCCTGCCCGCCCGGCATCGCTGCCCTGCCGGCCGCGGGTTGCGTTCCCCCGCTGTTGTTCAGCCACAGGCCCAGCCCGACGGCCGCCGATACGAATAATGTGATCGTCATGATTCTACCTGCTGTCGATGAAACATGGGAAGTCATCGATCGCCGTGGGCCCACGGGGTGATCGCTTTCGGCATTCGCCGAATCTATGAGCGTGCGCAGTTGCTCGCTGGTAAGGGTCGCCGGGCGCTGGCGCGCCGCTGCGAAATAATCGTTCAGTGTATGCCTCATGCCAACCGTCCGTTCGGATGTTGATCGGTGATATCAAGGTCAATCCACAGCGCGCTGTCGGGATTGGTTGGGGCGGCATCAGTGCCGGCGCGCCGGTCACCGTTGGCCCCGGGCGTAAATGCCGGGCCGGCCTCAACACCAAGCAGCACCGCCAATCGCCGGCGTGCACGGTGCACGCGCACCTTCACGCCGGTTACCGTCCCGCCCTGTATCTCGCAAATCTCCTTCAACGAAAGGCCGGAGATCTCGAACAACACAACGGCTTCGCGCTGTTTGGCGGGCAGCAGCGCCAGCGCGGCATACAGCAGTTGCACATCGGCTGCGGCATCGGGCATGGTCCCGGCAAATCGAATGCGCTCGGCCTGTTCCGCGTTGAACGTCCCAAACAATCGTGCACGCTGTTTGCGGCGCCGGTGTTCGCGGCTTGCGATGGCGAACAGATATCCAAGGAAGGCCTTGTGATCGCGCAGGGCGGCGAACCCCTCGTATGCCCTCAGGATCGTTTCGGCAACCAGGTCGCGGGCCTCGTCCGGATCGCGCGCCATGGCATGGGCGAAGTCATCCAGCCGTTTCATGCATGGCTCGAGCAGTTGCACGAAGCGATCGCGATCGATACCGCGCCGGTTCGCCTGCTGGTTGCCTGGTTCGCTGGTCATTGGCCGAAATGTTCCGGTAAGGATTGTGTTGCGGGCGCCGCGCTTGCCGCGCCCAGGGGTTTGCCGATGCTGCAAAGGATAGGAGGCACAAGCGATCGAAAGGTTACCGTTGGGACGCAGCAAAATGTGATTTGGCTCCGGCCGGCAGCCACGCGGCAGGCGCCTGCACTAAAAAAAGCCGCCGTACCAGCATGGCACGGCGGCTTTCCCTGTTGCCCAACGGTTCACCGAACACAGCGTGTCTCAGAACGTTTACCCGAATAATAAATAGGTCACGCCAATCCGCTGTTCCGAGGGGCATCCGTTTCAGGAGCCTTCTGGAACAAACGTACGGCCGTGTTGGGGCCAACGGACTACGCATTTATTACGCATGGGCGTGCAACACCGTCACGCAAGGCCCGCACCGGCGGCCCGCACCGGCCGGCCCGATGCGGTCACAACGTTCAGGCATCAGATTCGGAGCCGTCGGCATCGTACGTTATCGGCCGTTGGCGTATCCGCTGCCAGTACCGGCTGATGTTCGCGCCGTTGTAAAACAGCATAAGCCCGATCCCAAGCTTGACAAGCAGGTAGATAAACAGCGATACGCTGGTGCCGCGCGTTCCATAGCTATCCTGGAAGGAGGAGGAATCGAACGCCAGGTGCAGCAGGGCGGAAATCAGACCCGGTGCGGAGATTGCCATCAGAACCACACCCAGCAGGCTGATGGCAACGGCCTGCAACGAGCCGGCCAGATCATCGTTGGTTGCGATCGCGCCAATGGAACCGCCGTCGAGCCCTTCATCCTCCAGCCCATCCTCGGTGAGCGGATTGGCAGCGTCCAATGACCGCATGATGGCCGCAACAAACATATCGGACCGGTACCAGAGGAACAGCCCAATGGTCAACGGCACAATCGAGAGGGCGAACGCCATGGTCGGCCTCCGGAAACTACCGGCAAATAGATCGGCGATGAACGTCAACGGGGGCTCCAGTTGCAGCGCGATGTAGACCAACGCGGCAACCTTCACCAGAACGTGGGCTAACGAACGGACATTCATGGCATACTCCCGCTCAGGGCGTGGGCGGCCCCGGCTCGAAATAGTTGAACAGCAGCCCGCTGGCGAGCTTGGGATAGAAATACGTGCTCTTCTGCGGCATCACCTCACCGGACGCGGCCACGGCCTCCACCTGCTCCAGCCGGGTAGGGTTCATCATGGCCACCATCTGCGTTTCGGCCTGCGAGGCGGCGGCAAACGCGTCGGCATCGTTCTTCACATAGTGCAGATACCGCTGCTCGGCCTGCGCCTGTTGCGAGATGCCGAGCAGGTGCTCGAACATATGGTTGTGCAGGATCACAACATCCAGCTCGCGCAGCGCCGGCGCCAGCGTGGTGTCGGCGATGGCCGCCAGCGCCTGATGATCGCGCACGGTGGCAAGGGTCATCGCCTCGCCGTTGAGCAGCAGGAAGGCCGGCATCCGGCCCGAGGCAGCCAGCCTGGCAAGCGCGTCGGCGCGATTGTCGAGATCCTCCAGCACGAAATGCTCGTGCAGGCGCGCGCGCAACTCGGCGAAGGAAAACGTTGGCAACGAGTGCAGCACACGGTGCGTTGGCAGGATCACCAGCCCGGGATCGCTGGAAGGCGTCAGGAAGATCAGAATGGAATCGTACGGCGCATCGGATGTCACCCCGTGGGCCTCATGTTTCGCCTTCTGATAGTTCAGCGCTGTCTCGTAGCGGTGATGCCCGTCCACGATGAACACGCTGCCGGCGGCCAGATCGGCCTGCAACGCGCCGATGGCAGCGTGATCGGTAATGCGCCACACGCAGTGGCGTACGCCGTCGGCATCAACCACATCGATAAGCGGATCGGCCGCGCAGGCATCAGCCAGGCGCGCGCCGGATGCGCCGGACGGGTCCGGATACACCCCGAATATCGCCTCCAGATTCGCCGAGGTCGCCTGCATCAGCTTCAGGCGATCGGCCTTGGGTCCGCTCAGCGTGCGTTCGTGCGGCAGCACCTGCCCGTCACCAAACGGTGATAGCTGCATGGCCGCGATCACGCCCATCCGGCGCACGGATTCGCCCGTGGCCGGGTGCGTGAAGACCTGAACGTATGGGTACAGGGCCGGGGCGCCATCGCGTACAAGGATGCCGCTGGCAATCCACGAGCGAAACAAATCGCCGGCATGGGCGTACCGGTCGTCGCCCTCGCCTTCCGGCAGAATAAGCTGGATAACGTTGTGCGGGCTGGCCGCCAGCAACTGCGCGCGGCGCTCCGGGGTGATGACGTCGTATGGCGGCGCGATCACCGCGCCAAGATCGGCAATGGCCGAACTGTTGTAACGAAGCGGTGCCAAGGGGGATATCTGCGGCATGGGATAACGATCGTTTACGCTTTAGAGAGTAAATTCGCGTTGGTCATCTGTTGTATCACCAGTGCAGGAGGGCAACATGGCACGACCAACACAGACCCGACGCGGGCAACGGTTTCTGGGCGATGATATGAACAGAATCGTTCATGACCTCGAACGTGCTCGCGGCGCATGCGAAATTGATGAAATCCTCGATGAGAGCCGAGGGGTTCGATTCGATCCCGACACACTGGAACAAGCGGAGCGGGAGAAGTTTCGCGCCTGTGCTCGTTGCGCGGTACCGTAAGGTGCCGCATGCGAAGCCGGCGCGATTGAAGGGGTGGCACATCCGTGCCGCCACGTGTGACGAACAAACATTGCCGTGGGCGTGTCAGCCCGACGCATCCACGCGCGGATCAATACAACCAATCGGAACTACTGAAATGACTCGCATCAGCATGGCCAGGATGGCGCTTATGACTCTCCTTGTTGGCACCGCAAGCCTTATCGGCTTCACGGGCTGCAAGGACAACCCGTCGAACCCCGGCACCGGCAACAACGACCTGGTGAAGCCCAAGGTGGGCAGCACCTACACGTTTGCAACGTACGACACCGACTCCACCGGCGCCAAGGTGCCGGGCAGCGATTCCACGCTGGTATACACCGTGGCCAGCACCACGCTTACGCTCGACGGCAAAAACGACTGCATGATGCTGGTACCCTCGAACCCGAACGAGGACACCGTGTACGTGCATTACGAATCCAACGGCGACGTATCGCAGTATTTTGGTGTGCCGGACAGCCCGCTGGAAGGCAAGATCTGGATCACGCTCCCGTTCACCAGCAAGACACAGATTTCCTCCACCCTTATGGATACGAGCTACGTGGACAGCAGCGGTCTGACCACGCAGGTAAAGCTTCAATCCTCGCAGGTTGGCAGCGGCAGCGAAAACGTCACCGTTGGCGCCGGCACGTTCAGCGCCCAGAAGGTGAAGTGGACTCTGGCTTCAACGTTGACCATTGGGCCGTTCCCGGTATCGCTCACCGCGCAAAGTGACATGTGGTTTGCTCCGAAGATCGGCTTCATCGTGAAGCTTGAGGGGAAGACCACCGGCGGATTCGCGGGCTTCGGTGGCAATGGCGGAAACGTGCAGACGCTGACGAGCTATTCGCTGAAGTAAGCATATGCATTAGACAACCAAGCTTACGATTCCAATATCACAAGCTTGGTTCTTGACTTTTCGGAGGTCGTCGTAAGGCGACCTCTTTTTTTGTTTTTGGATCTCATTTACTTGTCTATACTAGCTGCCCCCCATAATTACCACAAAATCCTGGAGCCAATCATGCCACACAACGTTGTTGCTTTGCTGTCATTTGCAATGTTATTCAGCCTACTAACCGTTACTGCCGGCATTGCCCAGTCTGACTGTAACGACGCCTGCCAAGCCGCCTGGGGAGCGGTCCTGACAAAGACTACCTCTATTTTTCAACCACCATCGCAATGCACCGTAAAGATTACATATCGAACACGGGAAGCCTGTTCCATTTTTGAGTTCCAAATAGTCAAGATCGAGGTGATTGGTAGTTGCGGCGCATCTCCATTTGCATTGATAAGCGGAGCCCTTCGGAACTTACTGCAAGGACCAACAACAGGCTTCCCAACGCTTGCCGCGGGCGAATGCCGAGTCGACATGCAAGCAGCCTTGGTTGTCTGCTGGGGAGAGGCGACATTGCTCGGCGTGCGCACAGTTATCCCTTGTTCCGAAACACAGTGCTGCTACGGTGTCTATCAAATCTGCGGTACCGCATCCGGGGTCAACACTGTAATCCCCGTAGGCACACCTGGCGGCGCAGGCACGTGTAGTACTAACGGTTGTGTCCCCATGTGCATGGCATTGGGCTTGCCATTCTGAAAGGCGGCTATCTCCTAATGCTGCTGGGTACGGCCAATCCCGAACCATCTGAGTATTAATTGAGCAACCCCGGCACGCCTAGCGTGTGCCGGGGTTGTGTATGTTTCGGGCATGACACTCCATCAATCATCAGGCCTGGCGCCTGTGGGATGCCGTTGGGCAACAACACTGGCCGCCGCGTTCGCGGCGCTGCTGCTGATAACCACACATGCCGCCGCCACCCGCGTGGATACCACCTTCACCGCCAGCGACGGCGTGGTGCTCAGCGTTGCGTATTACCGCCCAACAGCCGCGCCGCCCAGCGGCGGCTTCCCTGCCATCCTGTTGATTCACGGCTTCGCGGGCTCGCGCGATGTTGCGCCGGGCTCGTACGGCCCCCTCTACGCCGACAGCGGATATTTCTGCGTGGCGTATTCGGTGCGCGGCCAGGGCCGGCCCAATCAGGCAACGATGTCCGGCGGGTTCACGAACTGGATAACCGGCGATCGCGAATTGCGCGACGCACACGAGATTCTGGCCTGGATGCGCGCGCGCGGAGATGTCGACACCAGCCGCATCGCCGCCGAGGGGATTTCGCAGGGCGGGCTCACCGCCTGGGGATTGGCCGCAACCGGCGCTCCGTTACGCTGCATCGTGCCGATGATCGCGGTGCCACACTACAGCCGCAGCTTTACGTTCAACGGCTGCACCAACTACGGCATGATGCTGTTGTTGTACACGGCGCGCTCGCTGAACCTGGTGAACATGGGGCCATTGCTTGGTGATACGGTATACAACGACCTGGCTAACGACCGCTACGAACACCTGCACACAACGCTGCTGCCGTACGATTTCGAGCAGGCGATCGCACGATTGGCGACGCCCGTGTTTATGCAATGCGCCTGGCACGACGAGTTGTTCGCGCCGGAGGAGCCGCTGCGGGCATTCCGGGCGCTGCAAGGCGCGCGCAAGCTGCTGCTGTTCAACGCCGGGCACGCGCTGCCGGTTGACAGCGCAACCGCCGCGCTGCGATTCGCGCAAACACTGCGGTTCTATCGGTACTGGCTGAAGGACGATACGCGCGAGACGATCATGGCGCCCGACTCCGCCGTGGCCCTGTACGACAACGGCACGCAGTTGCTGCGCTGGCTGAGCATCGCGCAACTGGACCAGTTCACCCCGCCGGAGCTGCCGGCCGAACGCGCAGGCACACGTCTGTTCCTTGCGCCCGGCGGCCAACTGACCGAGAGCGCGGACCACGGGCCACTGGTGCTGGCCGCGACGTACATCAAGGACGTCACAAACGACGGCTACGGATTTACCTCGCAGCCGCTAGCCCAGCCGCTGCTGTTGGTTGGCGCGCGCGCACACCTTACGGTTTCCTCCAGCGGACGCAACTACCAGGCAAACGTGCTGCTGTACGACGTGGATTCCGCCGGCGCCGCAAAGCCGATCTGCCGCGGAGCGTATCAGGTGCGCCTTGGCAACGCCGAGCCACGCACGCCGCGCACGATCAACTACGACCTTGCCCCGCAACTGTACAGCGTGCCCCGGGGCCATCGCATCCGCGCCATCCTGAAGTTCGGGATGCCCGGCGGCGTGCTTGCACTGCAACGCCCCGCCGGCGAGTTCGGGCGCTCGGCGTACGCGCCGCAGGAAACCGCGAACGATACGCTGTTCAGCGTGCCGGGCAACGGCGCGGCCCCCGAGGCACAGAGTTGCCTTACGCTGTACACGGCCAACACAGGCCCGGCCTCGGTGGCCGGACCTGCTGCACCGGCGCTGCCCACACGGCTTGTGGTGCCCGGCTCGCCGGTTGCTGCGGGCCACACGCTTCACATTCCGATTGGCGACGAACCCGCGCGCATCGATATCACGGACCTTGCCGGCCGCATCGTGTTGGCCGTGCCGGGAGCTGTCGGCGAGGCGGTAGTGCAAACAGACGGCCTGGCCGCCGGCGCCTATTTCATCCGCGCCGTGCGTGCCACGGGCATCGCCGTCGGCAGGTTCGTGGTGATCCGCTAAGGCAGTGACGCCGGGTTGAACGCGGGCGCCCGGCTCACGGATGCGCGGGCGCCGGGCAGGCGGCCCAACCGATGCCCGCGTCGTCGGCACATGCGCCACACGCGTACGGCAAGCGGCGGTTGCGTAAGGGGGGCATGGGATTCATACCACGCAGCCAGCCACGCGCCGGGCATGGCGCACCAAAACAAACGCCCGAGTCGATCAACACGATCGGCTCGGGCGTTTTGATTGTCGGCCGGCAACCCCGCACAGGGCGGGCGCCGGGCGGGCTTACCGCTACTTCTTCACTTCCACCGCAACAAGCCCCGTGGCGCCGTTGGCGCTCTTGACCTGCAACAGCAGAACATCGCCGTTGGGCGTGGCGTCCACCATCTTCTGCAGATCCGCCGGCGATGCCAGCGGCTTCTTGTTGGCGCTCAGGATGATGTCGCCGGTCTGCAAGCCCTGGTTCATTGCCTCGCCGTACATGTCCACCTTGCCAACCAGCACACCGCTTTCAACCTTGCGGGCACGCTTGGTTTGCGCGTCGAGCGGACGAAGCTCCATGCCAAGCCCGGAAACCTTGGTGCTGCGCTGGCTGTCGGAGCGCACCTCATCGTCATCGCTCAGCGCGCTGCGGGTGTCCTGTTCGGACTCGGCACGCGGGCGCAGCTTCACGGTTTTGTCGAACGTGGCCCCATCGCGGAACACCTTCAACTGCACATCCTGTCCCACGCGCTTCTGCGCGATGATGCTCTGCAGGTGGTTCGGCGTGTTTACCTTCTGGCCGTCGATCTCCAGAATCACGTCGCCGGAAAGCAGACCGGCCTTTTCGGCGGGGCTGTCCTTCATCACATCGTTCACCAGCGCGCCCTCCGGCCGCTGGAACTTGAACGCCTTGGCAAGCGTGGCCGTTACCGGCTTGATGGACACACCCAGATACCCGCGATTGACGCGCCCGTCCTCGATCAGGTCCTCGGCAACCGCCCGCACCAGATTGATGGGGATCGCGAAGCCGTAACCCTGGTAATACCCGGTGCGCGTGGCGATGGCGCTGTTGATGCCGATAAGCGCGCCGCGCATGTCGAACAGGCCGCCGCCGGAGTTACCCGGGTTGATGGCCGCGTCGGTCTGGATGAAATCCTCCACGCCGTAGCGGTCGCGATTCAGGTTCAACTGCCCACGGCTCAGCGCCGATACGATGCCCTGCGTCACCGTTGAGGCAAGGCCCAGCGGGTTGCCCACGGCAATCACCAACTGCCCAACCTGCACCTCGTCGCTGTTGGCGAACGCGGCGGTTGGCAGGTCCGACGCATTGATCTTGATCACCGCCAGGTCCGTAAGCGAGTCGCGGCCGATCAGCCGGGCATCGAACCGGCGCCCGTCGGCCAGGTCCACCGTGATCGTTCCGCTTTCGCCGAACTCCACCACGTGGTTGTTGGTGATGATGTAGCCGTCGCCGGAGACGATCACGCCCGACCCCGAACCGCGCTCCGGCTGGCGGGGCTGGTTCTGGAACTGGCGGAACAGACCGAACGGATCGTTCATGTCCTCCTCGGGATCACTCTCCCGGTTCGACGATTGCACGGCCTTGGATGTAACGGTGATGTTCACCACCGTGGGGGTAACAGCCTTGCTGACGGCAACAAAGGCGTCATTCAGTGTTTTTGCTTCGTTGGTTGGCGTTACCGGCGGTGCGGCCGCGCCCAGCTTAACGTCGTCGGGACCGGCCAGCCCAAATGGAACACTCTTCCAATCGGTGGCCATCAGCCACCCGAACAGGCCACATACCGCCATTAACGAACCAACGATGATGAGCTGCTTCCTTGTCATTGCTCTTTCTCCCGTTCAGAATTCACCGGTGAATTGTCACATCGCCACGGCACCGTGCACACGTTGCCATTCAATACGTGCCGTGGCAGCAAGTGAGGATACAGTACGGTGCACAAACTAGCCAGGTTACATGATATCGCGATGATAGATCGTATGCCCAATCAGGGGTTGTTGGGTCCGCGATGGGGTTATCCGCGGGCGCCGACGTCGTTGCCAAGCATCCGCGCCGATACGCGGCCCACCTTCAACCGACGCATCCCCTCAACATGGTAACGTATAAAAGACGTAAGAACGTCCAGAAGTTCCGAGGCGTGCGCGGCGGCAACCGGCTCGGCGGCGGCCAGCGCCACTTCCATCGATTCGATATGCCGTAACGCGCGGTACGCCGCAAGCGAAATCGGCTGCCAGGCCATCGCCTCCTCGTGTACACGGCATAACGGCGCGCCAACGGCAATGTTGAAGGGGATCACCTCGCGCTCGGCGATCGCCTCATCACACACGCCACACCCCGAAAGGTTTATCGCGTATCCAAGCAGATCGGCGATGCGCAACACGAACCAGAGCTGTACGCTGGTTGCGTGGGCGGCCGGCTCGTTCAGCAGTTGGATTGCGGTGGCAAGCGCCTCGAACAGTTGCTCGTTGCGGTCCTCATCGTGCACCGCCGCGTTCACAAGCTCCACGATCGCCATCCCGGCCGCCATCCTGTCCAGACTTTCGTGCAACACGCCCTGGCGGGTAAGCGTTTCGGCCGAGGAAAGATTCTGAAGGTCACGACCTTCCTTGCGATAGAACAACACCGACAGATGAGCCATCGGCTGAAGGATCCAGCCAAGGCGATTCTTGGGCTGCATCACACCGCGGGCCACAACGCTGATGCGGCCGAACTCGCGCGTGTACAGCACCATGATCTTGCTGGACTCGCGAAAACGTCGCGCGCCAAGCACCACCGCGTCGGTTTTGACAATCACCGCCGGCGGCCCCGCTCCTGGCGGCGCTCCACCCGCACCGGCCGAAGCTTCTGCTCCGCCTGCGCGCGACTGGCACGAACACCGGCAAACCACAGAAGGCCAAGCGTTGTGGCCACCACCGCAAGCATCATCCCGCCAAGAGTCAGTTGATCGTTCATCGTGCAGAGAGAGAAAGAAAGAGAGATTGTTCGCCTGGCACCGCGCCGCCGCCGGCCGATGCACGCGCTGAAACCGTTCGATACGACGGCGCATCCCGCCCGGTAGTTTAGGCCGCCTGAAGAATTTGCCGCCGCCCGCCACAGCCCCCCCACCACCGATCCAACGTCGGCCCGGTTGGCAGCCCGCGCGACGACCCACCGGCATTTCCACGGCCCGCTACCCCGTCCGTTTGCGCGCGAACGTACCGTCGACAAGCAGATGGCTGAAATATCCGGCAACCGCCGCAAGATAGTACGGCAACCCTTCAGTGGTAGTACTCCGCGCGATGTACATCGGCCCGGCCAGGATGGGCAGCGGCACCAGCACCATGGCCCAGAATGTGTGGGTCCAGCCACGATGGCGGCTGATGATCGGGATCAGCGCCAGGAAGCCCAGGAACGCGGCGTCCTGATACCGCCCCAGCAACAGCAGGCCCAGATCCAGGGCGAAGAACAGCCGGTAATACAGCATCTGGCCCTTGCTCTTGATGTCGATATCCGGGAACAGCCCGAACAACACCGCAAGCCACACGATCACCACGCCCTTGATAAGACGCTCCTCCAGCGGCATGCCAACCGCCAGCGAGCTGTAACCCAGGCCAACCGCCAGCGCAACGCCTGCAATCACCGCAATCGATATGTGTCCGCGGAAACCAGCCATCCGGCGCCAAATGTACGTATGCGATCTGCGTTATGCGTTATTGGGTTATGCATGCATCAGCGCAAACGGCACGTTCACCGCCGCACATCACCTCACATGTTGAACTCAACGAGTTGGGCATGCTTCAGCGCAATCGGCAGCAACGGCGCCGCACATCGCATCGCATGTCTACCTCAACGAGTTGGGCATGCGGTGGCCCCGAACGGCAGCGACGGCGCCAAAAATCGTATCGCATGATTAACTCAACGAGTTGGGCATGCAGCGGCCCCGAACGGCAGCGACACCGCCAAATATTGTATCACATGTCTAACTCAACGAGTTATGCATGCACCAGCGCAATCGGCAGCGACGGCACCGAACGGCACTTTGTGCCGCCCTTGCAGGGCTGTTTCACCATTCGATTCCATGCCCAGGGCGGCGCTCGTTCCTCGCTTGCCCTGGGCTGGCTTGCCGCAGGCCTTCGGCCTGAGCTGAACGCACGGTTGGCGGCCGTTCGGGATCGACGCAACTGCGCCAACGCAACAGGTCGACGCAACCGCCACCAACGCAACGGATCGACGCAACCGCCACCAACGCAACGGACCGACGCAACCATCGCCAACACAAACGGCACCGACGCAAATGCACCGACGCAACCGCCACCAACGCTAACGCACCAACGCAACGGACCGACGATCCCAGATATCCGGCATCCATGCGCCAACGGCGCTCAACAAGCCAGCCCAGGCCAACGGCCTGGGGGAAATCACAACGTGCGTCAGCGTAGCCCCATCGGGGCGGGACAACGAGGCTGCGTTATGCGTTATTGGGTTATGAGTGATGCATGCATCAGCGCGAACGGCAGCGACACCGCCGGATATCGCATCACATGTTGAACTCAACGAGTTGGGCATGTTTCAGCGCAAACGGCACGTTCACCGCCGCACATCGCCTCGCATGTTGAACTCAACGAGTTTGGCATGCATCAGCGCGAACGTCACCAACATCGCCACACATCCCTCCTCTCCTCACTTGCCTTCAAATCGCAATAACGGTATTTTGGGCGCGCTCCCGGATAGTGCTGGATTGGCGCGCGATCGGCGCCGTTTCCCGATGCGGCCGTTGGCACGTGACGCACATGGCCGGCGATCCCCGACCAGATGCGCGGTGATCCCGCCCGACGGTTTGCCGATCCCTCCTTCCCTCTCTTGCTCGCTCGCTCTGCCATATGGACGAAAACCACTCCCCGCTCAAGCTCACGCTGAAGGAGCTTGTTGACCACTACGAGGGATTTCTTCGCGAGTGCGAACGTAAAAGCGCCGAAACACGGGGCACGTATCAGCGCGCCCTGCGCGATTTCCTGAAGTGGTTTCCCATCGACAAACGGTTCCTGTTTCGGGTGCGTGATGTGGAGCGCTACCGCCGGTACCTGGTTGAACGCAAGGGGTTGAAGAACGTATCAGTGGCCACGTATATCTCGGCGCTGCGCCGGTTTTGCCAGTACCTGATCGATATCAAGGTGCTGGCCGGCAATCCGGCCACCAGCGTGGTTGGCGGCCGGCGGCCCACACGGCACTCGCGCACGTTCCTGAGCTACGACGAAATTGGCGCGCTGCTGGGCGCGGTTGAGCGCGGTTCGCTGCAGGGCACGCGCGACTACGCGATCATCCTGATGATGCTGGATTGCGCGCTTTCCGAACGCGAGTGTATCCTGGCCGACGTTGCCGATCTGTACCCCACGCCGGGCGGGATGGCGCTTCGCGTGCAGGGCAAGGGGCGCGCCGTGAAGGATCTTACGGCCGAGCTGAGCCCCGATGCGCAGGCCGCGCTGGAGGACTACCTGGCCCGCCGGTTCGGCGCCGAGGAACGCCTGCCCGATGCCCCGCTGTTCGCCAGCCTGAGCAATCGCACACACGGCGCCCGCATGACCGCGCGCGGCGTGCGCGAGGCGGTAAGCCGCTGGCTGCGGCAAAGCGGCGTGAAGGGCAATCGCGACCGCGAGCTTACGCCGTTTTCGCTGCGCCACACGGCCGGGCTGATCATGGTGGACAACGGCGCCTCGCTGGAGGAAGTGATGCGCCGCATGCGCATCGAGTGGCGCCCCACCGCGCAACTGTACTTCAAGATCCGCGGCAAAAGCGGCACGCCAACCGAGCCCGAAACCCCGACAAACGAATCCGAACCATGACCACCATCTACCTTACCAACGGCACGGATGAGCTGCGCACGGTAACACTGGAGGAACTTGCGGCCGCGCGGGCCGATGATTCGGTGGTGTACTGGATCGACATGACGGACCCCACCGAACAGGAGGAGGATGATGTGCTGGACCGTGCGATGGGGTTCCATCCGCTGGCGATCGGCGATTGCCGGCGCGAACGCGTGGACCCCACCCGGGGCGATCACCTGCCGAAGGTGGAGGACTACGGCGATTATCTGTTCTCGGTGGTGAACCCGATCCGGTTCACGCCAACGAATCAGGAGTCGATGGACGAGGTGCCAACGGTGGTCACCCGGCAACTGAATGTGTTCCTGGGCGAGAACTTCATCGTGACGCATCACTACGAGCCCAGCCGCGCGATCGAGCAGGTGGCCGGCTCGTGCCGGAAGAATCCGGTGCATCTGGAGCGCGGGCCGGATTACGTGTACCACCTGATCCTGGACAGTATCGTTGATGACCTTACTCCGCTGCTGGATTCGTACGATGAATGGATCGAGGAGCTGGAGGATGCGATCTTCGGACGGATGGAGACCGCCACGCTGAACAAGCTGCTGGCGATGAAGCGGCAGGTGTTCCGGCTGCGCCGCACGATCACGTACCAGCGCGAGATGGTGTACCGGCTGTCGCGCGGGGAGTTCGCGCTGATTACGCAGGAGGAGATCGCCTACTATCGGAACGTGTTCGACCATCTCGTGCGCGCGGCCGAGCTTACCGAATCCTACCGCGACATCCTTACCGGGCTGCTGGACGCGTATCTGTCGATGACCTCCAACCGGCTGAACGAGGTGATGAAGGTGCTGGCGATCATCTCCACGTTCTTCCTGCCGCTGACGTTTATCGCCGGCGTGTACGGCATGAACTTCGACCCCGATACCTCGCCGTGGAACATGCCGGAGCTGCGATGGTTCTTCGGGTATCCGATGGCGTGGGGAATCATGCTGGCGGTATCGGTGGTGATGTTCGTGTACTTCAAGCGCCGCAAGTGGCTGTGATGTGGCCCGTGATGCGTGATGCGTGATGCGTGATGCGTGATGCGTGATGCGTGATGCGTGAT
>CBHYLN010000071.1:0-27142 GCA_966128725.1 uncultured bacterium | reverse complement strand
GGGGGGGGCGTTTCGCCCCCCCTCCCCGGCCGGGGGTTTATCAACCGGGGGCGGCCACTGGTTTTGGCGGGGCCCCGCCACAGCGACGCTTGCGTGCGCTCAGCGCTCGATGCGTCCGCGTACAACCGGCGCGGGCACTGCCACGGGCGCCTCAACCGGGGCCGGCGTGGCCACGGCTGCCGGCGCGGCGACGGGCTGCTGTACAACCTGGGCTGCCGGGGTGTTGATCACGGCCGGCGTGGTAACCGCCACCGGCGCCGCGTCCGCAGGCGGCGCCTGCCGCACGAACGGCCGGCGTATGGTTGGGTTGCCGCGATCCGTTGCAAGGCGCTTCCCGCCGTCCTCCGGCTCACTGAAATCCACGCTGGGCGCCTGGATGGTGGCAACCTCGGCGTGTGTAAGGCCCGAGCCCGCTATCCAGCGGTCCAGCTCCGGCGAATGCATGTCGTTCACGGCCGCGAACTTGTATGCCGCGTTGAAACGCTCGGCGGCAGGCCGGCCAAGCGATTGCTCGATCAGATATCCCACCGCGCAGATATTCCCGTTACGATCGATAAAGCAAGGGGTAAGCGTATTCGGCGTCGACTCGTTTGCCGGGAACTCTCCGCGAAGGCGGTATGCGTGCAGGCGATCCAGATTGCGCGCGCGCTCGGCCTGAAGATCGGCCGGCAGGTCCGACACGTCGCGCCCACGCAGCAACGCCTCGATCTTCGCGTAGCGCGCCTTCATCTGCGCCCGCATATCGCTGGCGGCGCCAAGATGGATGGGGTACACCAGGTTGAATCCGCCGGCGCCGATGGTTGCATCGTAACGTGCGCGTGCCTCGGCGCGTTGATCGGCCTGGTTGCCTGCCGCGAATGCGGCAAGCCCACAGGCCAGCAGCAGCATTGCCGCTCCCTTGATGGCAAACGTTGTCATAGCTCTCTCCATGCGTGATCGTTTCGGCGCTCCCTGGGGCCCCGCGCGGCATTGCGACTGCGCGGCTGCCCCGAACACATGCACACGGGAGCGCGATGTTCCTCCGATGTGCTCTTCAGGCAGACGCACGCTCGGCCGGATGTATCAAGCCTGGGAGAAGGTTGTGGGAAGGGGCTAACGATATCGTTGTGGTGTGCGCAACCATTCGATGTATTGTATCAGATGCTTCTGGTTGGATATCCCGAGATCGGGAAGCCCGGCGACAGCACGGCTGAAGCCGCTGCCTTCCCGTTTCCACAAAAGCATCAGATACATCATGAACATCCGTGTGCGGTTCGCATTGTCCAACGTCGTGTCGGCGGCCATGCCACGCAGGCGCTCCTGAGTTGCGGCGGCGTCGCGGCTTTCAGCGAGTGTCCTGCTCTGCCAATAACCGTCCGTTCCGATCCGTGGAGTCGCAGGCTCACCACTTTGCAGCATCGCGCCGATAATCAAATCGCCAACGTGTACGCCAACGGATTCGAACTCGCGGACGAAGGAGGAGCGCTTGTTCTGTGGTGTGATACTCACGCCGACACTCTCATGGACCGACAACAGCAATGCCGGTGCAAACACGTCCCATCGAAGCGCGCGGGCCGCATATATCGCAAGCCAGACTGCGTGCGAAACGTAGGGACCGTCCCAACAGGAACTGTATGACGTTCCACGGCGCATCAACTCCACAACATCGTCCGGTTCGCAACAGTACTGGGCAGCCTCCTCCAACACGCACGACCACCCGTTCCGCCCGATGGCCTGGCGTATCTGCCCGGCAACAAATGCCCGCAGGACGGGCTCCGTGGCGGCGGCCGTCAGTTGCCGCGTACGGATCGCGCGCCATGTGTCGTAGGCAGCCTGTTGCTCGTTGTACAAACGCTCCAGTTCCGCTTGGGGCGTTGTGATAGCATCGATTGCCGAGTCCGGAGGCTGCGGCGGTATGCCCAGCGCCGAATCGATGCGCGATTCGATGTCGATTACCGATGGGAGTTCGGACAGAGGGTTGGGCAGGAAGGGCCGCATTCCGGGTGGTGCTATGGCCTGTGCGTAACGAACCAGCCGTGCGTAGCGTTCGGGCAGCACCGGGCGTTGGGGCGTTTCGTAAAAGAACCATGCATTGAGCTCGGCCATGGCATTCTGTCGCGCATCATACGAGTACCGCCACGCGCCACTCCGTATGCCGGCTGCCCCGATGGAATCGAGCTTCAATTCCATGCCGTTGCGGGACGCCGACCTCACGATCCATCCCGCGTGAGCTGCGCCTGTATCGCGTACGGGGTATCGGTCGCGTTCGATCACCAACGCTTCCGGAGCTGCTTCGTATGTAAGAAGGGAACCATACCGATTACGCACGATGTGCAGCGGCAGGCCCGCGTCCAGATCGCCACGCAGACGGGCCACTACGGCCGAGTCACCTGCGAAGCGCAGATGTATGCCCCGGGCCTGCAAGGGCGCACGCAATGGCCCGGCAGGCGGCTGGTGCGCCAGCGCCGCGTGCAACGAATCCACCACACGCCGGAACGTGTTGCGCGCCTGCTCGGTAATGATCAGTCCGTTGTGGTTGGGGAATTCCTCGGTGAGCTGCGCGTGCAGCGCGGTGGTCGCCAGGGCGGCCAGCAGGAGGGGAAGCGCACGTTGAGCCAAGCGGGAACGGATCATGGCATGCTCCGATCATCAATCCATCCAGTCGCGATTGTCTTCGTCGAGGTTACGAATCTTCTTCGCCAATTCCGCCGGGAACGTATCGGCTGCCTGCCGTAGTGCTTCCAGCATGGCCCTGCTGTGTTGCGTTGTGTGGGCACGTACAAAGCCCTTGTACATCGTGAAGATCATGGCTCGGTTCATCTCGTCAAGCTCTGGATCGCGCATCATTGCCAGTGCTCGTTCAGCGAACAATGCTGAATCACGGCTTTCGGCCATGACTTGTCCCATACGGGCCGGTGACGCCTGGAAGTGCTTCGGGCTTATGCCGTCATATTGGAGTGCCGCGCCGAGCAACAGATCAACAACACGGATACCCATTGTCTCCGTCTCGTGTATGTAGCTCCGCCGGTCGGTGGGTGAATATGCGGTCGGCACATCGCGTGTGTTCAGCGGATTACCAAGGGTTGCCACGTGCGCCCACACAAATACGTTCCACTCGCGTGCCAGTGCCGCTTGTTGGGCGATGTACTGAAGGCGCATCGGGAACGGACTGAACAGGCCACAGCCTTCCAGATGTCTTCGCCGCAGGAGTGCCAGCAAATCCTTCGGAGAGCAACACACCTCGGCGAGTTGTTCTAATATCCAAGCACTGTTGTTGCGGGCGATTGCAAGTCGCACAGCTTGGCGCACCTTGGCGCGAGAAACTGTATCCCGGCCGGCCGCACGAATGCGTTCGGTGAGTGTAGCATTCCAGAGACTGTCGGCCCGTGCCACCTCACGCCAGGAGGCATCTGCGTCGTGGCGTGGATGCGGAGGTAGCTCCAGTGTGGTTTCCATATCCCGCTCCAGATCATCAACGTTGCCGCGTGCGCTTTCATCCACCGGAAGGAATACGGCTGTTGTTGTATCCATTAAGCAGTTCACATAACGTAGCAGGCGTGTATAGCGGTCTGGAATCCGTACGCGGCGAAAGTCACCGCTGAAGAAACATATCTTGAGATGTGCGGGGTCGCTGGGATTGCCGGGGAAATACTTCTCCGCTACCCAACGGCCATCCACTGAATGGTTGTTGAAGGCGATGCTGTCCACTTCCGCGTTCACGAGTACCGAGCCTGAGTACGTATCGTAGACAAACCAATGCGTCTTACCGTGTTCGTCGGTATAAGCCTTCTTTGACATTGGTTGCGGTTGCAGTTCCTGAGCCAACACTGCTGTGTATCGGGCGCGTATCCGGGCAAACGAAAGTCCTGCCTGGAGATCGTTCAGAAGCGCCCGGATGGTATCTGGCGGGCCTGAGAAGTTCAGCACGCTTCCGGTGGCGCAGTAGCTGGAATACCATATCCGTGACGAGCGTAACCTGGCCAATGCCCGATGCTTTGCTGCTACAATGGCTCGGCACCACGCGATGGTTTGCGCATCGTACGTCAGACCATTGGCATATCTGCGTTGTTCGTAGAGGTCTTGAGAATAGACGTTGGTGGATGCTGCGGCAAACGTGATCGTAATGGCAATGCATATGATGGCGGTGAAGATCGGGCGTTGCATGGGTGTGTTTCCGTTTTGTGCCGGGAGTGGTCCGCGAACAGGCGTCAAAGTCTACTCCAACGGCCGTGCCGAACCCACAATTGAGCATTCTGCTGTCCACATGTCAACATACAGATCACCATTGCGTTCGGTTACCGGCAACGGGGTTAACGGAAGGCACGTATCAAATTCCGGTTATCCGAAGTCGTGGCGGTATGCGATCATGTAGCTCGGGTCGGTGAGGCACAACACGCGCCATGATTCGATGCGTTCGATGTCGTTTGTGTTCATGACGCTCAGTTCTTCCTGATGCGCTCGAAGCGAGTTGAGGATCGACTCAACGCCGGCAATCGGCAACAGGATGACATCCTCTTCATAGTCAGGTTCCGTGCCCAGATACTGTCTGGCGCCCACGATACCAACGGGTTCTTCTTCCTCGAATACTTCGGCCCAGCATCCCCAGTAATCCAGATGGATCTCTTCTCGGCCAAGCACAAGCTCCAGCGCGAATCTGGTCACGAATTCCTGCCGTTCCATATCGCTTCGGATGTGCTGTTCCAGCCATTGCCGTGGTGTGCCATCGTAAGCGTCGATTGTACGGATCATCATCGGCGGGAACGGTGTCGGATGCTCGCGAAGTTGCGGAAGCTTGTCCGCGAACAGGTCGATCAATTCGTTCGTTGGTGACGAGCGGATTGAATCCGCCATCGCCCGGTTGAACAGGGAGAGACTGTCGGTGCCCATCGGTGTGTTTGTTGGTGTAAATAATGAGCAACACGGGGCGGTATGAACAACACCCAAAAAAAAACACCGCCCCGCCCCAATCACGACCGGACTGGGAGCGGGGCGGCGTGTTGCCGGATGATGTGATCAGTTCAGCGTGACGGTGGTGCCAGCCGGGATCGTGAAGCCGGTGCCGTTGCCGTTGCTGAACACGACGTCATCGACAAACGAGTACGACTCGTTCACCTGCGGATTAAACGTGCTCAGATTTGTCGTCTGCATATGGCACGTATTGCTGTTGGTGAACGTGCCGGCCAGGCCGCTGATTGTGCCGGTTACGTTGGCGTAAATATCCGCCGTTGCCGGGTACAGTGCGCCGGCTTGGTTGGCCACAACGGTCGAGTTCTGAGGTTGCCTTTCGGCGTCGGCCGTGAATGTATATGTGCCGTACACCGGGTCGGTGCCGGTAATCGTAATGCTGTTCAGGCTGAACGTGCTCTGCGCCTTCGTTTCAACGTCGCCCAGGCCAAGCTGGTCGTTCCGTTCGTTTCCGTCGGCGGCGTTTGCCACACTTGTGAAACTTGCGTCGCCGGATGCGTCGGCCGACAACGTTGCCGATGTCCCATCATCCAGCGCCAGCGCGACCTCGCCGGCAGCCGCAACGCGGCATACGATTGTTTCGTCAACGGGCACATATTCCTTTGCCACCGCTGCGTTGTCGTTGCGTTGTGCCGATGCGGTAACAACCGCCGCGAACGACATGGCAACAACAGACATCCACGTGATGTGTGTCTTTTTCATGATGACTCTCCTGAGTGGGGATTGTCCGTGATACATCAATCCCGCCCACCGCGGGGTGCGAGCCGCCAATGCCAGCGCGATGCAACGTCTCCAGGCCTGCGGAAATGTTGGCGCAGGACATGTGGGTGCCGCCCAGGTCGGGATATCCGGCGCGGTAATTCGACGGGATTTATCGTTGATTATCGTCGTCGGCCATCGAGTTGTGGCGTGCAGCGCTGCGTAACCGCAACAACGCGATGTTGGAGAGAGAAACGGAGAGAGAGAGTTGGGAGGGGATGGACAATGGTACGGCGATATTCGCGGCGAAACTTCTCCCCGATTGCGCAATGCGGTTGTGTGGCGGCAGTGTGGGCCTGCCTGCGCGGCGTTGATGGTGTATTCACGTTGCACGCGGTTAACGTGGATGAATCCGCACGCATCATTCTCTTTCGCTATGTTTGCGCCATTCGATCCTTGCAACATCCCCAGGTCATGAATCTGTACAACGCCATGGATACCGTGCTGGCCGATGCCGGTGCCCCGCTTCACTATGCCGATATCTCGCGTGCGATTGCCGAGCGAAAGCTCTGGGCGACCGAAGGGAAAACCCCGGAGGCCACGGTTGTGGCGTATCTCTCGGCCGATATAAAGCGCAAGGGCGAGGCGTCGCGGTATCAACGCACGGCGCCCGGGGTGTATGCGTTGCGGGTGTGGGGGCTGCCGGATTATCGCGGTGCCGGCCCCGGCGCCGATGATGGCAATGGCGACGACGGTCACGATGGCGCGGATGCCGCACATAAGGTGCGTACTCCGCTGTTTCCCCGTTACTCGTGGGCTCGGGCACTGGTGCGGTTGTTCGATGGCGTGGCCAAAAGCAAGGTGTACGATCTGATAAACGCCATCAGCGCCCAGACCGGGACGCCGCAGAACCCGGTGGACTGGTCCGATCCCGACACATGGATCCCCGAACGGCTTTCCGGCGACGAGGCCGCGTTGGCGCTGCGTATATGGCGCGAGAGTGACCGCCAGGTAAATCCGCGCCATATCTATGGCTCGTATCTGTTCATCAACAATCACGATCTCCTGGATATCGATAGCGACGGCATGTATCGGATAAATGCCCGAGGTCGTGCGTTTCTCGCCAACGACGACGCGCTGTTGCGCGAGCTGGATGATGCGGAGGGGATGGCGAGGCTGCTGGCGATCCTGGCGACCAAGACGCGTGCGAAAGCAAGCGACCTGATGCCGGAGTGGAGCGAGTTCCTGCTGGAGCATTCCCGATTCAAAACCGAGAGCACGTTCAAGGACACGTTGCGCCGCCGCACGCGGAACCTTGTGGAGCGCGGGCTTGCCGAGCAGGACGGCATTCGCTACTGGATTTCGCCCGCCGGCCTCGATTATCTCAAGCAGGTTCCCCGGGCCGATGCCGATGATCGCCGCGACGTTGGCATCGCGATCAACAGCTACAACGCCAGGCAGCGTGAATTGCTGCGCGCCAGGCTTGCGGCGATGTCGCCGTATCGCTTCGAGGAGCTTGTGGGCGACCTGCTGGAGGCGATGGGGTACGAGGACGTGACGGTCACCAAGGAAAGCGGCGACAAGGGCGTTGATGTTGTGGCCACCGTGCAATTCGGCATTACCACGATCACCGAGGTGGTGCAGGTGAAACGGCATCAGGGCAGCATCGGCCGGCCGGTTCTGGACCAGCTTCGCGGCGCCCTGCCGTACCACAAGGCCCTGCGCGGCACCATCATCACCACCGGCAAGTTTTCCTCCGGGTGCCTGGATGCCGCGCTGTTCCCGGGCGCGGCGCCGATCGGGCTGATCGACGGCGAGCGCCTGCTGGATCTGATGATCGAGCACGAAATCGGCATTCGCAAGCGACCGGCGCAGTTATACGATATCGATGAGGATGCGTTTGCCCCGGCCGCCGATGGGGCAACCCTGCCCTGACATGTCGATTATGCCAGCAACGCTGTTTTGGCCCGGGCAGCCGATCCCGCACGCGGCCACATTCCATCGTGCGCCCATTGGTTCATTCGCCAATCACGATAGGGTACACCGCCGATCCGTGTTCCGCGTTGAGCACCAGGAAGTATGCCCCGTACGGCTGGCCAGCGATGTTGACCGTCGCCATCCAGACACCGGGACCGTTGGTTGTCAATTGCCCTGTTGCCACACACTGGCCCAGTGGTGTGTATAGTGTTGCCCCAACGTGCGTGTCGGCTCCGATGGCCCGCACGCGAATTTCGTTACCCAGGCACATGATGTGTACGTGCGCGCCTGTGGCTGGTGCCGATTCCTGTTGCAGGCCGCTGGCGCCGGCCAGTTTCGCCAGAAAAATATCGTGGCCGTTCACGCTTGTGGGCGAGCTGCCGACGCTTGTAAGCAGTGTTCCACCAAACCGCATCTGCCCGCCGAAATCGCCGCAGGCATACACGTTGTTCCGAGCATCGATGCAGACAGGGCCGCTGTAGGTGCTGCTGCCGTAGGTGCCGGCGCGGTCGGTGGCCTGCCAGGTGCGGCGACCGTCGGCACCAACGCGTTGCACGAACATGCTCCCGACCGACTGGCTTTGCGAATATCCCGTGATGCAGGCGCTGCCATCGGCGCCAACGGCCACACCGCTTACTGACTGGATGACCGGTCCGCCAATCTCGTAGCTCCATGTTGGTTCACCGCTGGCGGTGAATGCCGCCACAACGGCATCGGCCTCGCTGCTGGCCGTATGCGTGCGATCCGCGAGCGTCAGGCGGTCGAAATACGACACCGCAACTGCAATTGCTCCGCCGGGCGCAACCCCCAGGGCAAGGCCCACCGGGGTGAACGTGCTCCCGCCATCGGCCCGTGCCCACGCTACCGTCCCATCGGGCTGGAACCGCGTCAGGAACAGACCGATGGGGCCGTCCGAACGCAACGTGCGGTTGCCGAAGGTCGCCGTGCCCGCGAATGTGCCGAGCAACACGGGGTTGCCCTGCCTGTCGGCCGCAAGCGCGGTTGCGACATCGCCGCCAATCCCGCCGGCACTCTGGCTGCGCAGCACCGTGCCGTCGCGATCGATCAGTGCCAGGTACACGTCGCTTTGGCCGGCGCTGGTGTGGGCGAAGGATCCAAGCGTTACGGCATTGTCGTACGTGCCCGCAATCCAGATGCCGTTGGGGCCGGTCGCCAGGCCTGCACACGTTACCGTGCCGGCGTTTGCCAGGGTATGCGCCCAAACGAACGTTCCAGCCGAATCGTACCTCACGGCGACAATGGCATTCCCGGAGGCAACCGTAAGCGTTGTGTCGGCGAGAATGCCCCTGTCTACCCGCACGGTGCCGGTCGCGACGACTGCCGCCACATACACATCGCCGTTTGTGTCAACCGCCATGCCTCCCGGTTGCAGGCCGGCGCCGGACGCAGCCGTGCGTGCCCATCGGAGCGTGCCGGAGGGTGTCCAGCTAGCCACAAACTGGGTAATCGTGGCGGGCGTGCCGATCAGGTCTGGGCCAAGCCTGACGGTGTCGGCGAGGATGCCGGCCAGATACAGGTTCCCGGCGCTGTCGGTTGCGATGGCGATGGGCCGGTCGCTTTCGGCGCCGCCAACACTGGCTGCCCAGGCCCATCCAGGCGTTTGGGCGCGCAGTGTGCTGGTGGTTGCAAGTGTGATGGCAACCGAAGCGATTGCAAGCCAACATGAGTATGCGATGCGCATGGCTGTTACCGCGGTATATGAACGGGGATGATCGATTGGGCTGGGCCGCACTGCGTGCGTTGCCGTAAGCGTGTGGCAACATATCGGCGGCGTGGTGATCCCGGCAACCCAACATTCGGCCGATAGTTAAGCAAGCACCGCCTGTACGGCCACCCGTTGCGCCGATGCCGGCAACGCGTAACCAGGGGCGGATTGGCGTGTATCTCGAAGGCCAACCCCCTGCCGATCGGCTAATCGAGGCGCCGAAATCGCGGTTGCCTTGTGCGCCGGACACGTTGGCAGCCCGGTTGCATTGGTGGGTAACAGCAAACTCAGCATAAGAATCCATGGCTGCGTCGAACGATCTCTACGACCTGCTTGCAACCCTGTCCAAATCGGAGAAACGTTATTGCCGGCTGATGCTCGCCAGCGGCGCCGGGCGGCGTTCGAGCAGTTGTCTCCGACTGTTTGAAATTCTGTCCCCGATGGGTGAGTTTGATGAGGCCCGCGTGCGGCACGCGGTTCGCGCGGAAGCCTTCGCGGGCCATCTCTCGGTAACCAAGAACCATCTGTATCATCACCTTGTAAAGTCGCTGCGAGCCTTGCGCGGCGAGCCGAACATCCGTTCGCACATTCGTGCATTGGTTGATGCAGCCGAGATGCTGAGCGAGCGCGGCCTGCATTCGCAGGCGCACGAACGCATCGCCAGGGCGCGCATGCTGGCCGACGCCGGGGGATACCTTCCGGAGAGCCTGGAGATTGAACGTCTGGAGTGGCTTGTCGAAACCCGCGAGCAGTATCGCGGTGTGGCCCCGGGGGCGTTGGAGGAACGGCGCCGGCGAGTTGCCGGCATTCTGGATCGGCTGGAAAATTACTGGGACTATCTGGGTCTGTATGCGCGGGTTTCGGTGGCGCTGCTGGCCGATGGACCGCTGCGGTCCGACGGCGCCGCCCCGGTGGACTGGGTTGCCGAGCATCCGTTGATCGTTGCGCCAACGCCATGTTCGCCCGGGGCCGAGCGATTCTACTTTGAAACACTACGCCTGTATTACATGCTCACGGCGCGTTATGCCGAGGGCTTTGAATATTGCTCGGCGTATCTGGAGCGTATCGATCGTGGCCAGATGGGCTCACCTGCCGATCCCATGCTGCGCATGCAGGTGCTGTACACGCACATTGCCCTGGCGATAAAGGTATCGCAACCCGATGTAGCCCGGCATGCCTGTGATGCCCTGCGCTCGATTGTGCCCGCGACGCGCGAGGAGCGTACCGAGCATGCGCAACTTTCGTTCAATGGCGAGTTGTTGGTACATATGATCGACCTGGACTACCGGGCAATCGAGGCAATGGCCCCCAGGCTTGCTGCGCTGGATGGCGACAACGGCGGCGTTATGTCGCAGGACGAGTTGGCCTACTACGTAAATCTTGCATACGCTCAATTCGCCAATGGCCAGCTTCGCTCGGCGGCCGCGTCGTTGCATCGGGTGTTGAACGATCACCGCGTCGGGTTCCGCAACGACGTGTTGCGCACGGCTCGAATTCTGCACTTGATGGTCAACTACGACCTTGGCGAGCACGAGCTGCTGCCGTATCTGATCCGCTCAACCTATCGCCTGATCGCCGGTTGCAACCATCTCCATCGATTCGAGCGTGCGCTGTTGCGGTTGCTGCGCCGGCTGGCAAATGTCGCCGGTGACGACGCATTGTTCCGGGAGTTACGGCTGATGCGCGACGAACTTGCCATCATCGCCGGCGACCCACGCGAACATGAGGCGTCCACGGCCTATGTCATCCTTGCCTGGATCGACAGCAAACTGACCGGTGTTGACCTCAGCGAATTGCTTGGCCGCAAGGAGCCTGGCGCCGCCACACCAGCAGCGGCTGCCGGCCGCGCCTGAGCCGTGCATCCAGGCGGCTTATCGTGCCGCAGGCGAAGCCCCTGCCTGGTTGTGTTCGGCACGCATTGCCCGCATCCACAACAGCAGACCCCGGCATGCCATCGCCAGGAACACAGCGTTTATGCTATGCAAACGTACTCGTATCGGTGCGGACTCCAACCGCATTGCCGACGGCACTTTTCATTGGTAGCGCGCCGTGTGAGCACTGCTATAGTTCACAGCGGGCTCCGGGCAAATGCGCGGAGCCCGCTGCTGTAACGGTCATCGTTTGGCCATGGCGGTGCGCAGGCCATGATGCGCAACAACGCGTGCCAGCTGGACGTGCGGGGCGCAACGCTTCAGCGATCCATGCCGGCGCCGGGCGCATACGAAACGCCAAGGAAGAACCCGTTGCTGTCGTGCGAAGGGTTGCGCTCGGCGCCCAGCGTATTGCCGTTGGAAACGTGTACATGCCGTGCGCCAAGCATCACGGCGGTGTGGTGGTCCAGATTGATCTCCGCGCCAAGGCCATACCGGGTTGCGCCATTCAGGTTGGTGCCCAGCCGGGCATCCTGGTCGGTGGGTAGCGGGAACTGGTTGGCGAAGTACACGAAGCCGCCGCCCGATTCGAAGTACAGTCGCCACCGTTCGTTGTTCACCGGAAGGAACCGTGCAAACGGCCGCAGCACGATGCCCGCGGTGTTGTTGAACTGGTCGCGGGGCAGGTACAACCCGATGTCGAAGCCAACCGACATCCACTGCCGCAGATACCACTGCACGCCAACGTTGTTCTGAAACATCGAGGTGTACGGATACTTGTATCCCCACGATGGCCCGGCCTCGTTGAACAACACCATCCGTCCGGTATGGGCGGAATCGCGTGGGGTCAGCAGAAGGCACACGCCAACAGCGAGCGCCGGGATAAGGAATGCGTTGCGGGTGTGAAGCTCCACCGGCGCGAACCCGAGCGGGTTATCGTACCAATGGTCGCCGTACCAGAACTGTGCCCGGCAACACGGCGCCAACGCCAGGGTGAGAAAGGCGAACGCAAGGGTGATTCGTTTCATTGCCGATCGATGTGTCCGCGGATGCGCGGGGCGTGCCATGCCGGCACGCCCGTTGCCTGAATACGGCGTCGGGCAACCACGCCAACGGCTGTCAGCCGGCTGCCCTGGTCCTGTTGTTCTGGGTCTATTGCCCTGTGCCGGGTGTATACGGGAAAATACCGTCGCCGCCCACATTCAGGCTGGCGCTGGTTGTTCCCTGATTGATGACACGAAATATGTTCGTCGGGAAGTTCACCCAGACGGATGCCTCCCCGTTACGGTCGATCGACTCAAAATAGTTCCAGCCAATTTCCATGTGCTCATCGCGGAGGATGAATTGCACGTGGGTGTCGGCGCTGAGATTGGTGACAATGATCTGGTTGGGAACCATTTCGCCGTCGTACTTGAACAGCTTTGTTTCGCCCGGCCCAAGATCGAAAGGATTCTCTGGCGGCATACCCTGCTCCTGCGTTGATGTGATTGATTGCGTCGGCATGCACATTCGCATGCGTGAATGGGAATGTGCATGCGCGTGAACTGTGCGAGGGGAAGGGGAATGGGCCGGTGCATCCTGATTTTGGCACCTGGGGAATGGCACAGCGCGAACATACAAAACGGCGCGCCAAACACGCGAGCGCGGCCGCATGCCTGTGGTGCCGAAGCTGATGGCACGGCGCCTGTCAGATCGAACGCAGAAACGCCAGCACTGCCGCGCGGTCGGCCGGCGAAAGGGCTCGATAGCGTTGTTGTGCGTGTGCGGCCTCGCCGCCGTGCCACAACACGGCCTCCTCGATACTCCAGGCCCGGCCATCGTGCAGGAATCGCGAGTGCCCGCTCACGGTCGGTACCAGGCCGATGCCCCACAACGGCGGTGTGCGCCATTCATTCCCGGTTGCAAGCCCTTCGGTGAAGCCGTCGGCCAGCGCATCGCCCATGTCGTGCAGAAGCAGATCGGTGTAGGGGAAGATGCGTTGCTCCGACACCTCCGGATATCCGCCAAGCGTTCCGGTCCGCATGGCCGGTGTGTGGCATGCCGCGCATCCGATCTCGGTGAACGTTGCCTGGCCGCGCAGTGCCTGCCGATCGTCGAATGCCCGGCGGTTTGGTACCGCGATAAGCGTTACGTAATAAAGCAGCGATCGCAGCTCGGCCGCGGTGATCTCCGGGCGTGCGGAGCCGGGTGCTGCAACCGAATCGTTGATCGGCTGGGAGGTGATGCCCATGTCGTTGAGCAAGGCTGTGCGCAGTTGCTGCTCGATGGTCGGCTGTGCGGCCTTCCATCCGAATCGGCCGATCCGTTGCGCGCCGGTCGCGAGGTCGGTAACAACATTGGGGCGGCCGGAGATGCCGTCGTGGTTGCGATCATCCGGATCGGCATGCACCAGGATGTCGCGCTCGGCAACCGCTTCTAGCAGGCCCATGCCGAAATTCGCTGGCGCAACGCGCGGTGAATACTGGTACGCGGAGTCCAGCGCGCCGTGCGTCAGGTTTCGGAACGAATACACCGGGCGATGGAGTTGGTACGGTGTGCCGTCATCGAAATACCCGGTGTCCAGTTGATAGGCAACCGCCACGGTACCTTCGGCCATCGCGCCCTTGGTGGCACGATAATCCAACTGCGCCCCGTAGGGCGATTGCGCGCGCGCATCTCCCAGGTGCGCCAGTCGCACCACCATCGACTCCGGCTGTTCGCCCGTCGCCAGCGGCGGATGCCCTCGGCCGTCCTTCGTGTGGCACCCATCGCAGGATGTCGACGAAAACAATGGTCCGATTGGCGAGACGCCTTTCGCGCCGCGAAGCCAGTCGCGATCGAACACCTCCTTGCCCTCCAGAAACGCCGGCCATCGGTCGCGGCTCATGTTCATCGGCGAGCGCCCGAACGCCCTGATGCCGGTGTCACGAACGGACGTGCCGCCGCCGGGGAATGCCTCGGCGCTATCGGGAATGGCATATGGTCCGGCGGTGCCGAGCATCGGTGGAAGCTGGCCCACGCACAGGAGGGTGGTTGCCGCCAACGCAAGGCCGAGAATCATGATCCGCGAGCTGATCTTCATGTTCGTTATCTCCATGCAAGGGCACTCAAGACAATTGCGCGCGCCGGTAATGATAACCGCCAGCCGCGGCGGGCATCGCGATTGCGCGCCGCGGCTGGTAAACGTCGATGTGCTGCCGTTACTGTCGAACGACCCGTTGATTAGTGGGCCGATTCGCTTGATACCGACAGCGAAGCGATGGTGCCGAGCACGTCGATGCGCTGGAAGTCGTGATATGGATAGTGACCTGGGGAGGTTGTCTCGATCATCTCGACCTTATCGATTCCGGTATAGGAATTGCCGTTTGGCAGCCGAACGCTTGGGAACGTTGTGCCGGATGGTGCGCTCAGCCCAAACGAACATGCCCCCGGATGCGCGGTCAGCCCACCGTACACCTTGAAGAGCTCGATGTACTGGATCCATTCGCCAAACGTTGCCACAGCCTGGCCTTTCTCGGCGCGAAGGACGGGCGAGAACTCGATCTGTGTTCTGGCATTACCGTCAACGTTGCTCTGCGACGCCACAACCACGCCGCCCGACGACAATTCCACCGTGTACTCCATGCTGAGGCCACCTGTGAAGTCGGACCACACGTCATAAACGTGGGATGTGCCAATCTGCTGAATCATGCTGGAGCTGCTTACCCCGCCCCCGCTTATTGCGCGATATTCAATGCGCGAATTACCTGCCGCATCAAAATTCGTGCGGCCCGATTGCGACCAGTCCGTAGCGTTCGCCAGATCGCTGGCAACACCATCCGTGGCTGAGAAGCCCGTGACATCGAGGCTCCCCGGCAGCGCGTTCAACGTGGCGCTGCCTATTGGGCAATGATCGATACCGGAAAATGAAACCGGGTGGGCGCATGACGCCGCAAGTTCCGGGCTTTTGCCGTTGCCCGGCTGGAAGGTGGTTGCGGGGTTGCTGTTCCCGTCGTCGCACGACGTAAGCACAAGTGCGAGCGCACAGACTGCGGCGCCCATGATTGCTACCTTCATCAGATACTCCTTGGATTGTTATTAGAGGACATGACATACCCCTCGCGCCACACGGCACGTGCTTTCGCTGGCGTTTGGGTTATTGATGCGCCGGGATTCCGGGCTGCGTGCCTCTCCACGCAGCCCATCGTTGTTGGTGATTCAAGAAATTTGTTTCGGCTGCCTTTGCGCAGGCGGCATGCGGACGGTTGCGCCGCCAATCGGGCAGTGGTCGATGCTGGCGAATGGAACCTGATGCGCACACGCGTTTGCCAATACGGGAATCATGCCCCCTGTTTGCTGGTTGGCTGAGGCGGGATAATTGGTGTTGCCACTGCACGGGATAAACCCAATCGCACAAACCGTGGTGAGCATGATTGCACTTCGCATGGAGTTGCCTTCCCAGTGATAATTGGAGCATATAGCGCTACCCTCCATCGCGTGCATACACGATGCGCAAAGGCAGAGAATGTTGTTTGCGCCGGGAATTCTCAATCGCCGGGCCTGCGTGGCCCGGTTGTGCTGGTTATGTATTCGGCGGCCCTGTATGGCGGCCTGTGCGCTGTTCAGGGACTGTCCCGATGCTGCGCATGTGTACTGTTATGCTGTGATGCTGACTCATCTCCGCATGCCAATCTCCGGCACGGGCAGTCGACCGCGTTGTTGCGCGCTGTTGTGTGTACGAATGCCGGTGTTCGGGGCCGGGCGTCCGGGCATGGAAATACCATGAATGCGGCGTGTTGCCGCCAGCACGATTGTGCATGTGTATTGGTCGGGATTTTCACGAATCCAAAGGCGACATGGCGATGCCATGCGCGTGGGTACTGTGGTCGGTGTGGTGCAACGTGATATGGGTTGGTAGTCGATTTCCTGTTGATACTACGAACGATTGTATTTCATGGGTTGGCCGGCGGGAATGTCGTTCATGCTTGTAGTAACACGCATCATGCGCGTTTGTTAGCCTGCCGTATAATTTTTTTTTTTTCAAGCCACCGTGCTGATCCCGGCGTTAATGATAACCGCCGAAAACACTGCCGGGCGGGGGGATACCCAAAGATGTACTCCCGCGACGTGTGTCAGGCGACCGATATTCGCAACCATCCACAACGGCATTGCGCGGTAATGGCTCGGAGAGCGGCAGGGCCGGTATGGCTGTTTGATGCTGCCTGCCACAGTCGCAACGGCGTGCAACAGCAATTGCGATGAAACCGTGCGGGCCAATACCGATACGCTTCGCCAGCGGGTAACAGTAACCAGCATTCCAAATCACTCCCATCGCGGCAGCGCTGCATCGGCATTGCGTGCATGGCCGTGCCATGCCCAACGCAATTGTTGGCGCATGTATGCGATGGGAATAAACGTATCCATCAACCACTGGAGTACTCCAATGAGCAATCATGCCAACCCTCTCCGCACATTCGTTCTCATGCTCGGCATCATGACGATCGCCGCCATCGTGACCAGCAGCCAGGCTCTGGCCCAGACCCCATGCAACTGCGCCAATGTCTACCTGAAGGTTGACCCGAATATCAACTGCACGGTCAACATCTGTGTAAAGGATGTCACCGGTCTTAACTGCCTTGCGATCGCACCGGGCGGTGGCCTGTTTCCCGTGCCGTGCACTGCCAAGTATGCGTTCTATCTGCAGGATTGCAACGGCAACTACGTGCTTGTTGATGCCGCAAATCCCGTCAGCTGTATCTGTATGGCGCCCGGCTGCTGTGTTGACGCCTTTGTGGTGCTCGACGTGAACGGCTGCTGGGTTATCAAGGTCGAGCCCTCGCAGCTCTGCCCGATCTGCTGATAGGTGTTGCGATGCTACATGCTCCGGCGCCGCGCGATGCGGTGTTCCGGTCCGATGGCGAACGCACGTTTCGGCGGCACAACGCCGATGGTGCCAGCGCTTGATTGTACGGCCATGTGTGATCCACATGGCCGTACTGCGTGTGGGGTATTCCCGAAGGCGGCGATATGCCTGAGATCACCATCGAGGATTCTTTTCCCGAATTGTGCGACGCTTGCCGGTGTGTTGAATCTTCGCGGACCATGGCGCGTAGGGAATCGACGCGAACGCCGCAGGCCGCCGTGCAGGCCCCGCCGGGCATGGTCTGGCGGCCGGTGCGCGCGAATCGCCGGGTCCGGATCGTGGTATCCGGATCGCGGCATCTCGATTGCCACCGGGTGATTCCTCTCGGCAGGCAACAACGTCCAATCCCAAGTCATGAACATTACCCCCCTACCGATGGCAGTGACACCGTTCCGTAATTGGTTCTTCCAGGCAATCGTCGCCACCATGGTTCTGGCGGCAATCGCCCTGCTCCCGCGACGCGCGGCCGCCCACACCCTTCCCGATTCGCTGGTGCAACGTGTGGACTCGTTATTTGCTCAGTGGAACAAACCCGGCGTGCCCGGGTGTGCCGTTGGCGTGTACCGCGATGATACGCTGGTGTTTGCGCGCGGCTACGGCATTGCCGATCTGGAGCATTCGCTTCCGATCACGCCCGGCTCGGTGTTCGACATCGGATCCATGTCCAAGCAGTTCACCGCCGCATGCATCGTGCTGCTGGCCCAGCAGGGAAAGCTGTCGCTGGACGACGACATCCGGCGGTATCTGCCGGAGATGCCGGACTACGGGGCGCGTATCACCATCCGTCATCTGCTTACGCACACCAGCGGCCTGCGCGACTACCTGGGCCTGCTTGCGATGGCCGGCTATGGCATGGACGACGTCTCCACCGATGCCGACGCGCTACGGCTTGTGGCCTTGCAGAAGGGGCTGGACTTCCCAACCGGCACGGATTTTCAATACAGCAACACCGGGTATTTCCTTGCGTCGGTGATCGTGAAACGCGTCAGCGGGGTCTCCATTCGTCAGTTCGCGCGGCAGCACATCTTTACGCCGTTGGGCATGGAGCACACGGATTTTGTTGACGACCATACGGCAATCGTGCCCAACCGTGCCATCGGCTACAGCGCCCGGGAGGATGGCACGATCCGCCGTGACGTATCCAACTGGGAGCAGAACGGTGACGGCGGCGTGATGACCACGGTGGAGGATCTGCTTGCCTGGGATCGCAACTTCTACAACCCAACGGTTGGTGGCAGCGCGCTGGTGAATGCGCTGCAGCAGCCTGCGGCGTTGAGCAACGGGCAGATGATTCAGTACGGGCTGGGCCTGTTTCATGATACCCTGGGTGGGGTGCCGGTGGTTGAGCATGGTGGCGCCTTCGGCGGATATCGCTCGCAGATTACACGGGTGCCCTCGGAACATCTTACCGTGGTTGTGCTCGGCAACGACGGCGACATGAATCCCACGCGACTGGCCAACCGAGTGCTTCGCGTGCTTCTGCCGCACCGCATCGCGGCGCCCACGAACGCCGCGCCCGCCCAACCGGCTGCCGCGGTTGCCGTGCCGATCGCCGATGCCGCGTTTGATGCCCTGGCCGGCGACTACCGGTTGGAGGAAGCTCCGGACCTTGTGATGACGTTCCGCCGCAGCGGCGGGCGTTATTATGCACAGTTGACCGGCCAGCCGCCGGTGGAGCTGACGCCAACCTCCGATTCCACGTTCACGCTTGTGAGTGTAAACGCATCGCTGACATTTCAACGCGGGGCGGGTGGGCGCTTCGATCGCCTGGTGCTGCATCAGGGCGGCGATCACCAGGCCACGCGCATCAAACCGACGGTGGTGACCGCCAAACAGCTTGCATTGTACGCCGGGCGCTATTACTCGCCGGAGCTTGAAACCACGATCACCGTAAAGCTGGTGAACGATTCGCTGATGGCGGTGCATCCGCGGTATGGCGCCGCGAACCTTTCGCCGATAAGCGGTGGCGAACCGGGCGCATTCCAGGGCGACCGCGAGTTCATGCCCCAGGCGGCATTCGAACAGGCGGGCAGGGGCAAGGCCGCCAGCGCGATGTTGCTGTCGCTGGGGCGTTCACGGTCGATTCGCTTCGAGCGTGCAAAGTAAACCGTTGCCCTCCCGGATGGCGGCGTGCCGGGCGTGTGATCCCTATAATGGTTGAAGGCACAGGCGATGGCTGGCACGGCGGCCAATGAGCCGTGGTCCGATGCGGCGGGCGCGCAGGCCCGCCGCATCGCTGGACTTATCGCGACACGATGCGAAATCCGATATGGTGGTCGGCGTATTCGGGTGGGTCCTCGAAATGCCGATATGCCGAGCGGGCCACAAACGGATTGCTGCCCCACCAGCCACCTTTTTCCACCTTGCGAGCGCCGGTTGCCGGGCCGGTTGGGTTTGTGCCGGGAGCGCTCTGGTAGTAGCGCACGTCCAGCCAATCGCTTATCCATTCCATCGCATTGCCGGCCATGTCGTGCGCGCCAACCCAACTGACGCCCAGGGGATAGCGGCCGACTGGTGTAAGGCCGGTACTGTTCACCACGTTGGCCCGGGCGGTATCGAAGTTGTTGCCCCAGGGATACGCCGGCGACTGCGGTCCGCGTGCGGCGTATTCCCACTGCGCCTCGGTGGGAAGGCTTCCACCGCGCCAGCGCGCGTAGGCCTCGGCCTCGTACCACGTTACGTTCACGCGGGGCTCGTTCGGCCGTTCGATGGCCAGCCGCCGCCATGCCGTGTCCGGCAGGTCGCGGCCGGCCAACCACCGCCATCCCGCTTCCGACCAGTATCGCCTGGTGGAGTAACCCTTGTCGGCAACAAACGCGGCGAATGCGGCATTGGTGACCTCGTATGTGTCGATCCAGTACCCCTTGGTAATGCGCACGCGATGCTGCGGTATCTCGCTGGGCAGCTCGCGCCGCGCCCATGCCGGCGGGTTCGTGGCAAGCAGTGCCTGCGCCTCGGCCTCGGATGTGCCCATGAGGAACGAGCCGGCCGGCACCCGGACCTGCTGGATTCCCTTGGCGTCGGTGCGGGTGCGTGCCGGCGTTGTTTGCATGGTGCGGGCGCCGTTGCGTGCCGTGGTTCCTGCCGCCGCCGGCCGCATATCGTGCCATGTTGCGCACGCTATCATCGCAAGCGCGCCAATCGCGGTCAGGGCTGTCCGTATCCGTCGTTGATCGTGCATGATCGTTCCTGTATTGCTCTGAGCGCTCGATTCCAAAAGCCGTATGCCCACATCGATCCAAGTGTTCCGCATGCACCAGCGCCCGTGGGCTACCGCGCGTCATGTGTGTGGCTTGGGGGGAATGCGCCTTCCAGCATCGAGATAAAGGTGCGTCGCCGCTTATATGTTTCGCGCAGCCCGTCCACATAGGCGTTGAACTCGGGCATCTCCTCCAGCATCAGCGGTTGAAGCAGGCGCAGCGTGTCCACGATGTCGCGGTAGGCCTCGGCGCTGGCAAGCTCGGCCAGTCTGTCGATCTGCGCCTCGTACACCGCGCGCGCATCCTCCGGATGTGTTTCGCCGCGCAGCGCGGCCAGGCGCATCCATGTGGCGTCGTCACAGCCGGACATGATGGCCTCGTTCCAGGCCGCCTCCACATCGCGATCATACAGCAGCAGCGCTACCACCAGCGTGGCGTCGCGGCCGGGCGCGCCGTCGGCCTCGTCATCGGCCGCTGTGCCGGCGACCATTCGCACGTGTTCGCGCGCGGCCTCAAGGGCTTGCGGGCGCACGGTTTCCCATGTGCGCAGGTCGTGCGCCATCGCGCGCAGCGTGTCGAACCCGGACACGGTTGGGTAGTGACCAAATTCCAGCAACAACATCGCAAGCTCGCGCTCGCGCATGCCACGGCGGTGATATTCGGATTTCAGGAACTCCACGATCACGGCCCCACGACCAGTAGGGAATTGCTTCAGCCCGGTTTCGGCCCACTCCAATGCTTCGTTGTGCCGGCCCGCGCGGCGATACGCGTCGGCGATGAACCGGAATGCGTACGGCGACGAGCGATCCTTCCGCAGCACTTCCACAAGCAGGTCCACATCGTCCGTCTCCTCGGCGATCGCGCGCATCACTGCGGCCACCTGGGCCACGTTCTCGTTGTCGAAGTCACCCTCATCATCCATCATCGCCGGCGGCAACGTGCTCCACAGCTTGCGCAGGCGCGTGGTTAACTGGGCGATGGCTGCATCATCCAATCCCTGAACATAACTGCCGGCCATGGCGGATGCCGTTTCCATCGTTCCCTTGGCCAGCAGGCGGAACAGACGGCTGGCCCGTTCCTTTGGCGCGATCGCCGGTTGCAACAGTGTCTTGCGATAGACATCCACGAGCACGAACATCGCCTCGAACATTTCGTCGCCGGTTGTGCTGCCCAGGATCGAATCGGCGCGCTTCAGCGCGAACTCGATCGTGTCCAGCAGGTCGTTGATAGGCATGTCGGAACCGAGCGCACCGTGCAACGTTGAGGCGATTCGCAGCAGGTGTTCGGCCAGCGCACTCGTTTCCGAAAGCGTCATGGCGCGTGGCGCGACCAGCGTGTCCTGAATATCGGCGCGGGCCGCTTCCATGGTGTACCGCTGTGTGCCGCCAGGTTCCTGCAACGTCATCGAGGCGGCGTTGCTCAACAGAGAGGCAAGCATCCCGGGATGTTGCCCGGCCTGCGAGACGATGATGCCGATCAGCGTCTCCGTGTCGGCCAGGCGCAGCATCGCCACAACGTTGTCCATGGTTGCGGCATCGGTGGGCTCGCCGTTGGCGATGCCGTTCCTGTTGCCGCGCTCGACCCAGGCCAGCGCAAGGGCCACGCAGTGCGCGCAGAACAACCCGGCCGTGCCCGCCGGACATCCGCATGTGTGTGCCAGGCGCTGGCTGCTGGCGCTTAGTTCCACCGCGAACGTGCGGTTCGCGGGCGTGCCTTTTGTGGCAGCGCCTTTCGCGGGCCTTGCATCCGTGCCTGCCGGGCGATCGGCCACGGTTGCGGTCACGGCGTTGCCAATATCCCGCACGTCGGTAACAGCGCCGCCGTTAAACAGACGAACGCCAACGTCGTACAGCCCGGTGCCGGCCAACGTCCGGATGGCGGCTGCAAGCAGAAGTTGATCGATGGGATGCGCGTTGGGGCTCATGGGAACTGGCGTACTGCCGGCGCCTTCCGCGCCGGTGGATTGGCTGTTGGAGCGATGCGAAGATAGTATCTGGTGGGCGAATGGGGATTGGTGGGCGGTGCGCTGTAGTAGTGTTACCGGCGTTGGGCAGGCGGAATGATATGCGGGTGTGCCGGCGCTGGATTGTCAGTTCTGTATGTATGTGCCGCGATCATGCCATGATTACCTTGTAGCGGCATGGTTCCCGCTATCAAGACATCACAAGTGATCCGGGTGCATTTATCAAGGAGACATGGATGGGTATCGATGTAGTCGTGACCATGGATCACGTGCTGCCGATGCAGCAGCTTGGCCTGTTGGACCGAATGCTCCAGACGGAATGGCTGATGCCGGACTCGCCACTACGGTTGGCGGCCGGCGACGGGTATTGTCCGACCGAACATTGGTATTGGGATTTGTTGGAACCCGGAATGGATGCCTGCGAGCAACTGCGTGCCCTTGGCCATGCCGAGTTGAATGGACCCGGATGCTTCCGTGTGATTGTATACGAGCATCGCGTCGAGATTGGGAACGGCGCCCGTTGGGGATGGTATCTGCAGGACGAAGATTTGCGGGGCAGGATGCGTGCCGGCATGCGGCGCATGGCCTGCCTACTCGGGTCAACGGCAATCCTCTACCATGCGGATTTCGTGAACATACCAACCATGTACAAAGGTCCGACCCTGAGCGCGGCACTGGCATGGTGCAGGCGTCGGTATGGCGAACCAGGCGATGGATATGAAGTGGATCTCCCGGCGGTTGGGAGATCGACGTTCACGGATGCGTAATCGTGATGCATCGGATTGCCATTGTGCTTCCGCTGACATTCTGACCCCCGACTTGCGATGCCTCGGGGCAACGGCATTGCGTCCGGTGTGCGGTACGGCGTGAATGCTGGTACCGCTGCCGACCTTGCCGTATCGCGTGGTATGTTTGCCCTTCACCGTTCTCGCGCTGTGGTCAGCGCGCGTCATTCCCCAATTTCTCGTTGCCAACACACACGTTACCAGGAGAACACACATGCCCGATATCGAGACAAATACCACCGACCTCAAGGACCCCGGGCCGACGCCCGCACAGGGGCTGGCGGTGATGAAGGAGGTGTGGGAGGCGAGCAGCAGGCTTGCGGAACTTCAACGGAAATACCACGGCAGGGCAATCCCGATCGACAAGGTCTTTGGCGCGTTGCTGGGATTTGGGGACAAGCCGGACCCGCTTGCCGATGTGAAGAAGAAGCTGGATGAAATCAACGCCAAGCTGGACCGCGTGCTGGCCGGCATCCAGGAGATCCAGAAGGGGCTGCTGGGCATCGGCCTGCTGACGGTGTATCTGGATATCGCCGACTCGGTGTTCCTTATCGAGAAGTACTCCGAGGCGCTCCCGGATTATCTGGGCGCCGACCCGACGCTCACCGACGCCGACCGGAAGGACTTCGTGGAGAAGCTGCTGGGCAAGCGAAGCGAGCGCGACGGCGTCTCGTTCTGCGCGCAAAAGATCATCAAGCTGGGTCCGAACAACACTCCGCTGCTGTTCGATCTTCTGTACCCGTACATCTCCGAGGGGGTGAAGGCCGAAGCGTCGTTCGACTGTTATCTGCGCGGGGCGTATGCGTTTCGTTTTGTTGTTGATGTGCTGATGAAGGGCATGCTGCTCGAGTTGTTCACCGTAACGGCCGTGGGCGATCCAACGAAGATGGACCAACGCGCCGAGAAGGTGACCGCGAAGTATCGCGGCTGGATGCGAACGATGATCGACAACAGCTTCCTTCCGTTCGCCGAGCGGCTGGCCACGCTGAGCTTCATCGACGAATACATGGGCCGCAACGATGTCCGGTGGGATTCCGCTCTTCCCCTGCCCACGTGGAAGCCGGCGCCGAAGTCCATTCTGGAGAGCGCCGACACGCTTGTGGCGCGTTTGATGGGGCGCTCGAAGGCGGTGACGTTGCGGGTGCTTCCCAACGCCGCCCCCATCGCGAAGCAGATGCCGGCCACGCAGCCATCCGGGGGTGTCTCGCCTGGCAAATATCACTGGGAGGCCGGCAAGACAACGGAAGTGCCGGGCATGGCGCCGACGTCGCTTACCAGAAGTGTTGTGCTAGAACGGCTGGAGCGCAGTTCACCACCGTTCTTCGGGCTGAGCATGAAGGGCCTGGGCAGTCTTGCGCCGCTGCATGTCAGCCGTTGTGATATCCCGTTCATGGCCGGGGCAATGGCGCCCCCGGGGTTCGACGCTTCGCGCCTTACGTTCCTGCGCTACGAGTTCGATATGAGCGCGTTTGCGGAGAAGACGCAGTTCGCGATCATCCTGGGAAACCCACCGCTCGTGATGAGCTCCTTCCCCATGCTGGACACAACGTGGACCCGCGTGTACGTGGAGGATGGCGTGCGTTTCCCCGAGTCGCCGAAGATCATTCGCAATGCGGTGATGGACAACAAGGCCGGCGAGTTCGATCTGCCGGCCAGTGGGCAGTTGAGCCCCGTGCTTCTGACCTATGCGTACGATATGTTCGGGCAGCGGCCGGCGCCGAAGTGAGGGGTGGGGATGGATGTTTGTTTCGATCGGGAGGCGGGGTCGCGCTCGGCCTCGGGCAGCGTGATTGCGTGCCTGTGCATTGGGGACGCCTGAGGTCCCCATCCCCCGAGCGGCCTTGATTGCCGCCGGCCCGTATCGCCGCGCCTGGCCGTCCCCCAACAACATGAACGCCTCCGGAGCCGATGCTCCGGAGGCGTACGAACCACGAACGGAACCATGATACCACTGGACAGCCCGCGTTGGCTGGAGCTGACGCATGCCTACGGCCCCGCGGCCGACATCCCTGATTTACTCCGCGCTCTGGAGGAGTTCCCCGGCGAGGCCTCGTCCAACAACGAGCCGTGGTTCACGCTCTGGAGTTCGTTGGCGCATCAGGGAGATATCTACACGGCGTCGTATGCGGCGGTACCACACATTGTTCGGATTGCGGCCACGGCGCCGGAGCGTACCACGATGAGTTTTCTGCACATGCCAACCCGTATCGAGGTTGCGCGGCATGCGCTTTCCGGTGCGCCGCCGATTCCGCCCGACGTGGAGCCGGCCTACGTGAAGGCCTGGCGGGATATGCCGACCCTGGTTGCCGCATGTCTGTCGTACAATCGCGACCCGGAGTTCGGTCAATGCGCGGCCGCGGCAATCTGCGCGTGCACGGGCCAGTCTGCCTTGGCTGAACTGATTCTGGAGATTTCGTCCGACCTGGTGCCGGGCTGTTTAACGTGGGTGCTGGAGCAGTGAGGTAGTTGCCGGGTATGCTCGCAATGTGTTGGTTCCCAATCAGGAGAGGGTAACCAAGATGTCCTGGCATCGAGCCGCTGCGTAATGGCTTTTGTCGGGTGATACCCGTCGGTGTACGTCGCTGTATCGTGGTTTTGATCTCGGTGGCTGTAGTTGTAAGTTGTCGCTGTATGTTTTGATGTTGAAGGAGAAATCGACAACCATGAGCGAATCCGACAAATTGAAGTCCGAACGTGCAACCGGGAAGGGTAGGCACCGCACGGCTTCGGCGGTTGTGCCGGTGACCTCGAAAATCGCGACGGTTATTACAAAGAACCGGTCGGGCAGCCGTGCGACCAAGAAGGTCGCTCGCCCGGCACACGACGTACGGCCCAAGCGTCCGGTGGACCCTGTTGCGCAGCGGAGCGCACGGCAGGACGATCCGGTCCGACGCGCAATTCAGGCCCGTGCAATGCGTGCAATAGAGAGCGCGCTTCAGGACATTGACCTGTCGCGATTACAGGGGGTGCTTGAGGCGCCAACCGATGCGGGTACTGCGGCTCGGCTGCTGTCGTTGCTGGCGGAAAGCCCTAGCGAAGCGGTTCGTGTGCTTGATCCGCTTGCGCCCGCAATACTTCGTGGTGTGGCCGCGAAGCAGGATCTGCTGGCACGTGCCGGTGGGGTGCAAAGCGCTGCCGCTGTTGCGGAGCTGCTTGGTATTTCCAAACAGGCTGTGATGAAGCGTGTGCAGAGCAATGCGCTCCTTGCGCTTCCCGATGCATCAGGACGTTTACAGTTCCCCCTGTTCCAGTTTACCGACTCGGGAACGTTGCCCGGCTTGAAGGAAGTGCTGGCGGCGTTCACCGTGAAGAGCCCATGGACACGGCTGGCCGTGTTACTCGATTCGGACGAAGCGGTTGGCGGTATCCAGCTTGCCCAGGCGCTTCGTGCCGGCGACATCGCGGGCGTGTTGAACGTTGTGCGAACATTCGGAACCTGAGACGATGCCAGTCAAACAGTCAGATGATGGCGGCTTCGGCTATGTCGAAGCGCTCGATCTGCCGATTGAGACGTTGCGCAAAGGTGTGCGGTGGTACCGTGTGCATCGCACGGTTCATGAGCCATTGTGGTTCGGTTCCAACCCCGGAACGTCCGTCAGCGGAAGGTTCAACGCCCCGAAAGGCGAGTACGGTGTCTGCTACTTCGGGGATTCGCTGGAGACAGCCTTTTCCGAATGCTTGCTTCGAAACCCGAGGCATCGAATTCTTGCCGCCCATGATCTTCAGGAACGCTCGGTATCCGTGGGCCGGCTTGTGAAGCGCTTGCGACTGGTGGCGTTGCATGGCGTGGGGTTGGGACGGCTGCATATCACGGCCGAGACGGTGCATGGTCCGCACGAAACATGTCGCCAGCTTGCGTTGGCGTTGTGGAACCATACTGCCATGATCGACGGAATATCCTACCGTTCCCGCTTCGACAACGATCGCCTCTGCTATGCCTTGTTCGATCGCGCAGCCGCCGCTGTTCAGCTCGACAGGACCGATGGATTGATGAGCGATCCGGCACGCCTTGGCGGCATTCTTGATGCCTACGGTGTTGGATTGGATCCCTAAGGTTGCCGCGTGTCTGTCGTACAATCGCGACCCGGAGTTCGGT
>CBHYLN010000070.1:0-27292 GCA_966128725.1 uncultured bacterium | reverse complement strand
GCTGAGGCATGTGTAACCGCATTCACCTGGCCTTCCTTCGCGCGCCTTTGCGTCCTTTGCGGTGAATTCCTGAGCGGTGTGGGACGCAGGCATTGCCGCACGCGCTGTTGCATGTTTCATTCGTCGCGTTGCGCATGCGAAGCGTTGCGCGGCGCCGACATTGCCGTTTGTGCTGAGGCATGTGTAACCGCATTCACCTGGCCTTCCTTCGCGCGCCTTTGCGTCCTTTGCGGTGAATTCCTGAGCGGTGTGGGACGCAGGCATTGCCGCACGCGCTGTTGCATGCCTACCTCGCCTTGGATCGAATGGCAGTCGCAGACACCACTTTCCCCGTTTCTGTCGCTTGTCGCGCGTTGCGGAATGCTCTATGTTTGGCCTCCCCTCGATTGCTCCGCCGGCATCGTTTCGGCGCCCTGGCCGCCCGGCCCGCCGGCGGCAGCGATTCCGCAACGGGCTATTCCCCAACGAGAGAGAGAGAGCACGCTTTTTACTTCTGACATGGAACCAATCCTCGACGCATCCCGTTGCCCGCTGTGTGGCGAGCAGAACAACTGCCCGCTGGTGACCCCGGCGGCTTCACCCGAGCAGTGCTGGTGCGTTACGGCCGACATCCCGGCCGCGTTGCTGGCGGAAGTGCCGGTTGATCTTCGCGATCTGGCCTGCATCTGCCAACGATGTGTTGAGCGCTTCCGCGCCGAGCAATCGGCAACGCCGCCCACGCAGGCAATCCGCGCTTCGGTTGGTCTCATTCAGATCAACGTTACCGACGTGAAACAGGCGCGCGCGTTCTACGCCGACACGCTGGGATTCCCGCTGCATCCGGACAGCGAGCAACTGGGCCTGCCGATGCTGGACGTTGGCGGCACCGCGCCGGTGCTGCTGTATCCGGCCCAGCACACGGTTGCCGTGGACTATCCCAATCAGACCGGGGTAACGCTGGTGTTCCATGTGGAGAATATCGACGCAACGGTGGCCGATTGGCGCGCCCGCAATGTGGAGCTGATCCCGATTGCGTGGTCGGACAACGAATCCGGCATAGCCAGTTGTCCGTTCGGTCGGTTCATCGCGTTCCGCGATCCATTCGGCAACGTACACGAGATCCTGCAACCGCAGTCGTGACCGCCGCCGGGCCGCTGTATCGCATGCCCGCCGCATCACCCGTTTTTCATGGCAGCCCCGTGAATCAGAATCGTGAAGCAGAACAGGCACAACATCATGACTACACGTACACCACTGCGCGCCGTTGGCGCCCAGACGCCGCTGGCGATCGCCGTTGCATTCGCCGCGCTGATGGCCCTGTATCCGTTGGCCACATCGGCACAGCCCGCCCCTCGGATCCCGGCGATTGAGCTGGACAAGTTGAACAAGGGCGATGTTGTGCTTGGATTCCGTGTGGAGGCGGTGTACCTGAACGACGCCAACCAGCCGATGGGCGCGCGGTTCGTGCACGCGGCAACGGGATTCGTGTTCGATGCGCTCGGGATCCAATCGGTGCCGCAGGCCTTCATCTGGGTGAACTCGTACCCAACGTCGGACATGGGCGAGCCGCACACGCAGGAGCACCTGTTGCTGGGCAAGGGCAACAACGGGCGCTACACGGCGAACCTGGAAGGCATGTCGCTGAGCATTTCCACGGCCTACACGCAGCAGTGGCGCACGTGTTATCAGTTCAACACCGGCGCCGGTCCCGAGGTGTACTACCAGCAGTTCGAGCGGCGGATGCACGCGCTGCTGAACCCGGACTATACCGACGAGGAGATCCGGCGCGAGGTGTGCAACTTCGGCGTCGCGGTAAACCCGAAGGATGGCGCGCTGCGCCTGGAGGAGAAGGGCACGGTGTACAACGAAATGGTGAGCTCGTTCGAGCGGCCCTGGAGCCGGCTTGGGCGGGCGGTGGACCTTGCGATCTACGGCGGCAATCACCCGCTTGCCTATGTCTCGGGCGGCCTGCCCTCGGCAATCCGCGTGATGGCGCCGCAGGATATCCGCCTGTTCCATCGCGAGCATTACCGCCTGGACAACATGGGCATGGTGGGAGCGTTCCCGAAGGAGATTCCCCTGGCCGACCTGTTGGAGCGCACCAACAGGATCCTGATGGCGCTGAAGCCGGCACAACAGCCGCCGCTGGCGGTAACCACCGAGGCAACGCTGCCGAAGCCGGTAACGGCCGCGCCCGGCACGATCATCCATGCCGAGTACCCCAACCGCAACCCGGAGCAGCCCGCGCCGCTGGTGTTTGCCTGGCCACCACAGCTCGACGCCCCGGTCGCCGAGCAGCTTTGGATGGAGGCGTTCGTGAACAATATCGCCGGCGACGAAACCAGCAATCTGTACCGGCTGTTCATCGACACAAAAACCCGACGCTACGATGCCGGCGCGCAGGGGGTGTTCGGGTGGACCAGCACCGATCAGGGCATGCCGATCAGCATCGGGCTGGATGACGTTGCGCAGGCAAACCTTACCGACGCGAAGATCGCCGAGATCCGCGGCGCGATCATCGACGAGCTGAAGCGAATCGCGTCGTGGCCCGACGGCTCGCCCGAGCTGATGGAGTTCAACGCCCGCGCCCGCAATCAGGTGGTGGCCAACCGCCGGAGCCTGGCGAAGTTCGTGAACTCGCCGCCCCGGTTCGGTTATCGCGGCACGCCGTCATCATGGATGAACCACCTGGACCGGCTGAACAAAACCGGTGAGTTTCGCGCGTCGGTAACGATGAAGGGATGGCTTGGCGACATGGAGCGCGAGCTGGCCAACGGAAAGAATTACTGGCGCGATTACATCATGCGGTGGAAGCTGCTGGATCAGCTCCCGATCGCCGTGGCGGCAAAACCAAGCCCCGCGTTGATCGAGCAGGAGACGAAGGAACGGACCGACCGCATTGCCGCCGAGACGGCACGGCTGCGCGCGCAGTACGGCGCCGCCACCGATCAGGAGGCGATTGAACGCTACCGCCGGCAGTATGACTCGATGACGGCCGAGCTGGATCGCATCGCCGCAACCGCCAGGCGCGCACGGTTTGTGGACACGCCGCCGCTTACGCTTGATGACCAGTTGGAGTTCTCGCAGCGCACGCTGGCCGGAGGCGTGCCGATGGTCGCCTCCACGTTCGAGAACATGACCAGCGCCACAACCGGGCTGGCGTTGCGGCTGGACGGCGTTGCGGTGGATGACTACGTGTATCTCTCGCTGCTGCCCAATCTGCTTACCAGCGTTGGCCTGTTCGAGAACGGCACGGCCACGCCGTACGACCGCATGACACAGCAGGTGCGCGAGGAGATCCTGGGCCTGAGCGCTTCGTTTGCCTCCAACTGGCGCACCGGCCGCGCCGAGCTTGTTGTGCGCGGCGCCGGCAACGATCGCGCCGAAGCACAGCGAAGCATCGAGTGGATGCGCCGCGTGCTGACCTCGGCTGATTTCCGGCCGGAGAATCTGGCGCGCATCCGCGACGTGGTGAACCAGAACGCGAGCTCGTTGCGCACCATGATGCAGGGCAGCGAGGAATCGTGGGTGAACAATCCGGCCGCGGCCTATCGCTGGCAGGATAACCGGCTGATGCTTGCCACCGAATCGTTCCTGACGCGCGCGCACAATGCGCACCGCCTGCGATGGCTGTTGAAGGATGCCGGCGCCGGCGAAAGCCGCACGGCGATCGCCGGGTTCCTGGATCGGCTGGCCGGCGTTGGCGGCCTTTCGCGACCGCATCTTACCACGCTGACCTCGGCGATCATGGGCGACACGGCCGCCCTGGCGAAGCTGCCAACCGGCACCACGGAGATAATGGAAGCGGCTACGAAGCTGCCGCCCGCGGCACGTGCGATCGCGGTGGAAGCCGCCGGCGACCTTCAGCAGTTGATGGCCGAGATCCCCGATGAGACGATGGAATCGGACTGGGCCTATCTGTGCCGGCAGATACGCCACGACCTGCTTACCCCGCCGGCGCAGACGCTGGCCGCGCTGGACCGCCTTCGCAAGCATCTGCTGCTTACCGGCGGCGCGCGATTGTTCATGATTGGCTCGCACGCAACACAGGAATACCTGGCCCCGGAGGTTGGCAAGCTGATCGGCGCGCTGAAGAACGGGAAGCTGCATTCGGTGCCGCCCGGCTCGGAACGGATGATCACCAACCGATTGCGCGAACGCGCACCCAACGCATCGCCGCTGTACGTTGGCCTGGTGAACCCGAACACGTCGAGCGGCGTGTTCATCAACTCGGCGGCTGGCACATCCTACCGCGATACCGACCGCGAATCGCTGCTGCGCTTCCTGGCCGCCAAGCTGTTTGGCGGGCATGGATCGCACGGGATTTTCATGAAGACGTGGGCGGCCGGGCTGGCGTATTCCAATGGGCTTGCCAGCTCGCCGGCATCGGGCCGGGTGAGTTATTACGCCGAGCGCTGCCCCGAGCTGCCGCAGACGCTGAAGTTCGTGATCGACGAGCTGAAGCGCGCAGCGCCGGACACCGGCCTGGTGGATTATGCGGTGGCGCAGGCGTTCGACGAGTTCCGCTCGCCTTCCAGCTACGAGGCGCGCGGCGAGGCGATCGCGGCCGACATCGCCGACGATGTAACGCCCGGCGTGGTGAGCGCGTTCCGCAGGGCGATCCTGGCGTTGCGCTCCGAACCGAATCTGGCCGCCGAACTGTTCAAGCGCATGCCGCAGGTATATGGCTCGGTGCTGCCCGGATATTCGGTGAAGTCGGCCGATGTTCGCGGCGGATGTTTCTTCGTGATCGGCCCCGAGAAGCAGATGGGGCTGTACGAGGAGTACCTGAAAACCGTGGACGGCCCCGAGGCACGCCTGTACCGCCTGTATCCGCGCGACTTCTGGATGCCGGCCACGGATCTATCCTCCGGAACCAACTGATGATGACGGACATCGGTTGCCGGCCCCCTGGCCGGAGCATGCAACGATGAGCCGCCGTGCAGCCTATGTGCTGATCGCGTTCATGATGTTCGCGCTTGGCGGCGTGATCGTGGCCCTGCTGCCGGAGGTTCGGTTCCTGCGCGGCTTCGTGAGCGATGTAGCCGTTGTCATTTTCCTGGTTGCGCTGTTGCGTGTGGCGCTGCCGTATTCCAATATCGGCCGCCTGGCGCTGTGGGTGTTTCTGCTGGCGGCCGTGGTGGAGCTTCTGCAGTTGGCGGAGCTTGCCGATCGCCTGTTGCTTACCGGGCTGGCGCGCACGGCGTTTGGCGCCACGTTCGACCCCCTCGACATCCTGGCCTACGCAATCGGCGCGGGCCTGGCGGTAGTAATCGACAAATGGCTGGCGGCATGCCAACAATCCAAACAAAGCCGTGAGGAACGGCGCGAGCACGGACGCGAGGAACAGCGCAACAAGGCATGAACACCGGCACCCCGGGCAAAGCGCCAGGGTATTTCAACAGGCTGATAACCCTTTGATGGCAGACACGTGCTGACGCTTGAACCGATCGGGACGATCGCGACGCCGTATACCGACCGGTATCGCGCGCCACGGCAGCCCGGCGCCGCGCTCGACGGAGCCGAGGGCACGATCACGCTGCTTGCCGGCCGGAACTTCGAGCAGGCGCTGGAGGACCTTGCCGGCTTCGATCGGATCTGGGTGATCTACTGGTTCCATCGCAACGCCGGCTGGAAACCGAAGGTGCTGCCGCCGCGCGGCTCGCCTGTAAAACGCGGGGTGTTCGCCACACGCTCGCCGCACCGGCCCAACCCGCTGGGCCTTTCGCTGCTGCGGTTGCTGGAGGTGCGCGGCCGCACGCTGCGCGTTGCCGACGTGGACATTCTTGACGCCACACCAATCCTGGATATCAAACCCTATCTCCCCTACGCGGAGGCGTTCCCCAACGCCCGTGCGGGCTGGCTGGAGGAATCGGCCACAGCGGCGCCCGGCACGGTTGCGTGGTCGGAGCTTGCCGCCCGGCAGGCCGCATGGCTGGCCGCGCAGGGTGTGGATGCAGCGCGCACAGCCGAGGAGCTGCTGGCCTACAACAGCGGGCCGCATCCCTACCGCCGCATCCGGCTGTTGAGCGACGGTCGCGGCGAAATCGCCGTGACGTCGTGGCGGTTCGTGTTCGCCCACGTGGACGCGGGCGTGTGTATCGAGCGCATCACCAGCGGATATACGCGCCAACAGGCGCTGGCGCCCGAGGCGGCAACAACGCTGCATCAGGGCGCGGCCCATGCCGCATTCCACACCGTGTGGGAACAGCAGGCCACCCGGCACAGTACGTAACCCTCTGCAACGCTTCGGCAACAACGGACGGATGATGCCGTGTTGCTTGCCGGGATCTTGTATTTTGGGGGTCTTTCCAAAGGACGACGTACAGGATCAATGAGCGACAACAAGATCATATTCTCGATGATTGGGGTGGGCAAAACCCACCGCAATAACAAGCAGGTGTTGAAGGATATCTATCTCTCCTTCTTCTATGGCGCGAAGATCGGCGTGCTGGGCCTGAACGGCTCGGGCAAGAGCACGCTGCTGCGCATCATCGCCGGCGTGGACACCGATTACAACGGGCAGATCAACGCGCAGAAGGGCATCACGTTCGGGCTGCTTACGCAGGAGCCCGAGCTGGACCCCACGAAGACGGTGCGCGAGATTGTTGAGGAAGGCGCCGCCGAAACGGTGGCGCTGCTGAAGGAGTACGAGGCGGTAAGCGCGCAGTTCGCCGAGCCCGATGCCGACTTCGACGCGCTGATGGAGAAGCAGGCGAAGCTGCAGGACCGCATCGAACACCTGAACGCATGGGATCTGGACAGCAAGCTGGAGCAGGCGATGGACGCGCTCCGCTGCCCGGACGGCGACACATCGATTGCGGTGCTTTCCGGCGGCGAGCGCCGTCGTGTGGCGCTGTGCCGCCTGCTGTTGCAGGAGCCGGACGTGCTGCTGCTGGACGAGCCCACCAACCACCTGGATGCCGAATCGGTGGGCTGGCTGGAGCATCACCTTGCGCAGTACAAGGGCACGGTGATCGCCGTGACGCACGATCGCTACTTCCTGGACAATGTGGCCGGCTGGATTCTGGAGCTGGACCGCGGCCAGGGCATCCCGTTCGAGGGGAACTACTCCTCGTGGCTGGAACAGAAGAAGCATCGGCTGGAGATCGAGGAGCGCCAGGAATCGAAGCGGCAGAAGGCGCTGGCCGAGGAGCTGGAGTGGGTGCGCACCAACCCGAAGGGGCGCCATGCAAAGAGCAAGGCGCGCATCGCGGCCTACGAGAAGATGCTGGACGAGGACCACGAGAAGCGCAACGAGGAGATGGAGATTTTCATCCCCAACGGACCGCGACTGGGCAACATGGTGATCGACGCGCAGGGCGTGGCCAAGGGCTTTGGCGATCGCCTGCTGTACGAGGATCTTACGTTCTCGCTTCCGCCGGGCGGCATCATCGGGATTATCGGCCCCAACGGCGCCGGCAAGACAACGCTGTTCCGCATGATCACCGGCGACGAGAAGCCCGATGCCGGCACGTTCACGATCGGCGAAACGGTGAAGCTGGCGTACGTGGACCAGAACCGACCGCTGGACGGCGACAAGACGATCTGGGAGGAAATCTCCGGCGGCGAGGATCTGATCATGGTGGGCAATCGCGAGGTGAACTCGCGCGCGTATCTGGGCCGGTTCAACTTCACTGGCAGCGACCAGCAGAAGCGCGTGGGCGATCTCTCCGGCGGCGAACGCAACCGCGTGCACCTGGCCAAGACGCTTCGCGAAGGCGGCAACGTGCTGCTGCTGGACGAGCCCACCAACGATCTGGACGTGAACACGCTGCGCGCGCTGGAGGAGGCCCTGGCCAACTTCGCCGGATGCGCGGTGGTGATTTCGCACGATCGCTGGTTCCTGGATCGCGTGGCCACGCATATCCTGGCATTCGAGGGCGAGAGCAACGTGGTGTGGTTCGACGGCAACTACTCGCAGTACGAGGAGGACCGCAAGAAGCGCCTTGGCATCGAGGCCGACCGCCCGCACCGCATCAAGTACAAGCGCCTGGTGCGCGAGTAATGCCCGCGCGCGCCTGTCGCCGTTGTGATACATGCATGCCCGATCGATGACAACTACCCGCGGCACCGAAACTCGAAACACGCATCCCCGCCCAGGCCAACACGCCTGGGCGGCGCGTGCGTTGGTGCTTCTGGCGGGCTTTGCCGCCGCGGCGCTGGCCTCCTGCGCGTCGGGGTATCAATCCCCACCGCCCGGCGGGCCGCCGGATACCACGGCGCCCGTGGTTGAAACGATGCTGCCGGCGTCGGGCACGGTCAGCTTCCGGGAACGCACGGTGAGCTTTACGTTCAGCGAGTATATGAACGAATCGAACACGGCGGCCTCGGTGGTGATCACGCCCATCCCGAAGGTGACGCCGGAATTCGACTGGAGCGGCAGCACGCTGGAGATCTCGTTCGCCGAACCGCTGGCCGAAAACCGCACGTACGCGGTGACGCTGGGCTCGGCGCTTACCGATCTATCGGGCAATCGCCTTGGCCGTCCGGTTACGGTGCGGTTCGCAACCGGCCCAACAATCGACAGCGGCCGCATTCAGGGGCGCGTGCTGGGCAAGGCGGCCGGCAAGGCCTACGTGTTCGCCTACCTTATGCCGCCGGACACGGCGGGCTTCAACGCCACGTTCCGCCCGGACAGCGTTCGCCCGGAGTTCATCGCGCCGATCGGCGACGACGGCGGATTCTCGCTGGAAGGCCTGCCCAACGGAACGTTCCGCCTGTTCGCCGTTGTGGACGACGCCAACGATCAGCTTTTCACGCCCGGGGCCGACGCGTTCGGCATCCCGGTACATGACGCGGTGGTGCGGTCGGCAACGGAGCCCGCGCTCGGCGTGGCGATCCGCCTGCGCCCCGCAGCCGATGACCAAAGCGCACCGGCGCTGTACAGCACGCGCGCGATATCGCCAACACACACGCTGCTCCGATTCAGCGAGCCGATCGCCGAGCGAACAATCGCCCCGGCACGATTTGCGCTGCGCGCGCCGGGCGCCACAATTGCGCCAACGCTTGCATGGCGCGATCAGAAGCAGGCCCTGGCGGTTCACCTTGTGCATCCGGCGCTGCCGGCCGGCGCGGAGATAACCGTTGCCGCCACGGGGCTTGCCGATACGGCGGGCAATGCCCTGCCGGACTCGGCCGGCCTGAGCACGTTCACCTCGGTCGCGACGCCCGACGCCGACCCACCCGCCCTGGTTTCGGCCGGACTGGATTCGATGGCGGCGTACCGATTTCCGGACTCGCTGGTGGTGGCGTTCGACGAAGCGGTGGAGGTTGGAAATCTTACCGGGGCGGTAACGATCCGCGACACGGTATCAGGCGGCAAACGCGCAACGTTCCGGCTTACACGGCTTTCGCCGGCGGCGTTCTCGGCGCGCCCGATCGACACATTGTTCGGCCTTACGCAGGGTTGGCTGGCCATCGAGCTTGGGCCATTTGCCGATGTTGCCGGCAACCGGCGCGACAGTCTGGTGCGTGTGCCGGTGCTCCTTGCCACACCGAAGCAGTTCGGCACCATCGAGGGCACGCTCACCGATACGGCCGCGCCCAATGCAAACCATGTGATCACCGCACGGCTGTTGCCGAACGGCCCGTCGTATTCGCTTACCGGAATCCGGCAGGGGGCCTGGAGCTTCGCGGCAATCCCGGAAGGCGACTACGAGCTGAGCGCCTTCGCCGACACCGACGGCAACGGCCGCTACGATTATGGATCGCTGATCCCCTATCACCCAGCCGAGCCGTACACCTTGTGGAGCGGCAACGTGAAGGTGCGGCCACGATGGACCACCAACATGGTGGATCTGGTGATCGCGCGGTAGCTGCCGCGACGTTATGTGGTCTGGGATATGCGTGATGGCGCGACGGCAGATGCCGCGACGTTATGCGGTCTGGATTATGCGTGATGGCGCGACGCAGATGCCACGGCGTTATGCGGTCTGGATTATGCGTGATGGCGCGACGGCAGATGCCGCGACGTTATGCGGTCTGGATTATGCGTGATGGCGCAGCGGCAGATGCCGCGACGTTATGTGGTCTGGATTATGCGTGATGGCGCGACGCAACATTCGCTACATGACAGCATTCATAACGCATAACGCGGACAATTCCCCGGAACGTTGCCCCGGTGGGGCGTACGATAACGCCATGGCTGCATATCCGGATATACAGGTTGCGCCCCCTGTTGGTCGGGAGTTGTACTCCCGACCCCTTCGGCGATCTGGTTGCGGCGTCCGGAGTACAACTCAGGACGAACAAGGCTGCATTCCCCGGTATACAGAGCGAACCCGCAGGCACACCTCTCCCCCGCACATCACACCGCCTCCAGAAGCCTCCGGATAATCTCCTGCGCGGAAACATTGTCGGCCTCGGCGCTGAAGTTCGTCACGATACGATGGCGCAACACCGGCAGGGCCACCGCGCGTACGTCGTCCACTTCCGGCGAGAACCGGCCGTGCAGCAACGCGCGGGTTTTGGCGCCCAGGATCAGGTACTGCGAGGCGCGCGGGCCTGCGCCATAGCCGATGAAATCCTTCACGAACTGCGGCGTTGCCGCGCCGGGAGCACCGTTGGCGTTTGGGCGGGTCATGTTCACCAACCGCACCGCGAACTCGATCACGTTATCGGCCACAGGCACACGACGGATCAGCTCCTGCGCGGCCACGATCTCGGCCGCGCCCAGCACCTTGTTCAGCGTGGGCACCACGCCGGCCGTGGTCTGCTGCACAATCCGCACCTCCTCGGCAAAGGATGGATAATCCAGCCAGAGATTGAACATGAAGCGGTCCAACTGCGCCTCCGGCAGCGGGTAGGTTCCCTCCTGCTCGATGGGGTTCTGCGTGGCGAGCACGAAGAAGGGATCGGGCAGCGCATAGGTTTCACCGGCCGCGGTAACGTGGTGCTCCTGCATCGATTCCAGCAGCGCCGCCTGTGTCTTCGGCGGCGTGCGGTTGATCTCGTCGGCCAGCACGATGTTGGCGAACACCGGCCCGCGCACGAACCGGAAGATCTTCTCGCCGGTGGTACGGTTGTCCTCGATCACCTCGGTGCCGGTGATGTCCGATGGCATCAGGTCCGGCGTGAACTGAATGCGGTTGAAGGAAAGATCCAGCACCTGGGCCAGCGTACGCACAAGCAGCGTCTTGGCCAGGCCCGGCACGCCCACCAGCAGGCAATGCCCGCGAGCCACAAGCGAGATAAGGAGCTGCTCCACGATCGCATCCTGCCCAACGATCACCTTGGCGATCTCCGAACGGATTGCGGTATATGATTTCTGAAGGGATTGAACGGCTTCGACGTCGTTGGCCACGGGGTTCTTCACGGTTTATAGATCGGCACGCGCGCGATGCGCATAAGGCGATGAATTTAGCAATCGGCCCGATGCCCACGATGGAAATTTCGATACCCAACCGGCAAGGGCGGCTGTGGTTCAGGCAGAAAGCCCTGCCTTGGTGCGCGCTGCAATCGCCCGTTGGCCACGGAAACGCGCCAGGCCGAACGCCACGGCCGTGATCGCCGTGGCCGCCAGGCCGGTGATCGGCAGCACCATCACCACAAACGCGATCGACGCTCCGTAGTTATATCCCGTGGCCACCTGATTGCCCAGCAGTTCGGCCGCCAGCGAGCTGTGAATCGTTTCGCCGACAATCATCAGCACTATGCAGACCAGGCCCATGGCGATGGATATTCCCGCCGCACGAAATCCAACGAAGCGTTTGGTAAGCCCTTTCCGTCCGGACCAAATGGCCACCACCAGGCAGAGTATCGCGCCCACCACGCCTGCACCGATCAGCGGTCCGTTCTCCGCCCACCAGAGCTCGCTTGCCGAAGGCGGCACGCGGCGCACACCGATCATCATCACATCCGCGGGAACCCCTTTCCAGGCGCCGGCCAGCGAATCCCCGGCCCGGGCCATGCCCGGCGACACAGCCGCCTGCCAGCCGGCCGGCAGCAGTACAACGGCATACAGGGAATCGAACCTCGCCCATTGCCGCGCGGGCGCCAGCACGTACGGCAATTGCCAGATCTTGATCGGATGCACGGTTGAATTCTGCGTGGCGGTTGCACGATATCGAATACGCACCGTATGCACACCGTTGGTGAAGTCGAGCGTGAATGCAATGGCCGCCGGCATGCCGCTGTATGCGGCGTGTACGTATTGCCCGGCGCTCAGCCGGACCTTTGCCTGAAAGCGAACGGGCTCGTTCCCGTCAAACCCCGGCGTGGTATCCGGCACCTGCCACGCGCCCGGCAACATCACCGAATCCAGCAACACGAAGCTCATCGGCACGCCGTCGAGCAGTACCTCCACAACGGTGTCGCCGTGCATCGCCATGCCGGCCGCGATGAACACCAGTTGCGTGCGCCTCGCGCGGCCCAAATTCTGGATGCGATAGGTAGCCTCGACGGTGGCGTTGTCGAACCGGGCCAGCGGGCGCAGATCGATCCGCAGATCCTCGCGCAGCACGGCGAGCGAATCCAGCGCGGCCGAAGGTTCGCCCACGATATCGCCCGCCTGCCACGGGCTGGCCATGTTGGCGTGCATCGGAACCGAACACACCAACAGCATCAGAAGGCAGAGAAGCGGTACGGATTGGAACATGGCACGAAGATAATCAGCCCCCCCGCCCGAACCTTGCTGAAGGTTTGGGTAGTGCGGCGCATGGACACACGGCGCACGGGCCGCCCATACACAGCGAACGCCCGACCTCCCCGTGGCGGCCGGGCGTTCCGGTACAATTGCCATCAGGCCAACAGCCTGCTAACGCGCAACTACCTGCTAACGTGCAACTGCCTGCTAACGTGCAACTGCCTGCTAACGTGCAACTGCCTGCTAACGCGCAACAACCAACGGCGCGCTGTGCAACATCCCTCCCGGCCCCTGCGACCGCACGATGTACAGCCCCGGGGGCAACACGCCAACGTCGAGCGCGGCGCTGCGGTCAACCGCAATCACGCTGGCAACCAACGCGCCGAGCATGTTTCGGACTTCCACAACCGCATTGGCCGCCGGCACACTCACGGTTGCCCGTGTGTTCGCTGGATTCGGCCACACCGTCAACACCCCGCTGGTTTCATCAGGGCGCGGCGCCGCCAGCAGCTTCGCCAACGTGTTCACCGCAGTAGTGGTGACAATGGGCGGTTGATTGTCGAAATACACGGCCGCACGGTTACGGATGACGGTGCCCAGCGGCAGCCCACGCCGGAGCCGGACGGTAAAGCGGACATAGCCGTAACTCGCCGAACGATGGGCGGCGATGGTTGTGAGCCCGTTGCGCAGACGCCACACCAGCACACCGTTGCCATGTTGCTCCAACTGCGCCAGCGAACTGGCAGCTCCAGGCAGCACGGTTGCGGGGTCCAGCGCGGGATCGAGCGTATCGGCCACCACAACGGTGCCCACCGGCAGGGAGTCGGTATTCTGAAAACAGATGGTGTAGGTGAGGACCGAGTCGGCTCGGTCGATCTGCCCATCAGGCCCGATGCCGATCGGCGAAACGTCGGTACGGTTGGCCGGCCTCGTGTCATTCACTGGCAGAAGAATCGTGTCGTGTTGGTTGCGCGTGTTCGCATCACCGGACGCATCAACATCCAGCAGCAGCCGCACCGTATCGCCCAACACAACATTCGGCGGCACCTGAAGCCCAACGGAATACGTACGCGGCGTGCCCGTGGGCACCGAAACGCCGGCCCACTCCACCAGACCAGGTTCCTTGCGTACCGGAAGCGACGGCGCCCAGAACGATTCCAGACCGGGTTCGATGCGCAACCGAACGCTTACATCCTCCGCTTGCGCGGAGCCGTCGTTCGGCACGTGGATCGTGGCCCACAGGCTGTCGTTGGCGATGGCGGCGGTAGCGGCTATCGAGGCGCGAACATCGGGCACGCTGCGATCGACATGCAGGCCAAGGTTGTTGCCGGTTGAGGCCTGCCCCCCGTTTGCAAGTTCAACCTCGATGGCGCCGCTGCCGGACGCGCACCCGGCGGTGCGGTAGGCCGGCGGCACCGCGCGCAGCGTGTAGTGCCCCTTGGGCAGCACATGGATGTATCGCCCGTTGGCATCGGTGCGAACCGTGTAGCCCAACGGTTCGATCGTCACCAGCGCACCGGCGATACCGGCCTCGCCGGGCGATCGCACGCAATTATTGTCGGCATCATCGAACACCACGCCCGTGACCGCGCAACAGGAGTCATCGTCGCACAGGCGCGCAAGCGCGGTGCGATATGGCGCGGCCCCCTTGTTCGGGCCGATCACATACAGGACGCCGTTGTATTCGGCCACGCCGCCAGGCATCCCGGGCGCAACGCCGGAAAGCTCCAGCCAGCCGCCGCCCTGCGCCTTGTAGGCAACCGGGTCGCCGGCCGGCTCGGTACCGAACAGCACCAACACGCCGGCATGTTGCACCATGTTCGTGTAGGATGTGCCGGCCAGGCCTGGCTGGTTCACGCGCACAGGGCCGCCAGCGTTCAGGCGGTGGAGAGCGGAGCCTGAGCCCGGAGCGAATTGTTGATAGGAGGAAATCCACAGATCGTCGCCAATCGACAGTAGCTGCCGTATGTCGCCGGGGATCGAGTCCGCAACGCGCTCGACGCCCGCGCCGTTGTAGCGTTCCACGATCGAATAATCGCCAGCGCCGCCGCTGCCGGAATTCATGGGGCGCGACGCATACAACATGCCGTTGTGCACGGTGGCCACACGAGAGCCGTAACGGTCGATGGTGGTATCGATCCGCTTCCAGGCCGTGCCGTCCCAACGAGCGCGGATGTGGCGCTGCGCGGTAAGCGAATACGTGGTGTCACTGTACAGGCAGTACAGATCGGCCCCCACCGCAACCGGGAACACATCGTATTCGGCCTTCGAGCTGAACCTGGGGTATTCCCGCCACGCCGTTCCATCCCATCGCGCAAGGGTCCGCCCCGTGACCATCGACCCATTCTTCATACGGGTCAGCACGATGTGGAGTTGGTTGTTGTACTCGAACAGGCCGGAGGCGTCCCCGGGCAACACCATCCCCGGCACCACGGTGGTGCGGGCCAGCCCATCGAAGCGGTAGACCCCGACAAAGGCGCCCGCGAAGTTGTCAAAGGTTCGGGAAGTGAGGACATACAGGCCATCCGGCCGTGCCAGAACATTCGCGGCACCAACATGAGCATAGCCGCCCAGCGGAAGCCAAATGTCGCGCCCGGAAAAGTGGACGCTGTCCTGCGCGGTTGCGGGAACAGGATTGCAGAGGAAGTGCGTGGCAAGAGTCAACAGTGCGGCAGCCATAAGCCGAACGCGACCACCCGCCCGGTGTACATGCTTACGGAGGTTCATCGATCTCGATGGATATGTGATCGTTGTGCGCCGGGTTGATTGTGCGCGCCCACTCTTCGTACAAGCGGATGCCGTGTGCCTTACTCCTGGCCAACCGGGTGTAGTACTACATCATGAAGGCTTGCATGCGCATGGCTGGCGGTGACCGGCAGGCAGCACATACAGTGCGTGGGAGAAAGCGCCACCATGATAACGGAACCACAAGATCCATGCAAGGCAAGGCGTACAGACGCACGGAGCCGCCGGCGATGGTTCTCCGGAAATGGTCTGGATGTGTACCGGGAAGCAGGATGATGTGGTATGGTGTGCCATGGCTCGAAATGACACCGATGGCGCATCAATAAACAAGCGCCGCCCCAATTCATGATTGTCGGGCGACGCTTGAACGTGTGAGGGCCAGTCATCGCAACATATCGAACGCCAAGTTGGTTCCGCTATGTTGGCCGATAGTACAATTCCGCTGTTGCGCCGCGCCCATGCAGACAGGATTTCAGCAGTGGCCCGCAGTATTACAACAGGATCGATTGAAACAGGATCGCGCCCAGTTGCCTGCGCCGCAGTTCTCAGCGCTCGGCAACGTTCAGTTCGCGACGCACAACGCTGAGGATACGGCGGGTGTAGTCATCACGGGTGCGCTGCGTTTCGATCGTGCTGATGGCATGCATCACGGTTGTGTGGTCCCGACCGCCGAAATGGTTGCCGATGGTTTTCAACGACACACCGGTCAGCTCGCGAATCAGGTACATGGCCAACTGGCGGGCGAACACGATCTCCTGCTTGCGGGTTTTGCCGATCAGCAACGAGTGCGGAACGCTGAGCTGGCCGCACACCGCATGCTGGATCTGCTCAACGGTAAGGATGGGATCGGGCACCGAGGCGATGCCGGAGATAACCTCGCGGGTAAGCTCCAGCGTCAGCGAGAGATTGCGCAGCGAGCACTCGGCCAGCAACGAGATAAGGCACCCTTCCAGCTCGCGCACGGATGTGGTTACGTTGCGGGCGATATAATCGATCACGTCGCCCGGCAACTGGTAGCCTTCATCGCTCGACATCTTCTGAAGGATGGCGATGCGCGTTTCAAGGTCGGGCGGCTGGATATCGGTGGTAAGGCCCCACTGGAATCGGCTGATCAACCGGTCGTCCACGCCGCGCAATTGCTTCGGGGGCACGTCGCTGGTAAGGATGATCTGCTTGCCGGATTGATGCAGCGCGTTGAACGTGTGGAAGAAGTTATCCTGTGTCTTCTCCTTGTCGGCAAAGAACTGGATGTCGTCAACGATCAACACGTCGACCGACCGATAGTAGTTGGTGAACTCCTGCGAGCGGTTGTGCTGGATGGCATTGACGAACTCGTAGGTAAACCGTTCGCTGTTGGTGTACACCACCGAACAATTAGGGCGACCCTGCAGGATGGCGTGGCCGATGGCCTGCGCCAGATGGGTCTTGCCCAGGCCCACGCCGCCGTACACCACCAGCGGGTTGAACCGGGTGCCGCCGGGATTATCGGCAATGGCCTTGGCGGCCGCATACGCCAACTGATTGCACTCGCCGGTGATGAAGTTATCGAACGTAAGGCGGGCGTTCAGATAGCTCTGCGCGATCGGCGAGCCGTTCTGGCCCGACCCGAACCCCTGCGGCGCGGATGCCGATGGGCGTACGGGCTGCTGGAACATCTGCGTGGCCAGCGGCGAAAACACCGGGCCCTGGCGCCGTTGCGGCGCGTCGGAAGCATGTTCAACCGGCGGACGCACCGGCAGGGTTACCGCCCGCTCGTATGGCGTCTGCACCACATCCTCGCCGGCGGCATGGTAGATAAGCTGTGCCCCCTCGCCCAGAACATGCACGATACCCTTGCGCACAAGGGCCTAATAATGTTCCTCGATCCATTCATAGAAGAATCGGCTGGGCACCTGAACCGTCAGTGTGGCCCCTTCCAGGCGAATGGCCTTTGTTGGCTCGAACCACGTCTTGAATGCCTGATGGGTAACACTTCCCTTGATAATCTCAAGGCATTCCCCCCAGATCACCGACGCGTCCGGGACGGCATCGGCCTGCACCAAGGGCTTGGTGGCACGGTCGAGGTCGGCGGCTTGCGTGCTGTATTTTGAAAAGGTCGCTATCATCCCAGCTTCAACGAGTCCCGTTACGATGATCGTATTGCGTCCCTTCCGCATACGGCGACGGCGGGGTGTTCCGGCGTGCGTACCAACGCACCAGAGACAACGATGCCCCGGCCCCGGTGATCGCGACGCGCGACCAGGGCCTGCAGATTGCCTGGCTTACAAGGGAAAACTCTTCGATCGGGAGAAGCGGTAGGGAGAGAAAGGTACCGCCTTCCGACTGCGAGAGGTTGTGCGGAAGTTTGTGAGCGAAGTTACGACGTCGGCAAATCGAGGTGCAACAGTTCCACAGTTCCACGGAAGATTTTTGCTGTACACTCGGAAGAAGACAGGTAACACCGTAGCAAGATGAAACGGGTTTGTGATGGAGATTCGGTTTGTTGTTTATATCTTTGCCGTTCTAACTAGGAACTGAAAACAGCTATCCAGCACTCTCATGAAGCGTACATACCAGCCCAGCCGCCGTAAGCGCCGCAACAAGCACGGATTCCGCGAGCGCATGTCCAGCAAGAACGGTCGCAAGGTTCTTGCACGTCGCCGCGCAAAGGGCCGGTGGCGCCTTACCGTAAGCGACGAGCCGCGCTACGCGAAGTAGTAACGCTGGCGTGCTGCTTACACACTGCTGTCGTTCATGGCGATGAGCCGGATCAATGGAGCCAAACTGCCACGCGCGGCGCGGCTTCGTGGTCACGACGCCTTCGGCCGGATTTTCCGCCAGGGCGATGGCCTTCGCCGAGGCGACATCGTGCTCAAGTATGTTGTTGATGAACCCGGCGCGGGAACAATCCGCGCCGGGTTCGTTGTACGACGGAACGTTGGTTCGGCTGTGAAGCGTAACAGGATGCGGCGCCTGCTTCGGGAAGCATACCGCTCGGCGCGTCCGGAACTTGCCGCTCGCATTCCAGCCGCCGTGGATCTTCAGATCCTCCTCATCTGGTCGGGTTCTCCCGAAACGGCGTTGCGCCCCAGGCTGTCGGATCTTCGCGCACAAATGGGCGCGGCAATCGATGCGCTTGCTCGACGTCTTCGTACCCGCACCGATGGAACAGCAGCAACCAAAGCATCCTGAAACACCCGGCACGCTCGGAGAACACCCACCCTTCGAGCCGCACGCCGAATTGCCCGCGGCGCATTCACACGGCCACGAGGGTGAGGCTGCCGGCTGCCAGACCGCGGATCCGGCCCCCACACAACCGGCCGATCCCGATACGGTGTCGCTGCCGCGTCGCGCATTCGCCGGCATTATCCGACTATATCAGCGATACATCTCCCCGCTGAGCCCCCCCTCCTGCCGATTTCATCCTACGTGTTCGGAATACACACGCCAGGCGATCATCAAACATGGCGTGGTGCGTGGGATCGGGATGGGTGTGATCCGTATTTCAAAGTGCCATCCGTTCCATCCGGGCGGATACGATCCGGTGCCGTAGGCACCAATCTCTCTCTCTCTGACGCGCGCCCGTCTACAGCGGCCGCCATTCAATCTTCTATGGATCGACGAACTCTCATTGCCTTCGGGCTTATCGCGGCGGTCTTCATCCTGTGGTCGGTGGTTATGGCCCCAAAGCCGGACCCGACCGCGCAGACGCCGCCCACACAGACACAGCAACAAACGCAGCAGCCGAAGCCGCAGACGCCAACCGCGGTTGCGCCGCTGGATGCGCGGCATGCCCGGTTTGCCCAGGGGGCATCGCGCTTCATCACCATCGAAACGCCGCTGTACAAGGCCAGCTTCAATACGCGCGGCGCATTGCTTGCCCGCCTGGAGCTGAACCACTACAAAAGCTGGTATGGCGCGCCCACGCAGTTGATCTGCGATTCGGCCGGATTCCCCGGCGTGTTCGCGCTGAGTTATTCCGGGGCCGACGGCCACCTCGTTTCCACCGAAACGATGGCGTACACGGTGACCGGGCCCGACAAGATCACACTGGGCGCCAACGATTCGGCGGTGATCGTCGCCACGTTGGCGATGCCGGCCTCCGATTCCGCCGCAGCCGGGCAGCCGGCGCCCACCATCGAGAAGCGCTTCGTGTTCCATGGCTCATCGTACGCGGTGGGGCTGGATATCGGCATGAAGGACATGGCCCCCGAGCTGGCGCGCACCAACCCGACCTACGAGCTTTCGTGGCGCAACGGCGTGAAGTATCAGGAGCACAACTCGGTTGAGGAGTCCGGCAAGGCCAAGGCCATCGTGCGATTCACGGAGGATCATCACGACTTCGACGCCAAGGAAGTTGGCGCCACGGTTGAGGAACGTTACTCCGGCACGCTGGAATGGGCGGGCATGCACACGAAGTATTTCGGCGCCGCGATCATCCCGGCCAAGCCGCTTGCCGGCGCCAGCACGGTGCTGCACGGCACGGCCGTTGGGGCCGATTCCAGCGGCGTGGTGGAGCTGTACAACATCGCGGTGAGCGCGCCGATCGCCAACAACACGGTATCGCAGCACTTCACGCTGTTCGCCGGCCCGCTGGAGTACGACGCCGTGCACTCGCTCGGCATCTCCGGCATCGTGGATCTGGGCGCGTCGCTGATCCGCCCGATCAGCGAGTACGTGTTGTTGCCGCTGTTCCGGTTCCTGCACGGCTTCATCGGCAGCTACGGCCTGGTGATCATCGTCTTCTCGCTGATCATCCGCCTTGCGCTGTGGCCGCTCTCGATCCCGCAGATCCGCTCGTCGCGGAAGATGCAGTTGCTGCAGCCGAAGATCGCCGAGATGCGCGAGCGCTTCAAGGACGACCAGCAGCGCCAGCAGATGGAGTCCATGAAGCTGTATCGAGAATACGGCATCAACCCGATGGGCGGCTGCCTGCCGATGGTGTTGCAGTTGCCGATCCTGTACGCGCTCTGGAGTACGCTCAGTTCGGCGATCGAACTGCGCCAGGCCAGCTTCATCCTGTGGATCCACGATCTTTCGGTGCCGGACTACATCGTGCAGTTGCCGATGCACATCCCGGTGCTGGGCGACAAGCTCAGCGGCCTTGCGCTGATCATGGGCACCACGCTGTTCATTCAGCAGAAGATGATGATCACCGACCCCAAGCAGAAGATGCTGGTGTATCTGATGCCGGTGATGCTCACGCTTGCCTTCACCAATCTCCCATCGGGATTGAACCTGTATTACCTCACGTTCAACATCCTCTCGATCGGCCAGCAGTTGTATCTCACCAAGTTCTCCAAGAACCCGCTCACGCTGGAGATCATGCGCGAGGAGGCCAAGAACAGGAAGAAGGGATGGCTGTCGCAGAAGATGGAACAGGCCCAGAAGATGGCCGAGATGCAGGCCAAGGCGGGCCAGGCCAGAGGCGAGGGCAAGGTGGACGGCCGTACCGCGGTTGAACCACGCAACAAGAAGAAGGGCTGATACCCGGCGCGGTGCGGACACGCACGCAGCACGCAGCACGCAGCACAGGCCCGGTGGTTCCTTGCCGAACCGCCGGGCCTGTTTCGTATATACGCAGGTTCGTATGGCGCGGCCGGCCGCGCCCGCACGGTTACGCCCGCACGGTTACGCCCGCACAGTCACGCCCGCACAGTCACGCCATGGCAGCGCCGGCTGTCATCCACCAGAGAGTTTTCCGTTGGAGATCTCTTGGGCGAACCGTAGAATAGAAAACCGACCCGGTATCAACCGTGCAACTCTTCGATCACTTCAGGCCCACTGTGAATTCAACGCGCATGGCTCGCCCATTCAACCACGGCATCAGCCGCCATCGGTTGCATTCGATACTCAACTCCCTGCTGCTTCCCACGCTGGTCCTGGCGTCGCTGCTGGCATCGGCGCTGGCGTCGTGCTCGCCGGAGGATCCGTACGTGCCCACCGCTCCGATCGACACCGTGCGGCGCGTCAACGGCGCATTCCTGCGCGTGATCAACGCCGCGGCCGACAACCCACGCGCCGATGTCCTGGTGGACGGCAAGAAGTTCTTCGCGCTGCCACAGGGGTATCTGGACTTCAGCGAAACCAACAACAACGCGCGTTACTACCCGGTGGACAGCAACGCTGCCGCAATCGTGTTCAAGGCGCCTGGCGGCGCCGAGATCGCCGGCGGAGCACTGCGCCTGAAGGCCAGGCAATACTATACCGCGTATCTGCACGGCAACGCCACACGCGGCTATCGGGTGCTGGTAACGTCCGACTCCATCGAGCTTTCCACCGTGCCCGGCAAAAGCGTGAAGTATCGCGTGGTGAACCTGGCGCCTGATTCGCCGCCGATCGACATAAAGCAGGACAGCGCCAACACCAGCCCGGTGGTCACCGATCTGGGGTACGGCCAGGCCAGCGCCTATGTGGCCAGCAAGGAATACCTGCCGCGCGGCACCGGGCTGTGGATTTACGACCACGCAACCGGCACGGAGATCCGCGCGGTAACGCCGCCGTACATCGTGCTGCCGCCCAACGCAACGTTCACGCTGGTGCTTACCGGCAACGCGCAGCCGCGCGGCGATGATGCGTTCCTCAACTTCTCGGCCTTTCAGGAGAGCTATCTCTCCACGGCCGATTCGCTTCGCGGCTCGCCGCCGATCAACATCAACTTCTGCGCCGCTCGGTTTGTGAACGCCGTGGCCAGCGGCGACTCGCTTCTTGACGTCACGTTCTACGACCCCTCCAACGAGTTCCGCGAGAACGAGAACTTCCGCCGCAATCTTGTTGGGCAGCCGCAGACGATGGAGGGCGTGGCGTCGCTGGGCCTTGCCGGGCAGCCAACCCATCGGCATTACTTCTATATCAGCATGCTGATACGCCAGGAGTTCCCCTATCGCGTGGAGTACCATCAAACGTGGCGCCCGGCAACCACCGGCGATCCTGTGGTGTATCGCAGGCAGGATGCCTTCCTTGGCCGCGTGGAGTTCAAGCCCGCGGTGAACAAGCGCTACACGATTGTGGCCTACGGCCCGTACAACAAGGATTCCGCGCGCACGGCGTTGCTGGTGGACAACACCCCGGCGCCGCCGGCGGGGATGGTGCAGGTGCGGTTCTTCAACGCCGCCTTCGGCGCCGCGTATCAGGGCAAACGCCTGCGGCTGAGGATCAACGGCGGCACAACACCCACGCCAACGCTGTACGGCGAAGTGCCCGCGGCGTTGAACTCGTTCACCACCTCGCCCGGTTCGCCCACCGCCGAGGTGCTGGATGAAACCGGCGCGGTGATCCACACGCAGACCCTGGACGCCACACCGCTGAAGGCCGACAAGGCCTACACGTTGTTCCTTACGCGCGGCGCGTTTGGCAACACGCTGTACCTGCACGCGCTGGCCGAGGACTTCACTCCGTAAACAACCGCGCAACCATGCCCGGCTTGCGGCGCGCCGGTAACGCGCGGCATGCAGGCGCGTGATTGACCAAGGGCCACGGTTATGCCGTGGTCCTTCGTGGTATCAGGGCGCCGGCAACGCCGCGCCACACACGCTTCCTTCCCTTCTCACGTTTCTACCTATCGAACCAATGGGATACACTGTTGCCGTTGTTGGCGCAACCGGGCTTGTAGGGCGCACGATGCTTCGTGTGCTGGAAGAACGCAACTTCCCCATCGACCGGCTTGTGCCGCTGGCCTCGAAGAATTCGGCCGGCGAGCGCATCCGCTTCAACGGCGCGTTGCATACGGTGCAGGAGCTTACCCGCGCGTCGTTCAAGGGTGTGGACATCGCCCTGTTTTCGGCCGGCGGCGATGTAAGCCGGGCGTTCGCGCCCATTGCGGCAAAGGCCGGCGCGGTCGCCATCGATAACTCCAGCGCCTGGCGGATGGATCGCACGGTGCCGCTGGTTGTTCCGGAGGTAAACCCGGCATCGGCCCACAAGCATCACGGCATCATCGCCAACCCCAACTGCTCCACCATACAGTTGGTGGTGGCCCTGAAGCCATTGCACGATGCGTTCGGGCTGAAGCGCGTGGTGGTATCCACGTATCAGGCGGTGTCGGGCGCCGGGCAGGCCGGCCTGGACCAATTGATGGACGAACTGAAAGGCCGCGAACCGCGCAAGCGGAAGTTCCCGCACACGGCGGCGTTCAACACTATCTTCCACTCGTTCGACCCCGGCGCCGATTACAGCGAGGAGGAGGTAAAGATGATGAACGAGACGCGGAAGATCCTGGGCCTGCCACGGCTGCGCTGCACGATGACGTGCGTGCGGATACCAACGGTTGCCGCGCACGGCGAATCGGTGAACGCGGAGTTCGAGCAGGCGGTATCGCCGGCCAAGGCACGCAAGGTTCTGGCGAAGGCTCCGGGAGTGGTGCTGTGGGATGATCCGGCCAACAATCTGTATCCAACGGTGCTGGACGCCGGCGATCACGACGAGGTGTTCGTTGGCCGCATTCGCAAGGATGCCTCGCAGCCGAACACGTTGAACATGTGGGTGGTGGCCGACAACGTCCGCAAGGGCGCAGCCACCAACGCGGTGCAGATCGCCGAGCTGCTGATCGCGAAGTAGCCACCGCTGCCGCGGCGTACTACGGTCTGGGTTATGGGCGATGGCGCAACGCAACATTGGCCGCTGACATCTCTCATAACCCATACGGCGCGCCCTGCGTGCCCGGATATACAGGTTGTGATCGGCGCGCGGCGGGGGCGGCCCCGTTTGCGGCGGCGCATGCCTAACGCGGTGGGTTGTGCATGCGTGGCGATGAGCGGCGCTGACATTGCCGCCAGCGGCGACGCATGGCTAACTCACCGAGCTGTGCATGAGTGGCGATGAGCGGTACCGACATTGCTGTCCGCGCTGTCGGCATCCATCTCGCCTTTCTTCGCGCGCCTTTGCGTCCTTTGCGGTGAACTCCTGAACCGCTCATCACGCGGCGGGGTCGGGAGTACAACTCCCGACCAACGGACGGTGAACTCCGGAATCGCGCATCACGCGGCGGGGTCGGGAGTATAATTCCGGACCAACGGACGGTGAACTCCTGAACCGCCCATCACGCGGCGGTCTTGTGCATCAGCCACATGTCGGCAAGCACCATCAACGTCATCGCCTCAACCACGGGCACCGCGCGCACCACGATCGAGGGATCGTGCCGGCCGGTAACCGCGTGTTCCACGGTCTGGCCGGTTGCCGAGCCATGTTGCTGCGCGATGGCGATCGACGACGGCGGCTTGAACGCCACGCGGAACTCGACCGGCATGCCGTTGGAGATCCCGCCCTGGATGCCGCCGGAGTTGTTGGTTGCGGTGGCAAGCCCGCTCCCGGCCACAACAAACGGATCGTTGTTGGCCGAGCCACGCGCCTCGGCGGCGGCAAACCCGGCGCCGATCTCGAACCCCTGCGCGCCGTTGATGGATATCATCGCCGAGGCCAGGCGTGCGCTCAGCTTGTCGTAGATGGGCTCGCCAAGGCCGGCGGGCAGGCCGGCGACACGCACGCCCACAACGCCCCCGGTGGAGTCCCCCAGCGCCCGCAGACCGTCCAGATATTCCACCATGCGCGCGGCGGCATCGGGATCGTCGCAACGCACCGGCGAGGCATAGACGGCCTCCTCGGTCATTTCCGCCAGCGGGCGCCCGGCAACAATCGGCCCCATGCGCACCACGGCGGCCTGCACGACCAGCGGGGCTTTGGTCAACGCGGGCTCGGCCGCAAGCATCATGCGGGCAACCGCGCCGCCTATCACGCGCGCCAGGGTTTCGCGCGCCGAGGCACGCCCCCCGCCCCGGTAATCGCGCACGCCGTACTTCGTGGCGTACGTGTAATCCGCATGCGACGGGCGGTACAGGTCCGCCAGCGCCGAGTAATCGTTGGAACGCTGATCGGTGTTGCGCACCAGCACCGCAATCGGCGCGCCGGTGGTACGGCCCTGGAACACACCGCTGAGCAGCTCGGGCTCGTCGGGCTCGTTGCGGGGCGTGGTAAGCGCCTGCCCGGGCCTGCGCCGCGCCAGATCGCGCCGGAGGATCTCCGGATCGAACGGCACGCCGGCCGGGCAGCCGTCGATCACCGCGCCCACGGCGGCGCCATGTGATTCGCCGAAGGTTGTCAGGCGGAATATCGAGCCGAATGTATTGCCCACGTTGGTTTCGGGATTCGTGTGTATCGGTTGAAGCGGTAACCGTAAGGCGGGCCTGCCCCGGCACGGCGCCCGTGCGCCGCAACAGGCACAACAAACGTGCTCAGCCGGCCATGCCAACAAGCGCGCGCACCGCCAGCGCGTATCCGCGCCAGCCAAGACCCTCGATCCGCCCGGCGCATACGGCCGCCACAACCGACGTATGCCGGAACGATTCGCGGGCGTGAACGTTGGAGAGATGCACCTCGATCACCGGCAGCTCGATGCCCGCGATGGCGTCGCGAATGGCGATCGAGTAATGCGTGTACGCGCCCGGATTGATCACCACGCCGCCGGCCCCCATATGGAATCGCGCCTCGTGCAGCAGATCGATGATGGCGCCCTCGCTGTTGGACTGATGGAACGACAGCTCCACGCCCAGGTCCAACGTCGCATCGCGCACATGGGCCTCGATGTCGGCAAGCGTATCGGCCCCATAGATCTCCGGCTCGCGATGCCCAAGCAGGTTCAGGTTCGGTCCGTTTATGATCGCGATTCTCATCCAGTTCTCCGGTTGATGTCGGCGGATGTTCTGATTACGGAAGGTATGGGCTGGCCGTATCGGCAATGATGCCAAAGGCGGTTTCCAGCGAGCGCCGCACCAGGGCCGCGTCCTCGGTGGCAAACATGGTGAAGCCGACCTGTTCGGCCGGCAACACAAATCGGAATGCCGCGCCGGCGCGTTTCTTGTCCAGCGCCATCGCACGCAGCAGCGCGGGATAATCGTGCGTCCCGCTGCCGCCGTGGGCGAAACGAATCGCGCTTGCTGCGATAGCCCCCTGCCGGGCGGCGGTGATCGTGCCCAGCTCGCGCGCCATGGCCGACGCCGCAAGCATGCCCACGGCCACGGCCTCGCCGTGCGCGTACACGCCGGGCTCCACGCCTTCCAGCGCATGGGCAAACGTGTGGCCGAAGTTCAACGACAGCCGAAGCGCCGCGTCGTGCGCATCGCGCTCCACCACGTCCAGCTTCGCGCGCACGCTCAGGCGGATCACCTCACCGATGTTCGCGGGGATCTCACCGGCGGCCACGGCAAGCATGGCATCGGCCACAACCCGGGCCAGCTCCGCCGAGTTCGCTATCCCCATCTTCACCGATTCCACGAACCCGCTGCGCAGTTCGCGCGGGGCCAGCGACCGCAGGAACGCCGGCGCCACCAGCACGTGCCCGGGCTGCCAGTATGTGCCGATCAGGTTGCGAACGCCCGCCGTGTTCACGGCGGTTTTGCCGCCAACGGCCGCGTCCACCATTGCCAGCAATGTTGTTGGCACGTACACCGAACGCACGCCGCGCATGTAGATCGAGGCCAGCAGGCCCGCCATGTCCGTAACAACGCCGCCGCCGATGCCCACGATCACACAGTCGCGCGCGAACCCCGCGCCGGCCAGCCCCGAGGCCAGCTCGCCAACCGTGCTCAGCGTCTTGTGCTCCTCGCCGGCATCCACCGCCAGCGTAAGCAGCCCCTCGCGCTCGCCGTGGCCGAACAGATAATCGCCGTAGTAGCGCTCCACCACACGATCGATCACCACACAGGTCTGGCGGCCGGCGGTAAGCCGATGCAGCTCCGCGGCCAACGAATGCAGCGCGCCATATCCGGCAACATGCGTCGCCTGGCCACCAACCGTCGCGGCGTACTCCCACGCGGGCGCGGCAAGGCGCTCCAGCTCGGCGTTCAGGGCCTGCGCCAGCCTGGCCGGCCTGCGGGACGAACAATCCACCGTACTGTCGGTCTCCTCGTAGAAACGCAGCCGCGAGCGGTACAGCGCCCGCCATCGCGCCGATGGGTTTTCATCGTACAGCAACGGCCGCGGCTCACCGCCGGCCAATCGCGCCATCGCGGT
>CBHYLN010000069.1:0-27713 GCA_966128725.1 uncultured bacterium | reverse complement strand
ACATGACCGCGAAGCTCAACGAGACACAGCAGGAGGGCCTGCTCTCCTTGATCCCTTTGAAGCGTCAGGGGCAGGGGGCGGACGTGGCTGCGGCCGTATCCTTCCTCGCCAGCGACGACGCGAGCTACATAACCGGGCAGGTGCTCGCCGTCGACGGCGGCATGACCATGGTGTAAACGCCGGCCATCCGCCGGTTTCGTTGCAGGCGGACCCGCTTGTTCAGCCAGTTTCCTACCGGTAGTTCGGCAACAGGGATCCGAGTACTCCTTTCAATACACATCAGAACCTCTTTCACGGAGAGACACAATGGCAGACGTCGAAGCCAAAGTCAAGGAAATCATCGTTAATAAACTCGGTGTCGAGGAATCGCAGATCACGTCGGGTGCATCGTTCATCAACGATCTCGGCGCCGACTCGCTCGATACCGTCGAACTCATCATGGAGTTCGAGAAGTCATTCAATGTCACGATCGACGACGCGGATGCCGAGAAGATCCAGACCGTTGGTGACGCGGTGACCTACCTGCAGGCGAAGACCGCCTAAGCGGCGCACTGTATTGCCCGATGCTGCCTGCGATGCCTCGCCAAGCACCACTTCGATATGCCACGAGCAATCGTGTGGAGCACAGCGTATGAACGCGGTGAATTCGGGCCATCGACGAATGTCGTGAGTATCGCCCGGTCTTCATGCCCATTAGGGGCTCAAGGCCGGGCATTCTTTCTAGCACGTTTCAACGTGCCGGGGGCGGTCAGCCAGGGTGCGCGCCTCCAAACAATAGTGCATTCATCTCATGGAGCAATACAACGGTCGCAGGGTGGTGGTTACCGGCATGGGCGCGGTTACTCCCATCGGCAACACCCGCAGGGAATTCTGGGACGCGATGATGGAAGGCCGAAGCGGTTCGGACTTCATCACCCAGTTCGATGCATCGGACTACGATACAAAGTTTGCCTGCGAGGTCAAGAACTTCGACCCGGTGGCGCTGCTCGATCGCAAGACCGCCAACAAGACCGATCGGTACACACAGTTCGCGCTGGCGTCAACCGACGAGGCCATGGCCGATGCCGGCCTGACGCGTGAACAGGTTGACCCCGAACGGTCCGGATCGATCTTCGGTTCCGGTATTGGCGGTATGTGGACATACCACCATCAGCAGACAACGCTCTTTGAAACCGGCGGGCCGCATCGGATCAGTCCGTTTTTTATCCCGATGCTCATCTCGAACATCGCGGCCGGAATGATCTCGATCCGTTTCAACCTGAAGGGCCCCAGCTATGCAACAACCTCGGCGTGCGCAACCAGCGCCAACGCCATCGTTGATGCCTACATGCTGATCCAGCGCGGCGATGCCGATCTGATGGTGACGGGTGGCTCGGAGGCCGTGGTTACGCCAATGGCGATCGGTGGCTTCAACGCCATGAAGGCGCTTTCGCGCCGGAACGATTCGCCGCAGACCGCCAGCCGTCCGTTTGACGCCAACCGCGATGGATTTGTGCTGGGCGAGGGCTCCGGCACGATCATCCTGGAATCACTGGAGCATGCGCAGAAGCGTGGGGCGCATATCTACGCCGAGATCGTTGGCGTTGGGCTTACATCCGATGCGCATCACATGACCGCGCCCGCGCCCAACGGCGAAGGCGCATTCAGGGCCATGAAGATGGCGCTGAAGGGCGCCGGGCTGCCCGTTGAGGCTGTTGACTACATCAACACGCATGGTACCTCGACGCCGCTTGGCGACCTTGCCGAGGTGCACGCCATCAAGAATCTGTTCGGTGAGCATGCGCATTCGCTGTTGATCAGCGCCACCAAGTCGATGACCGGCCACCTGCTTGGTGCCGCCGGCGCCGTTGAGGCCATCGCCACGATCCTTGCGATGCAGAACGGGATGGTGCCGCCAACGATCAACAACGAGACTCCGGACCCCGAGGTGGATATCGACTTCGTGCCGAACGCGCCGCGCGCGCACGAGGTAAACGTCGCGATCTCCAATGCGTTCGGGTTCGGCGGGCACAACTGCTCGCTCTGTTTCAAGAAGTTTGCATGATGATTCGGCCGGCAGGCGCTCCGCGCCCGCCGGCCGATGATTGCTGCAATCCATGCCCCAGCGTTCGGCGCACCCCACCGTGCGTATGCTCCGAAGCCGTGGCGTAGTTCATATCCATCGGGCCGTACCTTGGTTCGTGTGTGGGGCCTGCCAGCCGCATGTTGGTGGCTGTGTGGTGCCTGCGCCGGAACCTTGGCCCTGTGCCCGGCTTGTGTCTGGGATCGTAGTGTCATGCGGAGCGGCGTCGTACAACGCATCGGGGCGTTCTCCCACGAACGTCGACGTCGCTCCGGATGACGGGTACATCTTACGCAAGCCGAGTACGTGCCGGTATGACCTGGCCAGCTCTCCCCCAAAACTCGTGCGCGTATGATCCGGCAACTCGTCAGCAGGCTGTTCGGGCGTTCCGCCAAGGCAGGTGCCTCGGTCGAGGCAATCTTTTCACCCTACCCGGACCGCAAACAGTTTCTCAACCATAACCTGATAACTCCGAAGGCATTGCAATTGCTGGAGGAAGTGGTCGGGTATCGTATCGGCAATCTCGCCTACTTCGAGCAGGCGTTGATCCACCGCAGCTACCTTCAGGTCGCGGAAGTCAGCACGATCATCAGCAACGAGCGCCTGGAATTCCTTGGCGACTCGATTCTCAACATGCTGATCGGCGAGTTCCTGTTCCACCGTTATACCGATATCCAGGAAGGCGAGCTCACGAAGCTGCGCAGCCGGCTGGTCAACCGTAAGGCGCTTACGCTGTGCGCGCGCATGGTTCGGCTGGAGGAAATCGTGCTGCTGAACTCCTCGGCCGAGCAGTCGCTGGTGCAGGGGAACGATTCGCTGCTGGCCGATGCGTTCGAGGCGATTATCGCCGCCATCTATCTGGACAACGACGGCAACCTGATTCCCGTGAAGCAATTCCTGGCACGCACGCTGCTTACACCGGAAACGTGCGAGAAGGTTCTGTTCATCGACGAGAACTTCAAGAGCATTCTGCTGGAGCACATGCAGGCGCAGGGCCTGGGGGCGCCGCGTTACGTAGTGGTGAAGGAGGAAGGGCCCGACCACGAACGTATCTTTACCGTACAGGTGATGGTGGGCGGCGAGATGCGAGGCGAGGGACGAGGCCGCAGCAAGAAGGAGGCCGAGCAGCAGGCCGCCGCCGAGGCAGTGGATAAATTGAACATCGAAATGCCCACCTCGTGAATCGCGGGCATTGCGCACGCCGCGGGTTGATGGGGTAAATCCTGTTCCCCTACTTGAGTTCCACGATCCCGCTCCGTAGCTTCGCTGCCGATTGAAATCCGTACCGCTATGCGACGAACTGGAGCCATCCGTGTGGCGCCGTGCGTTCTCGTGTTGCTCGCGGCTCTGAGCGCCGCCGCGCACGCGCAGCCATATTCAGGACTCGATGAAGTTTCATCCACCGTTGCCGACCCAATCGCCAACAGGCTGTTTGTTATGTCCACCGGCAGGATCATCGCGCCGGGGCATTTCCAGGCTGGCACAATGGGGCCGCTTGGTGTGCGCGGGAGCTACGCGCCCAGCACATTCATGGAAATGGATGTTGGCGGCCTGTATTCACCATTCCCCGAGTATTTCTCCTATGCTACCGGCGGGGTGAAGGTGCAGGTGCTTGGTCAGCATGGTTGGTTTGGCGGCCTTGCCGCCGGTGCCGATTTCGGTTTGCTGTACGGCCGCGGCGATCAGAACTATCGTGGTTCGCTGATGGCGTATAACGTGGCAACGTCGCTTGGCGACGGCAGCACGATGCTGCACCTGAACGCCACCGCGCTGCCGTATGGCACTACCGACACCGCCACCCTCAACGTGGAATACCTGTTGCAGGCCGGGCTGTCGGTGCCGTTTCTCGAAACGTCCGACCGTGGCTACAAGGCCGTGTTGGAGTACACCGCGGGCGGGCGCACGTTTGGCGATATGCACGGTGTGTTCGCTGCCGCGGGCGTGCGGAGCTACGGCCGTCGATTTGTCTGGGAGGCGGGGCTTGTGCTTGGCCCCCGTTGTTTTGGCGACTGCGCCGACTCAGGCATGATGCTCTACAAGATTCCCTATCTCAGCGTCATGTTCGTGCTGAACTGAGCTGCGCCCGGGCTGCCGGTGCCGGCAGGTTCACGCCTGCCGCGCGTATCAGCCTGCCCCACGATGAAAACCGGGCGGCGCGGCGTCCGCATTGTTCGCGGATACACACGCCGCCGGGTTTTTGGGCAACGGTCCGGCGGATCGCCGAAGGGCGCCTTCTGGTGTGCAGGCGTTCGCCTTCACCTGGCCATCCTGCCGCCCACGGTTATCGAAGGATGCCCGGAACGGCATTCCACAACGGGCTGCTAGAACTCGTACGCCACCGACGCCACCAGACGTGCCTGCTCCTGTATGCCATCGGTTCCCACCGTGCCACCGCGACGTTCGAACACCGGTATCGAGGCGCTTGCCGAAAGGCGCACATTGTTGTACACGAACTGCCCGCCCAGATTCGCGAATCCGGTTGTGTGGCGCGTTGTGGCATCCACCGTGCCGTCCACGCGATCCGCGTCGGCCAGCTCGGCCCGCAAGCCCACGAATCCTGTAACGGCCGTGCTGCTTGCGTTGGCACGGAACAATTCCAGATTGGCGGTAGCGGTAATGTCCGCCGAGCTTCCACGCCGGTCGCCGTACTGGTTGGATGCCGTTGGTATCCGGCCGAAGGCGTCGGCGGCGAATATCCACGATCCGGTTTGCACGCTGCCGCGCGCATTCAACAGCACATCCACGATGCCATCCCCAGGCTGGCTTGCGGCGTCCAGCCGGTCGCCGTCGGGCGCGTGCAGGTTGTTGGCGCCGATTGGTATGTCAATGCCCGCGCCGCCCAGCAGTGTGGTGCGTATGCCTTCGCCATCGCTGGCGATCACGTAATGCCCCATCAGCATCGGGTCGCCGATGCCATACACGCGGTATGGCTCGGCGCCGCTCACCGCGATCATCGCGAACGGCACGATGCCCGTGAGCATCAGGTGTTCGTTGAAGTGGTGTTCGGCGGCAAGCTCGAACGTATTCAGCGTCTCGGTAACGGGTGTGCCGCCGTGGTCCTGATGGTACAGCCCCGGCAGTGTTATGATGCCCGCCTGCTGCGCCATCGTGTTCGGCCCGCGTTTCAAAATCCCGCCGCCGCCAACGGGTGCAGTGCCTGTTGCCTGAGGCATGTGCGTGGATTGCTGGTACAGGTAGGAGAGCACCAGCCGGTCGGTCGAGGAGTAATACGGGTTGATGGCGAGCAGGCAGTTGCAGAACTCGCACGCAATTGCCCGCGGTGCCAGGCCCGCGAGCAGCATGCAGGAAAACGCGGCGAAGGCCGCCGCCAATGTATGTCGTCTGGTCATGATCTCGGATTGTTGACGTTGAACGGAAGGAACGTCGACGACGCCCGCACCGCATGCGGACCGAACGTGCGCAATGATTGCGCGCCATCAGCCGTGTGCGTGCGAACGGGCCGCGCCGTTACGTACTGCGGCGCGGTTGCGTGATCGTATGTCTCTCAGACGAGGTGCTGCGGAGGGTGGTCAACACGGCGGTGCCAACCGGCCAGGAGCGCTGCGTGGCGCGGTTGCTGGAATCGTGCGTGTGTGGCGATCGGGAAAAACAGGCGCGGAGCATGCGGGAACAACGCCGCCAGCTTTAGCGTGCCGGTTGCGGTATCTGCCCCGTTCTCCTTCTGCTGCTCCTGCGTTGCGCGCGTTACGTGGCATCGCCCATGGCAACACGGATTGCTCCGGTTGACACAGTATGCCTCGGCAATCGCGTTGGCCCGTACGGCGTAGATGGTCCATAACACGGGCGCGCTGTTCGCGAACAACGTGAAGGCGGCAAGCAGTATGGAAACAAGGGCGCGATGCATGCAGGGGGCGTAGTGGCGTAACGTGCCACCACGCGGGGTGCAGCCCATGCGGGATGCGAACGCCGGCAAAACTACGGTTGCGATGTGGTGTGCGGCAATGACAACGGTCACGCACTGCGCGCGGGTGCTAACGAACGATGCGCAGTTCCACCCGTCGGTTCTGTGCCCGGCCCTCCTCGGTGGCGTTGTCGCCCACGGGTTTCTCGGCTCCGCGCCCAACGGATGTGATACGGTCGGCCGATATGCGGTTGGCTACCAGATAGGATTTTACCGCCTGCGCGCGGTCGCGCGCGAGCGGCAGCGCCTGTTCCGGAGCGTCAGCGCTGTCGGTGTAGCCGGCAATCTCAACGTTCAGCGAGGGGTGGTCCAGCAGCAGGCGCACCACCCGATCCAGTTCGTTCCGTGACTCGCGCAACAGGTTGCTTTGCCCGGTCTCGAAAAACACCAGCAGGCGTGTGCTGCCGTTGAGCGGGGGGAGCGTGAAATCGATCCGCTGTTCCATGCTCCGTTCCAGATCCGGTGGCACCACCAACTGGCGCGACTGGAACAGGTGCTGGGGCGCCGATGCGGTGATGCCGTAGTTGGCTCCGCGAGGCAGCACCAGTACGAACGCGCCGGTTTCGGGGTCGGCAACGAATCGGCCGATCACCTTGTCGATCGTGATATCCGATACCTCGATGGTGGCGGGGATCGGTGTGCCGGCCTGGTCGTGCACGGTGCCGCGCACGGTGGCCGTGGGGTCCATCCGCAGTGTCATGTTGCGGATCTCGTATATGTCCAGCCCGCCCGCGCCGCCAGGCCTGTTCGAGGCCACGAACGTGCGCTGCCCATTGGCCGACATCGAAAGGCATATATCGTCGGCCGCGCTGTTGATGGGAGTGCCAAGGTGTTGCGCACGGACCTGGTCCGAAGCATCGGTGCTGATGGCAAACACATCGAATCCGCCCAGCCCGGGCCGTCCGTTGGATGCAAACGTAAGCGTGCGTCCGTCGGGCGTGATCCACGGCGTAACCTCGTCGAACTCCGTATTCACGCGCTCGCCCAGGTTTGATGGCGTGTCCCACGTGCCATCGTGGCGGCGGCGGCACATCCAGATATCGCGGCCGCCAAATCCGCCGGGGCGGTCGCTGGCGAAATACAGGGCGCTGCCGTCGGGCGCGATGCAGGGCTCGGAATCCCAATAGCTCCCGTTGATCACCATCCCGAGGTTGTGGGGGATCGACCATGGCGCCTCGCCCGCCGGCACCGCGCCACGTGGGCCAATGTTCACCTGGTACAGGTCGCAGTCGCCAAAGCCGTATTCGTCGCCGGCGAAGTACATCGTTGTTCCGCCCGGCGTGATGCTCGGTGTGCCGTTGCTCCGCCCGTTGTTGATCTCAACCGCCAGTTGTGGCGTACCCCACCTGCCGCCGGCCATCCTAGAGGCGTAAATCCGTTGCTCGCGGCTGTTGCGCGATGACGTGAAGTACATGGCGGATGTGTCCAGCGGCATTGCCACGCCGAAGTCATCGGCCGCCGAGTTGATGTCGGCAACCGGTGTTACCGTCGCGGTTGTTGCGCGCACCTGATCGACCGATAGCACGGGCGGGCGAACCGTAAGGATGCCGCCCCGGCACCCGGCGGCAAATGCCGATGCAGCAAGCGCCACAAGCAACAGGCCGATGCGCGCGCGCGCGCCGAGCGGGCCGGCGATCGTGGTGACCGGGTTCCGTATCGATGTCTGGAACGTGTTGGCCCGAGTGCGGTATGGTGCCGTGGTACTGATCATCACAGGTCATAGCGCAGCGTTGCGCTCAGTGCGTAGATGCCCAGATCGGAGTTCGGGGATTTGTTGATCGAGCCCGAGCCGAAGTCGAACGTAAGCTCGGGGCAGAACTGAAGGCGTTTGGAGAGTTGGTACACGATGCCGCCGCCAAGCCGCAGCGCGTAATGCACGCGTGTAGGGTTCGGTATGGGATCGTGTTCCTCCAGCACCGTGGCGCCATTGGTGCCGGGATATGCGCAGCCGGGTGTTCCCAACGTGCGCACACGATCAACGCGTGTATTCAGGAAGTGCTCGGCCGAAATCCCACCCAGCAGGTACCATTCGTTGAACTCCACCTTTGCCGACAGCGAAAGCTTGATGGCATCCAGCGCGACATCAAACTGATGGATCGAGGTTCCGATGTCGAGCGTGCTGTCCGGATGGATGCAGGGTTCGGAAACAGGGCCGCTGGAACTGAAGGTCGCGTGATGAAACTCGGCGGTGCCAAGCAGCGAAAATCCGCCACCAAGCGGATACTCAAGGTCCAGGCCGCCGCCAACGCCAAACCCGGCAGCCGAGGAGTAAATCTCCGCTTCGCCGTTAACCGAGCCAACGTCGAACTGCACATTGTTCAGGTAGCGGTCGTTGGAGTACGCCGCACGATTCAGCGACAGGCGCACGCCCAGCCGCATCGGATTGGCAACCCCTCGTTGATTGGGCGTCAGCACGTCGCCGGCCGGGCGTTCCGCCTGCGCGCTGGCATCACCTGCCGCCGCAAGCATGATGCCGCAAACGGCAAGCAACATCGCATGCCCGGCAGCGGAGCGCCACGTGGAATGTGCCTGGGGTTGATCGCGGAAGTTTCGAGTGTTCATGCAGCTTGTCGCTTCCCTGGCTGTTCGCCGCGTGGAAGATTGCACACGCCAACATAACCGAAGGGGGGACGATATCCGAACGTTGGATACGGTTGGGCAATCGAGAGGGAGAGGGCTCATGCGGTGGCGCGGTACGCGCCCGATTTCCCGCCGCTCTTTTCCAGCAGCCGGACGCCGTGGATCACGATCGCCTTGTCGATGGCCTTGCACATGTCGTAGATCGTAAGCGCGGCAACCGAAGCTGCCGTAAGGGCTTCCATCTCCACACCCGTGCGCCCGGCCACCGCGACCATGGTTTCCACCCGTACCGATGCCTCGGCTTCCAGAAGTTGGAACTCCACGGCAACACTGTTGATCGCAAGCGGATGGCACAGCGGAACCAGATCGCTGGTGCGCTTGGCGGCCATGATGCCGGCCACGCGGGCAACCGCCAGCGCGTCACCCTTCTTGAGGGCGCCGGCGGCCAGCGCTGCAAATGCTTCGGTCGACATCGTTACAATCGCTTCGGCCACAGCCGTGCGCTGCGTAACTTCCTTGCCGCCCACATCAACCATGCGCGCGCTTCCGGCTTCATCCAGGTGCGTTAATGCAGACATCCCTTAACTCCGATGGTCATCAACGTATGTATCGTGGCCGCAGGATCGGCATTTGGTGGCGTACTTCGCTACGCCGTGCAATCGGCCACGCGTTTGCTTCCGTTGCCGATTCCGCTTGGCACATTGCTCGTGAACGTGATCGGCGGATTCGTGATCGGCCTTGCCGCCGCCACATTTGTTGACGCCGGGCCTTCCAGCGAGCGGATGCGATTGTTGATCGCCACCGGTTTCTGCGGTGGCTTCACAACGTTCTCCGCGTTTTCACTGGAGACTCTTGTACTGCTCAACCGGCATGCCGTTGGCTGGGCACTGGCCAGCGCCGCGTTAAACGTCGTGCTTTCGGTTGCGGCCTGTTGGGCCGGTGCCGCGCTTGCGGCGCGGGCATAGACGCAGCCCAACGGCGGGCATTGTGCCGGGGGAAATAAACAACAAGGGGCGCACGGTGATGCACCCCTTTGGGAATACCGCGTAACGCGGTGCCGTTCCAGCCCCGAAACGCTTACACCACTACACAACAGGTGTTTCCGAAGCCTTGCGGTCGGCCTCGATCAACTGATCCAGCGGGAACGTGACACCGGGCACCGGATAGCCGCTTGGCTGCTCGCTGCTAGTGATACCGATCTTCGTCATCGGCTGTACCTCGTTCCACTGTCCGGCGCGGCGCTTCAGCACCTTCTTCACCGAGTTGTATACATCCTGCTGCGTAAGCCCGAACGCCTTCATCAGCTCGTCGGGATTGCCCGAACCGCCAAACGTATCGGTTACGCCAACGAACTCCATCGGCACGGGATTGTTCTTCACAACCACCTGCGCCACGGCCGAGCCCATGCCGCCCATGATCTGATGTTCCTCGGCGGTGACAATCGCACCACACTCGCGGGCGGCCGCGGCGATTGTTTCGGTGTCGATCGGCTTGATCGTATGCAGGTTGATCACGCGCGCCTGGATGCCTTCGGCGGCCAGCATCTCGGCGGCGGCAAGTGATTCCCACACCATGCATCCGGTGGCGATGATGGCCACATCCGTGCCTTCGCGGAACACCTCGGCCTTGCCAAGGCGGAACGGCGTGTCCTCGCGTGTGAACGACGGAACCGGTTCGCGGCCGAATCGGATGTAGGCCGGGCCGTCCATCTGGCCGATGGCGATGGTTGCCTTCTTGGCTTCCAGGTAGTCGCACGGCACAACAAGCGTCATGTGCGGCAGCGCGCGCAGAAACGCCATGTCCTCCAGTATCTGGTGCGTTGCGCCGTCGGGGCCAACCGAGATGCCGGAGTGCCCGCCGCCGATCTTGACATTGGCTTCGTTATAACACACCGAGATCCGAAGCTGATCCGCATTGCGAAGCGCGCAGAAGGCGCCGTAGCTGGCGAAGAACGGAACCTTGCCGGAGAGCGCCAGGCCCGCGGCCACGGTTGTTGCGTTCTGCTCGGCGATGCCCATCGAGAAGAAACGATCCGGGAAGCGGTCGCGGAACAGATTGGTCATCACCGAGCCGGTGATATCGCCGCCGAGCACCACGATGCGCTCGTCCTGTTCGCCAAGTTCCACCAATCCCTCGCCGAAGCCGAAGCGGGTTGCCTTGGAGCCGTATTGCTGAAGGTTCATGTTGCTGCGTTCTAAATGCTTGATGCCTGATTGCGAAGACGTTGCCGATCGCCGAAAGCCCGTGCCCGGGCATGATTGCATGCGCGGTGCCGGCAGGCTAGCCCTGAAGCTCGGAGAGTGCCTGAACAGCCTGGTCGGGTGAAGGCGGCTTGCCGTGCCACTCGTACCGGTCCTCCATGAACGATACCCCGTGGCCCATGTACGTGCGGGCGATGATGCAGGTCGGCTTGCCCGTGGTGCTCTTGGCTTCGTCGAACGCGGCAAGCAGGGCGCCGTGATCGTGCCCGTCAACCACGATCGTATGGAAGTTGAACGACGTGAACTTCTCCACCAGCGGATAGATGTTCATCACATCCGGTACGCGGCCGTCGATCTGGCAGTCGTTGTTGTCGACGATCATGCAGAAGTTGTCCAGGCCGTAATGCGAGGCCGACATCACCGCTTCCCAGATGGAGCCTTCCTGAAGTTCGCCGTCGCCGGTAAGGCAGTACACGCGCGCGCCGTTGCGGTCGATCAGCTTGTCGGCCATCGCCATGCCAACGGCAATCGAAAGCCCCTGGCCCAGCGACCCGGTGCTTGACTCGATGCCCGGCAGATGCATGTCGCGGCCCGGGTGGCCCTGCAGGCGCGTGCCGAACTTGCGGAGGGTAAGCAGTTCCGACTTCGGGAAATATCCCGCATGGGCCAGCGTTGCGTACAGTACCGGGCACTTGTGCCCGGCCGAGAGCACGAACCGGTCGCGCCCGGGCATGGCAGGGTCGGCGGGGTTGTGATTCATCACGCCGCCCAGATAGAGCACCGCGAAGATGTCGGCCGAGCCAAGCGGGCCGCCGGAGTGGCCTGACTTCGCTTCAACCAGCGCGCGGATGATGTCGCGCCGGATCTCGGTTGCAATCGCGGCGAGCGTGTCGGGGGAATGACGTTCGTTCGTAAACGGCATGGTTCGGGAGCTTGATCGAAGATTAAGAGTCCGGCAAAACTACGAAACCAGCGCTGAATGAGGCGTAACGATTCGAGAGATCGTGCGCATTCGCCCGGCGTTATACCATGATCAATCCTTCATGAACACGCCCGGCTTGTTCATAGAACGGCTTTTGTGTAGGTTCCGAATCCTGCCGTGTATCAAAATCCAAGTAGCTGGGTATGTTGATCACACGCTCCAATTCCGAGAGCAATACCGTATCACTCCGACAATCATAGAGCGATTCCACGTATGAGATCCACGCTTGTTGTCCTCGTAGCCGCCACGCTGTACCTGACACTCAGCGGCTTCGACTGTGCATCACTGGAGATGTCGACAGCCAAGTTGGCGCTGCAGAACAAGGATTATCCCAAGGCCGAGGCCAGTCTGCGCAAGGAAGTGGCCGCCAGGCCGCAGAACGGCGAGGCATGGCTTCTGCTTGCCGAGATCCAAAAGGAAACCGGCAAGTTCAAGGAGATGCTGGAAGCCTACGACAAGGCGCTTGTGGCCACCGATCCCGCGCTGAAGCCGCAGCAGAAGGAGAATGTGCACGCCAGCATATACAATGTATGGCTGGATAATTTCGAATCGGCGCGGTCCAGGCTGTCCGACGGACGCGCCCAGAACGCGCTCGAGAAGATCAACAACGCGATCGTTGTGCGGCCGGACTACCCGGACAACGTGTACCTGCGTTCGCTGATCTACCGCGAACTGAAGGACGAGGCGATGGAGGAGACCACGGAGCTGGAGTACGTGAAGATGATCGCGGCCGATGCCGAGAAGGGAATGAAGGCGGGGCTGATGCTCGGCATGGCGCGCACCGCCGTGGATGCCAAGCTTGGCAAGCCGTTCAAAAGCGAGATCGATTCCACCGGCGGTTACAGCAACTACCGCGATCAGGACCTGTACGTGTATTACGACGGCGAATCGAAGGTGGACGGCTGGCGTTATTACGCCGGCTCAACCACCCCGGATTTCATCCGCGAGGCGCGGCCGTATCCGCTGCGCAGTGCCCCGCACTACTCGCTTGGTATCTCCGCATACTATAAGGGTGAATCCAACAAGGCGAAGTACGACGAAGCGCTGAAGTACCTGCAGTTCGTGCAGCGATTTGATATGCGCCAGGATCGCGTTGGCCAGGTGATCGCCGATCTGTACAGCCGTACCAATCGCACCGACGAGGCGCGCCGTTCGTTCGAGGAAAGCATCAAGCAAAGCCCGAACGATGCGTCGCTGTACATCAACTATGGCTCGCTGCTGGTGAACCTGAAGGAGTACACTGGCGCGGTTGCCAACTTCCAGAAGGTGCTGACGCTTGTCGACAAGGCCAACGACAAGTACCATACCGCGCTGTTCAACCTGGGCGCCGTGTACAAGAACTGGGCCCGCGAGGCAAACGATGCCGCCGGCGGCAAGCCAAACAAGGCGCAGTCCGAGGATATCACGAACAAGATCCGCGAGTCGGCGAAGTACTTCGAGCAGTATCGCGCGGTGCATGGCGATGCGGATTTCACCGTGCTGGTGGAGCTCGCGAACCTGTACCTGGTGCTCAACGACAAGCCGAAGTTCAACCAGATGGTGTCGGTGCTGGAAGGTCTGAAGGCCGATCACGGTGGCGATGCCGACTACTGGTCGGCCATGAGCCGCCTGTACGTGCTCAAGGGCGATAACAAGGCCGCCGAGGATGCGCTGAAGCGTGCCGATGAGCTGAACGGTCGGTAACCCCTTCCCGGGAAAGGATCCCCGGCAGGGTATTGCGTGCCGCCAGGCCGTCGCGATGATGATGTGTACGTAAGCGGGAGACCGGGTCCGATGCCGGTCTCTCGTTGTGTTTGATCCCGGTTGGTACGGCGGCACGCGTCTGTTATAACAGGCTGTGCGCGGCCAACCGAACTTTCCGAGAACAATAGCAATGAGCAACAATAACAACAATCAGGGCGGCGACCCGCAGGACGGACATCAGATCAACATCGAGCTGGGCGAGAAGGAAGCCGAGGGGATTTACTCCAACCTCGCGATCATCAGCCATTCGCCTGCCGAGTTCGTGATCGATTTCACGCGCATCCTGCCGGGCGTGCCGCGCGCGCGCGTGCATGCGCGCATCGTGATGACCCCCCAGCATGCGCGCCTGCTGCTGAACGCGCTGGAGGATAATATCGAGAAGTTCGAGCACCAGTACGGCGAGATTCCCATGAATGCCGGCGGCGCCTTCGGATTCCCGATGTCCGACAACGGCGAGAAGATTCACTAGATCGGCAGGCCGATCATCCGGTTGTTATCCGGGCGGGCCGCAGGCCCGCCCGTGCCGTTGTAGATGTTTCCTGCGTTGACGTTCCCTGCTTTGGTAGTACCGGTCGGCACCCCGTGGCCGGCATGATTCCCAGGACCCCCGCGCGATTATGGATGGCTCGCTTGTTCTGATACTGCATACCCATCTGCCGTATGTGCTGCATCACGGGAAGTGGCCGCATGGCTCGGATTGGCTGACTGAAGCGGCCGCCGAATGCTATATACCGCTGCTGAACCAGTTCGGCGCGCTGGAGCGTGAGGGCATCGTGCCCAATGTCACGATCTCGCTGTCGCCGGTGGTGGTGGAGCAACTGGCCGATCCCGCCTTCGCCGATACCTTCAACGCCTATCTGGATGAGAAGATCGAATCGGCGCGCGATGACTACGCCTACTTCGCCAAGCGCCGGCAGGAGCGCCACTGCATGCCCGTTGCGCAGTTCTGGGAGCGGTGGTACGGCGATCGCAAACGCGAGTTCAACGAAACGTACGGCGCCGATCTGGTTGGCGCGTTTGCAGCCTTGCAGCGCTCCGGCGCGATAGCCCTGCAAACCGCCGGGGCCACGCACGGATATTTCCCGTTGCTGGGCCGCGATGAGAGCATTCAGGCACAGTTGAGCCTTGCGGCGCACAGCCACGCGGGGCACTTCGGCCAGGCGCCGCGCGGTGTGTGGATGCCCGAGTGCGCCTACCGGCCCGCCGGATACTGGCAGCCGCCGATTCCGGCCGAGCACGCCCATGCCGGCATGCGCGCCGGTGTGGAGCAGCTTCTGGCGCGCAACGGGCTGGAGTACACCGTTGTCGACAGCCACCTTACCCGGGGCGGGCGTCCGTTGGGCGTGTATGCCGACCGCATGCCCGCTGTGCGGCGCGCGATCGCCGAAGGCGCTCGTTTCCTTGCGCTCGACGATACCCGCTCGGTATACGATCTGTACCGTGTCTGCTCCACCGGGAATCCGGATGACGGCATGGCGGCCGTGTTCACGCGCGACGCCGAAACCACGCTCCGCGTATGGAGCGGGGCCTACGGATACCCGGGCGATCCGGAGTATCTGGAGTTCCACAAGAAGCATCATAACAGCGGGCACAGATATTGGCGGGTCACCGATCCATCCATCGATCTGTCCCTGAAAACAGTGTATCGCCCGGAGCGTGTTGCCGACCGCATACGCACGCAGGCCGCGCATTTCGTTGCGGTCGCCGAGGCCGCGCTCCGCGATTTTCGTGCGGCGTCCGGCCGCGAGGGTGTGCTGACTGCCCCGTTCGATACGGAGCTGTTCGGGCATTGGTGGTTCGAGGGGCCGGCGTTCCTTGGGGAAGTGCTCCGCCGTATCGCCGCCAGCAATACGCTGCGTGCCCGCACCGCGCCGGCCGAACTGGACGCGCGCGACCCCGGGCTGGTGATCAGCATTCCCGAGGGGTCGTGGGGGGATGGCGGCGACCATCGCGTATGGCTGAACGAGCAGACCGCGTGGACCTGGCCGTTGATCTGGGAGGTGGAGGACCGTTTCCTGCAACTGCTGGGCTCGCGCGACCGAACCGACGGCCTGCAGGAGCGCATCCTGCGGCAGATGGCGCGCGAACAGCTCCTGTTGCAGGCATCGGACTGGCAGTTCCTGATCACAACCGAATCGGCGGCCGACTATGCTACCGAGCGCTTCACCGGGCACTACAACAACGCGATCCGCCTGGCGACGTACGTTGAATCGGCCCGGGCCGGGATGCCGCTCAGCCTGGAACAGACCGAGGATCTGGCCCTGCTGGAGTCGACGAATCGGCTGTTCGCCGGGTTGGATCTGGACCACTGGGGCGGACGATAGGCGCCGGACGGCTTCCCGATTTTCGATGGATGCCGATGCCGGCCGCCAGGGTTACCCGGTGGTGCTTTGGTGTTGCACGCAACCGTTCAGCCGGTTAGACTGGTGAACCATGGGGCAAATGTGGTTGAACATCCTTCGGAAAAAGCAGCGTTTTGCGGCTACGATCGTCGCCGGTATCACCGTTGCGATTATCTTAACGGGCTGTTCGGCTGTTAGCGTGCTCGAATTGCAGGATGCCGAAACCGTTCGGCCCGGTGCGCCAACGGCGTATGCGGGGGCTTCGTTCGGGCCTGATATGGCTCGTCTGTATCTCGATTCCAGCGGTACGCTGGGCGGCCTGTACGTCCCGTTGGCCGAGTTCGGCGCTCGAATGGGGCTGGGCCAGCAGGTTGATGTTGGCCTGGGCGGCTGGACTTCCACGCTCCTGTATGCGCCGGCAACGTCGTTCCAGACCGCCGATATGGGCGTTCGGGCCAGCGTTCGGTGGATGATTACCAACCGTGGCGCCGTCGATCGTGTTGCGCTGGGGGTTACCGGGTGGTGGTATGGATCGACCAATGCCTGGGTTAACGACAACTCGGCTTTGCGGGCCGGCGGAGTGGTATACGGCTTCGGTCCCTCGCTGCTGTATTCGATGCCGCTCGACCGTGCCGAGGGAGATGCCGGGGCCGCGCTCTACGGAGGCCTGAAGTGGATGGCATTCCGTGCCCGGATCGATTATGCGGTTCAATCCGAATCGGATTCAATCGGGACGAGGCATCAGGAAGCATTAAAAACGTTCGCCGACAATCGTGCGGCGTACGCGATATTCGCCGGCATTGGTCGCGCCGGGCGCAGTGCGCTGGAGATCGCGGCCATGATTACGCCGCGTCTGGATGCCCGATTGACAACCTGGAGCCTGTACGCCGGCGTTCGGCTCCCGATCGGCGAATGAAGGATCCGGCCCGTTGCGTGGCCAGAGCATGCGTGGCACGCGCGCGCAATGTTGTGACGATACCGTACTCAAGAGAGTAGTTACCGCAAGCATCAAGGTTAGATGGGAAAGAAACTTGTCATCGTCGAGTCGCCCACGAAGGCGCGCACTATCAAGGCATTCCTGCCGCCCGATTATCAGGTCGAGGCGTCGATGGGGAGCGTGCGCGATCTTCCGGCCAAGGCCGCCGATGTGCCGGCTGCCGTGAAGAAGGAGAAATGGGGGCGATTGGGCGTTGACGTGGCCAATGGCTTCCAGCCGGTCTATGTGGTCCCTTCGGCGAAGGCGAAGGTGGTGAAGCTGCTGAAGGATGCCCTGAAAGACGCCGATGAAGTGATGATCGCGACCGACGAAGACCGCGAGGGGGAGTCGATCGGCTGGCACTTGTTGGAGATCCTGAAGCCGAAGGTGCCGGTGAAACGTATGGTGTTCCACGAGATCACCCGCGAGGCGATCCAGGACGCGCTTAATCATACGCGCCAGATCGACACGCGGCTTGTGCGCGCCCAGGAAACGCGGCGCATTCTGGACCGCCTGTTCGGCTACACGCTGTCGCCGCTGCTCTGGAAAAAGGTTGCGCGCGGGCTTTCGGCCGGGCGTGTGCAGTCGGTGGCGGTGCGCATCCTGGTGCTGCGCGAGCGCGAGCGCCGCGCCTTCCATTCGGCGGCTTATTGGGATCTGAAGGCCCGGTTGGCCAAGGCCACGGGTTCGGCGGAGTTCGAGGCCGTGCTCACCGCTCTTGGCGGCAAAAAGCTGGCCGTGGGGCGCGATTTCGATCCCGCCACCGGTGCGTTGGCTGCCGGCAAGGACGTTGTGTTGCTGGGCGATCAGGAGGCCGCCGCGCTGCGCGATCGTGTGCGCAACGCCGAATGGCTGGTAACCGACGTGGAGGAGAAGGAGGAGGTTCGCCGCCCTTCGCCCCCGTTCACAACCTCGACGCTGCAGCAGGAAGCCAACCGCAAACTGGGCCTGAGCGCCCAGCAGACGATGCGCGTGGCGCAGAAGCTGTACGAGCAGGGCTTGATCACCTACATGCGAACCGACTCGGTGAACCTGTCGGAGCAGGCGATCACGGCCGCGCGTGCGGCGGTGGAATTCAAGTACGGTCGCGAGTATCTCAGCCCGTCGGAGCGCCGGTTTACTACCAAGTCAAAGGGTGCGCAGGAAGCGCACGAGGCCATTCGCCCGGCCGGCACGAAGATGCCGACCTCGGCGGATATCGGCCTCGAAGGCGTGGAAGCCGCCGTGTACGATCTGATCTGGAAGCGCACGATGGCCACGCAGATGGCCGAGGCCCGCCTGCGGTTTGCCGTGGTGACCATCGATGCCGCCGATGCCACCTTCCGCGCCAATGGCCGCCGGGTGGAGTTCCCCGGCTTCTTCCGTGCGTACGTTGAGGGGTCCGACGATCCCGAGGCCGCCATCGAGGATCGCGACGCGCCGTTGCCGCCGATTGCCAAGGGCGACCGGCTGGACTGCAACAGCCTGGAACCCGTGCGTCACGAAACCAAGCCCCCGGCGCGCTACAGCGAAGCGGCGCTGGTGCAGGCGCTGGAGCGTGAAGGCATCGGCCGCCCGAGCACCTATGCCACCATCATCAACACGATTCAGGATCGTGGCTACGTGCGCAAGCAGGGGCAGCAGTTGGCGCCCACGTTCACGGCGATGGCCGTGACGGCATTGCTTGAGCAGCATTTCCCCGAGCTGGTGGATCTGAAGTTCACGGCGTCGATGGAGCAGACGCTCGACGACATCGCCACCGGCGAGGCCGAGTGGTTGCCGTATCTCAACGAGTTCTACCTGGGCGCCGAGGGCCTGGAGGATCACGTGCGCGTGCGCGAGGAGCAGATCGATCCCCGCGAGGCATGCACCATCCGGTTCGATGGTCTGGACGCCGACATCCGTGTTGGCCGGTTTGGCGCCTACATCGAACGCACCGCCGAAGGCGAAACGGTGAAGGCGTCGTTGCCGGAATCGCTGGCTCCGGCCGATATCACCCCCGACGAGGTGGACAAGATCATCCGGCAGAAGCAGGGCGGGGCCGAGGCGTTGGGGCATCATCCGGAGACGGGCAAGCCGATCTATCTGCGTGTAGGCCCGTACGGCCCATACGTTCAGCTTGGCGACGAATCCGAGGAGGAGGCCGAGGAAGAAGTTGTCGAGGAAGCGCCGGAACCCGTAAAGGGGAAAGGCAAGTCGAAGACGAAAGCGAAGGCCAAGCCGAAGCCGAAAGTGATCCGGACGTCGCTTCCCAAGGGCATTACACCGGAGAACATCACCGTGGAGCAGGCCATTGGTCTGGTTGGGCTCCCGCGTACACTTGGCGTGCATCCGGAAACCGGCAAGGAGCTGAAGGCCGCTATTGGTCGGTTTGGCCCGTATGTGATGCATAACGGCGAATTCGCCTCGCTGAAAAGCACCGACGACGTCCTGACCGTTACGATGGAGCGGGCGTTGGAGCTGTTCGAGCTGAAGAAGCTGGGCGCGGGCAAGCGTGGTCTGGTGCGCATCATCGGCGCGCATCCGCAGGACGGCGAGCCGGTGGAGGCGTATTCCGGCCGTTACGGCCCGTACGTCAAGCACGGCGAAGTAAACGCCCCGGTGCCGAAATCCACGACAGTGGACGAGATTACGCTGGAGGAGGCGGTGAAGGTGCTTGCCGAACGCGCGGCCAATCCGCCGGAGAAGAAGGCGCCCGCCAAGCGTGGCGCAGCCAAGAAACGTGCGCCCGCGAAGAAGAAGGGGTAGCGGATTCAATCACGGCCCAGGCAGCCCGTGGATGCCCAATCGTCTCCGTCCGTTTCGATCAGGCATCCCGGATGCGCGGTTGTTGCCGCTCCTGCCGGGGATCCGTTGCAGTCTGGCTCGGGAATTTTTCACGGAACGAATGGCCGACGGATGGGAAATCCAGCGTTTTCGGCCCCTTTCGTGGATGGCCGTTGATTCCGCTTGCCTCGGCTTTACGTTTTGTTATTTTTGTACTCCGCCCAGCGGAGTACCTTTGTGCGTCTGATTCATCAAGCATAACCACCGCCTGACAATTGAGGTCCCAAGCAGTACGGTAGAGGTCCCGTTCTTCCGATCGTTGCATACATTCTACGAGGATAGAGACGTGGCTATGAAGCGTTTTTTGGCTGTTCTTACCGTGATCATGTCGCTTGTGATCTCGAGCGCCGCAATGGCGAAAACCGGGGCAAAGGCTCGCCAGCAGGTTATGCAGGCAGGCGCCACCGGCTCGGTGAAGCTTGTGAACAAGATCTTCTCCTACGATCGTCCGCAGACTACTCCGCTGCTGGAGTGGGCGAAGGCGGCAACCGAGAAGGCGAAGTCGGAGCGTATCAATCGCACCGGTGATCAGGCGCAGGCTCCCGCGATGACCGAAGAGGAGATGATGTTCTCCCGCGATCGCGACTGATCCAGCATTCATACATGTTCAGCCTGAAAGGTGACGCTTCGCGTCGCCTTTCGTCGTTTATGTATCATTCCCACCCCCTGTCCGATCGTTTTCAATCCCGACACTGTACATACGAATGGCATGCCCTGCTGGTTTCCGCTGGAACGGGAGAGTGCCTGTATTGAGTTTTCGTGCGAGGCTGTGGCGTGTGAGATGGCTGCGGCCTGGGCGTAACGGCATGCACCCGGTGTGCGGTTGGGCCTTGGCGGGTTGGGGGCGATGTTCCGCGTTCAGCCGTCGGCTACGTGATCGTAACGGACGCCCGAGTACAGTGCCGGCGCCAATCCCGGGGCGCTTTCGGCCGACTCCTCTGGCAGGCGAAGGGCCGGGCGCATCGCCAGCCCACGGCGCTCCATAGCAACCACAAGCACCATGCCCATCTTCAGCAGGTTGGCCGCGAGCGCCAATGGCGCCATCGCCATCTCCGTGGGCCAGGCGGGCGGATTGCCGCCAACAATAACGCCGGCAACATCCTGAATGCGCGACTGTGTGCGCACCGTACGAATGGCAAATCCGAAGCGATTGGCGTAGTCGGCCAGTGTGGACTGGGTGAACAGATGATGCACGCCGTCGGTGTGCTGGCCAAGCCATCGCTGCCGGCGTATGCGGGCGGGCAACGCGTCGAAGTTCAACGCCGCCATCACCATCATTCCGCCCGGTACAAGCCAGGCGCTTACACGGTCGAACAGCAGCGCTGGTGACGCAATACACTCCAGGCCCATGGTAAGCAGTACCATGTCGAACGAATCGGGCGCAAACGCGGCGGATTCCAACGAGCCGAACCGTACGGCGTCGTGTGCCAGGTTGATGCCGGGTTGATCGGAAAGCACCGTGGCCGTGGCCCCGGTTTCCCTGATGGCGGCGGTAATGGCCGGCGAAGGGGTTCCGATGATCAGCACCGAGCGCCGGAACGTGCCGCGCAACCCGCTGAGCGCGGCGCAGGCAATTGTGTCCGGCAGGTATGCGCCCTGGGCGCATCCTCTGGTGCCGTGGGGTTGTTCCACGCTCACCAGGCCACAATCGTTGCAACGGCGCACCACGCCACCGCCGCCGGCGATCGTCTCAAATCGCAGGCTGCCGCAAAGGTCACACGCGGGGATCCACAGATCGGATGTCGGTTCCTGAGTCATAACGCAAGGTTGTGCAAAGATCGGCCATCCGACGTTCAACGTCAAGCCGAAGCGGCCTCCGGCCGCTGGAGACTGTGCCATTCCGTTGCCGAAGCAGGCTCCGTAACGACGCATCACCGGCCGCCGCATTATCGTTTGTGGCCGCTCGGTAAAAAAAAGAGGCCGGCCCGGTGCGATCCCCGGCCCGGCCCAAATGCCGATTGGCTGCGATGTGCGCCTGCCTGGCGCGCCGTGTTGGTTACGGCGTGATCGTCAGGTTCATCGCATCGCTGTTGCCGCGCACATCGGTGTAATACATCAACATCGCCATCGAGGGCATGATGGAATACGTGCCCGGGATCTGCGCGCGCATCACGTACGAGAACTCGTGTACGCTTGCGCCAACCTCACGCGCGAAGAACGATACCTTCTCGTCGCGCACGTCGCGGTCGGCATACCACCAATCCCAGCTCCACCAGTTGCGCTGCTTGCGGGCGCTTTCATCGTACTCCGCTTCGCCGGCAATGGTGTAGCCGTCGGTGTTCTCAACAACCTCGCAGCCGGCCGGCAACGGGTCCTCAACCATCACGTATTCGTACGGGCGGTCGGGCGTCATCTTCACCTTCACGAACAGCACGTCGCCGGTTGCCACCGGGCCGCGCAGGGGCTCCTTGGTGTAGACGATCACCTCGCCGCGGCGCTCCTTCCGAAGCCGGAAGTATTCGCGGCTTACCGTGAACCCGGCGCTCGCCGGCCGCAGGGCCGGGCCGGTGGCGTAGTACACCATCCGGGCCGACGTATACAGCTTGCCGGTGCCGATCTTCTCGATCGTGACGGCGTTGTTGCCGTTGACCAGTCCGGATGCGTCGATGCGGGCGCGGATCTCCGGGGCAAACACGTCCTCCGGGCCGATGTGCCGCGAGAATGCCGGCTTGCCGTTCACCCGTACGTTGACGGTGTAGTCCGGCGTAAGCTGGCCGCTGCTCTTGATCTGATCGATCAATGCATAGATCACCATCGCGGTCTGCCGCGTGTTGCTCCACCCATCGCCGTTGCGCTGCATCAGCAGCCACTGGATTGCCTTCGATGCAAGCGGCGTTTCGCCCTTCAGTTCAAGGATCGCGCGCACCGCGTACGCCGATGCCTCCACGGCGTCGTTCTCCCAGTAGTAGCGCATCCCGGCGGGCTGCCAGTACGCATACTCCGGGCCAACCGTGGCAACCTTCTCCAGCCTGGTCAACTGCTCGCCGGCCAATTGCCGCATGTTCTGATACGTGCTGGCCAGGCTTACCAGTGCCCGGGCATATGCGTTCAACGAATCGCGCGAGGCCAGGCCCTTGATCCTGTCCGCAAGATCCTTCTGCGGCTTGCCCTTGTTCACCACGCTCAGCACATACGCGATGTACGCTTCCGACGTCGCGTTCATGCGTCGTCCGTCGGCCCGCTTGGCGGTGGCCAGCAGCTTGGCGAGCGCATCCACACCGTTGCCGTACCGTTCCGCGTTCACCTGGTAGCCGGCTCGTTGTGCCAGCGTAAGGCCGTACACCACATAGGCGGTCATGAACGCATCGGTCTTGTCGTGCTCCCACCAGCCCCAGCCGCCGTCCTCGTGCTGCATGCCGTACAGTTTGGCCAGGCCCTTGCCCACCATCTTCGGGATCTCCGCGCGACGCTTCGCATCGAACGGAAGATCCAGTTTGTGGAGGGCGTCGGCCACCACCACCGTGGGCAGGAACCGGCTCATCGTCTGCTCAACGCAGCCGTACGGGTAGCCGATCAGACTGTCCAGCGAACCAAGCAACGCGCCGGCCAATGACGGAGCGAACGTCATCGTGATGCGCGCCGAACCGGGCTCCGCGCCCGTTGGCAGCATCAGGTTCAGCGCGCGTGCGTTGGTGGCCGCGTCCAACTGAGTTACCGATCCGGTTGCCAGCTTCATGCCGCGCGGCATCACCGGCACCACCAGTTGCATGGCGTCGGATTCCTCGTTGGTAAGCGCCTTCACCGTAAGCGCGGCCGAACCTGTGTACTTGGCCGATACCTTCCAGTCGATACGCTTCTCACCGTTGGCGGGGATCGTCACGGTCTGTTCGCCCTCGGTCGCGGTGATATTCTCCCCGGTAAGCTGAACCTTCGTGGACTTCGCGCTGGAGAGATAGTTGTGCACCGTGGTTGCCACCAGCAGCTCGTCGCCCTGGATCAGGAACCTCGGCGTTTCCATCCGCACCAGCAGCTCCTTGCGCGCCACAACCCGTGCCGTGGCCTGGCCCACTGCCGTGTTGGCCGTAACGCCGCGCGCGGTGATGCGCCATGTGGTAAGGTTGTCCGGGAACTCCAGGTTCATCGTTGCGCGGCCGTCGGCATCGGTCATGGCGCTGGGTGTCCAGAACATCATGTCCTTGAAGTTCTTGCGCGTTACCGGCTGCACGAACATGTCGCCCTTGACATCGCCGAAGGCCAGGAACCGGCTGTTGCGGCCGTCGCCCGGCCGGCTTTCCTGCGACTCGTTTCCGCCGCGCATATGGTAGCCGTACAGCGCATCGGTTGCGTCCTTGTCGATGCGGGTTGCCTCGCCGTAGAAGCTGAAGTTCAACGAGGAGCTTGTCATCACCTCGTTCCAACGCGAGCTGTAGAAGAAGCGCTGGATATCGGGCGTGTTGTCCGGGCGGATCGCGAACACGGATTCGTCCACAACAGCCAGGGCCACATCAACGTTCTGCACGGGCGCGCCGCGCTCATCGGTGGCGCGAACGCTCACCGTGCCGCGCTCGCCCGGGCGGTAGGTCTGTTTGTCGGGCGTTACTTCCAGATGCAGCAGCTTGCCTTCCGGCACCACCGAGATACGCTGCGTTTCGCTGAAAAGCTCCTCGTTGACCATGGCGGAGGCGCCCAGATATACCGACGGGGCAAAACGTTCCTCGATCGGGATCCGGACAATGGCCGAGGTGCCGTTCAGGTGTTCCACCTGCGCCGAATAGATCGTGGAGCCCTCGATGGTCACCAGGGCGTCAACGTTGGGCGATGGCATGATCACCAGCGCGCTCATCGTTTCGCCCGGCTTGTACGCCGGCTTGTCCGGGATGATCTGCACATCACTGGAGCCTTCGCGGTACCAGTTCGCATATGCCGGATCGGCCACGTAGAAATAGTTGCTCTCGGTGATGGTTGTTCCGCGCGAATCGCGGGCGCTCACCTCCACCATGAAATACCCGGGCTTCGAGGGCGTGAACGGCACCGTGCCGCTGCCATCGGCGCCTGTTGTGCCCGTGCCGCTCCAGGTCTGCTCGCTGCGCGGCACGTATTCCCAGCCGCCTTCCAGCGAGTCGTTCTTCTTGCGATCCCACCAGGTGTGCACCGTGCGCACGGTCAGGGCCGTTGCCACCGGGCGATCGCCATCAAACGTGGCGATGTTCACGCGCAGCTTGGCCTCGTCGCCGGGCTTGTACACGTACTTGTCGGTGCTGGTCGAGATATAGAACTCGCCGCGCGTTACCTCAACCGACCGCGCCCCGGCAATCGAGCGACGGCTGTTGTCCACCACGTTCGCCTGTATGCGATACACGTAGTCGCGGCTTGCGGTATCGTTGGTTTTGTAGTTGATCGCGAACGTGCCGTCGGGATTCAGAAGGCCCTTGCCGGAGCTCACCATCTCCATGCGGTAGGTGGAGTAATCGTCGTCGCCATCCTCGTACAGATAGGCCCAGTCCGATCCACGCCACCACGGGCGCCAGTACTGCGCGCGATACACGAAGTACTCCACCTCGGCGTTGGCTACCGGCGAGCCAAAATAGTAATCGGCCTTCACCATGGCCTTGATCTGGTCGCCGCGTGTGTAGTTGGTGCGGTCGGTGGTAACCACCACCTTGTACTCCGGCTTCTTGTACTCCTCCACGCCGAAGTTGAACCATTGGCCGTCGTATTCGCCGGCGCCGATGCGCGACACCATGATCGACCACGTGCCAAGCGGCGGCTCCTCGGCCAGCACGAACTGGGCATTAAAGGTGCCCATTGCCGACACCGCCAGCGTGTCGCGCCGTACCAGATCGCCCCGGGAGTCCTCGATCATCACCACCACGCGATCGCTGGCCGCCGGCTGCGCGTACGTGCCGTCCTCGTTCACCGTGCGCGCGATGCCACGGTAATACACCGTGTGGCCCGGCCTGTACACCGATCGGTCGGTGTGCAGATAGAATTTCTTGTTGTCGCCGTTGCCGTAGCTGTAGAAGTAGGGATCGGAGATCACCATGTTCCCGGCCTTCTCGCCAACCACAAGCACCATGCGGTTGCGATACTCCCAGCGCCAATCCTCCTCGTCCCAGTCGCTGGATGTCCTTGTAGGCTGTTCCGGCGCAGGCACCGCGATGCGCATCGTGCCATCGGCGCCGGTGGATTTCTCGGCCAGCCGTTTGCCGCCACGCGCCACAACAAGCTCAACGTCGCCAACACGTTCGCCCGTGCGGCTGTTCACCACGTAGGAAAGGATCTCCGTGTTGGATTGCTTCACCACCATGCCCAGCTCGGAAATCACCACCGTGGTCATCGCGCGTTTGCCGCGAATGCGTGCCTCAACCAGATACACGCCCTTCTCCTTGATGGGCACCGGTATTCCCTCGTAGTGCCAGTTCTCCTCCTCGCCGGGCTTTATCGTAAGCTGGTGTTCCCAGGTCGCCACGATATCGAAGTGTTCGGCGCCCTTGGGGATGTCGTCCACAACCAGCTTCGTACGGTCGGTCGGGGTCGGCTTCTGGTTCTTCTGGCGCTCCTTCTCCGCCTTCGAGCTGTTCAGGTCGGCCACGTCGCGGATGGCGCGGCGGGCATCGGCCGGCATCACGTCGCGTGCGGCATAACGGGCATCGCGCTTCACCTTCGAGAAACTCTGTTCGATCATGTCGAACGTGTTGGCCTCCTTCATCGCCAGCAGCGACGGAGCATGCGGGTCCTTCTGGGCAAGGAAGAACTCCACCGGATCGTTGATGCGGAACGCGCGCATATAGACTTTGGCGCCGCCTACACCGTTGCCGCTGAACTGGATCGCTGTTTCCGGAGAGCCCGGGTAATAGATCTGTTCACTTGACAGCGAGAAGTAGAAGGCGTCATCGTCGCCGGCGAAGGCGAATGCGCAAAGGATGGAGCCAATGATGGCCAGTCGGGTGACGAGCGAGCGGAGGATCATGGTTGTCCTGAACGGGTTCACTGAGCTGTGCTCTGGATCGAGCCAAACTTACGGGATCGGCGTGTGGGATGAAAGCTGCGCATTGCCATACCGAACAATGCCTGCTCTCGATCGGCCGGCTACGCTTTAAACGTGCAGCCGATGCCGTCGCGTTGCCAGCGCCGCGGTTGCATCAACGACGCGGTGCCTCCACGTTTGCAACCAAGGATGCAACCTGCACTATGGTTGCACAGCCTTAACATTGCGGCTCTTCGCGAATAACGATGCACCCGGTATTGCGGGGGTGGCGGTTCGCAATCGGGGGCAACCCACCGATTGCTCGATGTTCAATCAGATATCGGCGCCGCGAATTTCGCATTAGGACTCGCTGTTGCGACGTCTCGAAAGCAGCAAGCTGGTGATGAATGCTCTCGGCTTCCGTGTGAGGCTCGTTCTGGCTTTTCTATCATCACTGCAATTGGGCAATTCCCGTGCATGTATTGCGCTCGCATGGTCTTTGCGTTATATTGATCCCGTTCTCCTTCGTCTTACGTGGCCCGTGCACGCCTGCATTCCCTAGCCTGGCAGGTGATCGAGGAGATCCCCACGACAGTCAGTATTTCATTCTCTCAGTGGCGGCGAAATACGCCGCCAGCGTATGCATGCGCCCGGTGCGCCATGCCGGTATCCATTCTTTCCTGTGGATGGCGGCGGCCGTTGGGTTTCAGGAAAGGCATGCGCGGAGTTATTCATATTCACTATTCACGAGTATAACCATGAAGACTCTTCGAGCGCTATTGGCGCTGTTTTTGCTGGGCTTGCTGCCGCTGGCTGCAAGCGAATCAATTGCCGCCACTCCCGCCAAGCGATCGGCGGCGGCACGTGTAGCCCCGAAACCCGGACCCGAGTCGGCCAAGCGGACCAAGAAGAAATGCTGGCTTATTGAGTGCCTTGGCAATAGCGGGATTTGTTACGCCTTTGGCGACATACAAGGGGGGATCTATTTCGCGGAGCCCGGTCGGATTCGTCGTACGGAAATTGAATGTCCCAATGGCACACCCGGCGGGGTACGGCACGATCGGATTTTTGCATTCGATCCGGACGACCCTAATCAGCAGGCTGGGTACGGCTGGACCAACTGCGACGCCTGGGTGAACGGCCCCAGCGCCGTGGTGACCGAATACGACGATACGCAGGTGCAGGCGACCTTC
>CBHYLN010000068.1:0-27779 GCA_966128725.1 uncultured bacterium | reverse complement strand
ATAGTTGCGTCAACTCCTACACGGCCCGTGTTGCGCAGTGCTGGAGTCAGATACCGAACAACTACGCCGTGAACTGCCCCTTGCAAAGCGGGTCATCCTGTTGCCGTGGGTTCTACAAGGTTTGCGTCAAACGAAACAGTGACAACGTACCCTATCGTGAAGTACAGTGGATCGGCAATCAAACCGCGCTGAACAACTGCTACGACACATGCCAATCAAGCTGTTCGGCCGTGGATGAAGACGGTCTGTTGAACAAGCGGAAGGACGAGCCGACCATTTCCGGCACGCACCCAACAACACCAGCAGGGCCAACAACCGCGGCAATGAAGCCGGAACAACCGGCAACAGAACAACCAGCGACCGAACAACAGGCGCACCAGCAGTAACGAACACACCCCCGGCCCGCGATCGGGCGGCCCGATTACAGGCCGGGGGATCTTTCACCTTGAACAACAGTCAATCACTGTGCATTATCCAACATGAAATGTATGATGATGAACCGATCGCTTGCCATCCTTGCCCTGTTCTGGCTGCTTCTGTCCACAGCCAGCGCGCAAGAGTTCCCCTGGAGCGTACAAACCCGTGTCATCACCGATGATTCTTTAGGCGGTGGCATTTACCTTAGCGGCATCGTTGCTCCTGACACAGTACACGCAATGGCCTTTGGCCACACCGGGCGGGCCACGGTTGCCCGCACGGCCGACGGCGGGAACACCTGGCCCATCACCCTTCGCCTTGGGTTCCGGATCGATGGATCGCTTAACGACCTGGCACACCCAACCCCGAACGTCGCCATTGTTGTTGGTGATACCCTGGTGCAACACGGCGATACCGGCGTTACGATCTTCTACACCCACAACGGCGGCCAAGCATGGCAACAGGCCTGGTGCGACTCGTGCACACGCCAAACGCGGCGTCTTCCTATACGTCTCGTCAGCATGTGTGATTCAGTCAATGGACTTCTGGCAGGGTATGCATTTCTTCTTGCCCGCACCACCGACGGTGGCGCAACCTGGCGACGTTTGAAGGACCCAACCAACGGGCAGGAGTTCTTCGGGCAACTCCACCCCTTTTCTCCATCAACCTACTATCTCGTCACTTACGATTTCATCAGCACAGGCAGAATGTACCGCACCACCGACAGCGGCACATCCTGGACGCGCGACGAACAACCACTGCCTGACCGTCTCGGTACTATCTCCTTCACAAGCCAGTTGGATGGTTGGGCCTGTGGTTTCGTTCAAGACTCCGTGAAGTTGGTGAACATGATCTTCCGAACGCGCGACGGCGGACGAACCTGGGATACGCTCTTCAAGGAGTCCCCCTTTGGCCGCGCGCTCGGCAGCGGGTTGTACACAATCGCGATGGCCGATAGCACGCACGGTATTTCCACCGGCGAAAACGGCCTATGGGTGTACACCAACGACGGCGACCATTGGAACGTTGGCGCGAACATCGATAGCATGGTTCGCATTCTGTACGGGTACGGCCCCGGCAAGGTTGCTACCCTTGCCTACCCACACCCGAACAAGGCATGGGGCGGAACCATTAACAGCGTGCTCGTATACCGCCCGCAAACCGCCGCTGTGCCTGGCCCTGATCGTACCAGCTCGCACGAGGCCACATCGGTACATGTAGCCCCCAACATCGCCCGCGCCAACACGCCGACAACGATCACGATGCACCTACACGAACGCACCAGCGGCGCGCGCCTGGTGATCTGCGACGTTCTGGGCCGCAGCGTGTACAGCGCGGCATACGGCGCGCTGGAGGCCGGCGACCACACAACAAACCACACGGCCGCCCTGCCTGCCGGCCGGTATTTCGTGCGGCTTGTCACCGAGCAGGGGACGGCGACAAGCTCTCTTCTGGTTGCACAGTGAGCCACCGCCCCCCATACCCTTTAAAGGCACGAATGAAGCATCTTCACGGGCGGCAGGGGGAACGTGAGCACGTAGGGTGAACAAGGAAGGGAGTAGGTCCACTGGCTGGATGGAGGCGCTGGCTGTTGTTCAGGGCAACACGGCGGTGTCCCGACTCCGGTGTGATACTCCTCCTCCCCCGGCCGTGATGTGCCGGGCTCGAGTGTTGACGCCTGTAACTTTCACCATCACCATGTGTCCTTCCCTGGCCTGTGTAGTGCCGCCACCCCCGGCCCTGTAACACATCGCGCACATGCCGTGCGCGCATTCATCCTAGCCTGTTTCAACAACGATCGGCGGAGTTAGCCATGGATCGACGAGGCTTCATTACTGCAACCGGATTGTTCAAAGGCGGCGCCAGTGTTCCGCGAAATCGCGGCCAACGTGGCGGTGAAGCCGTCCAGGGTGGTGCCGGGCTGGAACCATACACCGGGCCATGGGGCGCCGATCAGGCCATGCACCTGTTGCGCCGCAGCCTGTTCGGCCTTACCAAATCCGATGTTGCAACCGCGTTGGCGCTGAATGCGGCAAGCGCGGTGGATCGGCTTCTGGAATCCACACCGCCGCCAACCCCACCCACAGCCTACGTCAACAACGCCGAGAAAACCGGCTGGACCACCGAGGCCTATGTCTCCGGGAACGATGCCACCTATCAGACCTACCTGCTTTCCTGGTGGATGGATCTGATGCTTTCGCAGGGGTTCACGCTGCGCGAGAAGATGGTGCTGTTCTGGCACAATCACTTTGCTACCGGGGCGGTGTCGGTGAAGGACGCGCGCTACATGTACAAGCAGAACGCACTGTTCCGCGAGAATGCGTTCGGCAACTTCCGCAGCATGGTCCGGATGATCACATTCGATCCCGCGATGCTTCGGTACCTGAACGGCAACGCCAACAAGAAGGGGGCGCCCAACGAGAACTATGCGCGCGAACTGCAGGAGCTGTTCACGATAGGCAAGGGGCCGGAGCGCGCGCCGGGCGACTACACCAACTACACCGAAGCCGACATCAAGGCCGCGGCCCGGGTGCTTACCGGGTGGAGCGATGAGTCCGGCGCCATCACGGCGAAGTACACGGCGGCCAACCACGACACCGGCGATAAGACATTCTCGGCCGCGTATGGCGGGCGCGTGATCACCGGCGGCAGCAGCGAAAGCTCGGCTCGTGCCGAGATCGACGCGCTTATCGACATGATCTTCGAGCAACCGGCAACCGCGCTGTACTTCTGCCGCAAGCTCTACCGCTGGTTCGTTGATTACGTGATCGACGATCAGACCGAGACCGAGGTGATCGCGCCGATGGCCGCGCTGCTGCGCGCCAGCAACTACGAGGTAAAACCCGTGTTGGCGGCGCTCCTGAAAAGCCGTCACTTCCACGAAGGTGGCCGTGTTGGATGCGTGATCAAAAACCCCGTGGAGATTACCATCGGCGTCTGCCGGACGTTCGAGTGGATCGGCGTTGATCTGGACGACAGCACCACCAAGCCGCCGTTCCTTACGCTGCGTTCCAGCGACAGGCGCCAGTACAATTGGCGGCTTCGCACGCTGCGGCGGTTGATGGCGAACATGGGGATGGACCTGATGAACCCGCCAAACGTTGCCGGCTGGCCCGCCTATTGGCAAAGCCCCTCGTACCACGAGCTATGGGTGAATGCCGACACATTGCAGAAGCGCGTGAACCTGCTCGACGATATTTCGATCAACGGTATCCAGTGGGATGAAGCATACGGCAAGGGGCTGATCGACGTGATCGCCTTCGTGAAGCAACTGGGCCAGCCGAACGATCCGAACGCCGTTATCAACGAAACCGCGCGCCTGCTATTCCCGATGCCGCTTACCGATGCCCAACGCACCACGCTGAACGATATCCTGCTGCCCGGCCTGCCCGACTACGAGTGGGATGTCGAGTGGAGCGACTACGTGGCCGACTCCACCAATGAGACCAAGCGCAAGACCGTGGAGGACAAGCTCCGCGGCCTGTTCAATTACATGCTCACGATGGCCGAGTATCAACTCTCGTAGCCGAACGCATATCCGGAACATCAAGCACAAGGAAGAACATCATGAAGCGTCGCAACTTCCTGAAGGGAATGGCTCCCGCCGCAATGCTCCCGATCATGCTGGGAGGCTTCAGCGTGCGCGCGTACGGACGTACGCCCATGCTGAGCAGGCTGTTGGCCAATGTGGACACCGATCGCGTGCTGGTGCTGATCCAGCTTAGCGGCGGCAACGACGGGTTGAACACCGTGATTCCGTTGGATCAGTACGCCAACTACAACAAGGCGCGCACCAACATCGCCATTGCCGAGAACACGGTGCTCAAGCTCACCGATGCCACCGGTCTGCATCCGCAGATGACCGGCGTGCAGGGCATGTACAACAGCGGCAGGGTGCGCGTGGTGCAGAGCGTCGGGTATCCCAATCCCGATTTCTCGCACTTCCGATCCACCGATATCTGGCTTACCGCATCCGACTACGATCAGGTGATCGGCACAGGCTGGATGGGCCGCTACCTGGATTACGAGTATCCGGGATATCCGGGCGCCTACCCCAATGCCTCCATGCCCGATCCGCTTGCCATCCAGATAGGCTCGTCGCTTTCCACCGGCCTGGAAGGTCCGAACGCCAACATGGGCATGTCGTTCTCCAACCCGACATCGTTCTACAACATTGTCAACGGTACCGGCGAGCCCGTGCCGCAGGGGCGTGCGGGCTCCGAACTGGATTACATCCGCGGTGTTGGGCGTCAGTTGGACAAGTTCGCCCAGCCGGTGAAGGCGGCCGCCAGCAAGGCAACCAACAAGTCAACACTGTATCCGGCTGCCCGAGCAAACACGCTGGCCGATCAGTTGAAGATTGTTGCCACGTTGATTGCCGGCGGGCTTCGCACGCGCATCTACATGGTGAATCTGGGCGGGTTCGACACGCATATCAATCAGGTGAACGGCGGCCCGGGAACGCCTGTGCCGCACGGCACGCTGCTCAACCAGGTTTCGGTTGCGATCTCGGCATTCCAGGATGATCTCCGGCTGCTCGGGTTGGAGGATCGTGTGATCGGAATGACGTTCTCCGAGTTCGGGCGCCGCATCAAGTCCAACGGCAGCGGCGGTACCGACCACGGGGCAGCCGCACCGCTGATCGTGTTCGGCACAAACGTCATCCCGGGCATCCTGGGCGCCAATCCCACCATCGCGTCGGATGTAAGCTCCAACGACAACATCCCGATGCAGTACGACTTCCGATCGGTATACGCATCGATCATGAAGGATTGGTTCGGCGCCGGTGATTCCGAACGCAACAGCGTGCTCTTCCGCGATTTCCCGATCATCCCGATCATCAAGGGCACATCCAGCGGAGTGGGTTCCAACGAGGCATCCGATGCCGCATGCGCGCTGGAGCAGAACGTGCCGAATCCGTTCGCAACAAACACCGCGATCCGTTTCCGTACCCCGGGAGGCCCGCTGCGCCTGGAGTTGTACGACGCAGGCGGTGCCCGTGTCCGCACGATGATCGATGCATCGGTTGACGCCGGCGAGCATCAGGTGAATCTTTCGGCCGAGGGATTGCCTGCCGGGACATACTACTGCCGCCTGCAGGCCGGCGGCGTGCAGCGCACGCGAACCATATCGGTCGTCCGATAGACGATTGTACTTGTCGATGTATTCGCACTGAGCAGCGTATGCATTGATTCATGGCATCCGCCCATAAACAGTCAGGCCCGCCGATGTGTTCGGCGGGCCTGATTCTTGTCAGGGGGCGGCTCCAGACCGCTGAGTGTGTTACTGTATGGGGATGTAGATCTCCGTCAGCAGATCCTGCGGTGCAACGGTGTGCTTGTCGTTGAGATACACCTCGAACGGAGGGGTGTCGCGCAGTTGCTCGCCGCTGCTCGGCAGCCAGTCCCGATAGACCGCATCCCAGGCCTGGCCCAGCTCCTCGTACGGGCCATGATGCACCAGCACCGCCCAACGTCCGCCCGGAATCGTTTCCACCGTCACATTGCCCTCCGGTTCGGCATCGTGCGCCAGTACTACCCCGGCAACATAGCGGCAGGATTCGGCCGGCACCTGCGATGGATCGTCCGGGCAGATGCCCAGGCACAGGCGAATCGCCGACATCAGGCCGTTGCGCTGCAGAAACGGAAGCAGCTCGCCAAAGGCACGGTCCGCCGCGTTGGTGAAATTGCCGTTGGCAAGCCCGGTGGCGGTTATGCAGTACGCGCGTTGTTCCGGCAGTGTGCGGATCTCAGCCTTCATGTTTCTCCTCCTGTTCGTTCGTCCGATTGTCGATTTGTTTGGCTTCAACAGCGCGGCGCCCGCCCCAAGCGCGCGATAGGCCGATGGGGCGATACCGTAGTGGCGTTTGAATGCCTTGGTGAACGCCGCCGAGGTCTGATACCCGAAGCCCTCGGCGATTTCGGCAATCGGCCCCGTGCCGTTCAACAGCCGATCGGCCGCGGCCTCCAGGCGTTTGCGGCGCACGTAGTCGCTCACGGTTTCACCCACGTACGCGGAGAAAATCCGATGGAAATGGTATCGCGAGAAGTAGGCGTGCGCGGCCAGATGCTCCAGCAGAAGCGGTTCGCTCAGGTGTTCGGCGATGTATCGGAGCACGCGCTTGACACGTGCGCGATAGTCCACGTCGGTGTCCGGGCGGCTCGCCGTTGAAGGATGTGAGTTGCTCATCGGGTGCAATCTAGGTGCCGGGCGCGGGAGGCTGGTTGTCCGGGGTTGCGGAGTTCGTTCCGCGGCTCCGATTCAATCCGCAACGTTCGGAGCCGTTTGGGCATGCATACGTCGAACAAGCCGGTCCGGCGTACTATCTTATGCCAAACGCAATATCCCACACAGGAACCATGCCGTAATGGCTGTCGATCGGTGTATCTGCCATTCGATTCGATTTGGCGAAGCGCTTGCAGTGGCGCGGCGCGAGGCGTGTTTGTCCGTTGCCGAGCTGCAGCGGCATCTCCCGCTTGGCACCGGCTGTGGGCTGTGTGTTGCCTACATGCAGTGCGCGCTGGCCACGGGGCAGACGGATCTTCCGGTGTTCGGCGAGCCAGACCTTTCGTTCTGGATGGAGCGCTCCGGGGTGGTGCGGGAGGGCGACGCATGAGCGTTGCGTTCGCGATGTGGTCCGGCGGGAAAGGGTGCCATTACGCGCTGCAACGGGCGATGCAGGCGGGGATGGAGTGTGAGCTGCTTGTGACGTTCATCGACGAGGAGACCGAGCTGGTGATGTCGCATCGGCTGCCGCCGGAACTGATCGAGGAACAGGCGCGGTTGATTGGCATTCCCCTGCTGAAAGTGCGGGCGCGGTATGCCACGTACGAACGTGTGTTGCGGAACACGCTGTTCGAACTTCGGAGCGATGGTATTTCGCGCTGCATCTTCGGCGATGCAGCACGCCGCGATCGCCGCGACTGGTTCGAATCGTTGATGGTTGATTTCTCGATGCGCCCGTTGTACCCGCTGTGGGGCGTTCCGCCGGCATTGCTGGTGGAGGAGCAACGACGCTCGATGCGATCGGTGATCGTGCAAATCGACCGCACCATCAGCGAATCCTATCTGGGCAAGGATCTCTCCTCCGAGTTCATCGAATACCTCGCCGAACGCGGCATCGATCCCGACGGGCGCAACGGCGAGTACCATACGTTCGTCTGCCGATCGCCGTTGATGGATGGCGAGATATTTCTGACGCATGCCGAACGTCGCGCCACGCCGGAAGCCGTTGCACTGGAGATTGATTTCTGGAAGGTTGGGGCATGACATATGGCTCGGCGGCCAAGTACTGGTCGATATTCCGAATCGAGCTTCGCCAGATGACGGCCTATGCCTGGGATTTCATCCTGGGCAACATCACCATTGTGTTGTTCTTCTACGTTGTCCTGCAGGTGTGGCAGGTTACCGTGCGTCCGGAAAACGTGGGCGGCCTGGCAGGTGAGGGGATGAACTGGGAGCGCTTGATCTGGTTTCTCTCCGGCGCCCAGGTGCTCTACTTCTCGGTGCAGACCGAGGCACAGCTCGACATCGAGCACGACGTCATCTCCGGCAACATCGCCATAACCCTGGCTCGACCATACGATTACCTGTTGGCGCGCTTCGCCAGGGTGATGGCGCACACCGCGCTTTCGTTCTGCGTGGCGTTCCCGGCCGCGTTCATTGTGGCCTGGATAGCCTCCGGTACAATCGCGATTACGCCGTTTGGCATGGTTGCTTTCCTTCTGGCTTTTGTGCTTCGTTCGCTGCTGTTCTTCGCGCTTCAGGCAATCGCCGGCCTGGCCACGTTCTGGCTGGAGAAGGCGACAGCGTTCGTGTGGGTGCTCGGCCTGCTGATCCTTACGTTCGGTGGGGGCGCCGTGCCGCTTGGATACTGGCCGGAGTGGGCGCGCACCATGGTGGAGCTTACACCGTTTCCGGTGATGATGTATTACCCGTCGAAGCTGTTGGTGCAGCCCAGTTGGGGGCTGGCCGCCGCCACCGCGCTCCGAGGCGGGATCTGGCTTGGCGTGCTTGGCACGGTGGTCTGGTTGATCTATTCGCGCGCGCTCCGGAGGCTTGATATCAACGGCGGATAGTGTCCGGAAGATCCGCCGAAAGCCGCCAATTCGCGGTATATGCTGCTGCCCGCTAAGCCGCATGAACGCTGGCTTTGCGATTTATCCGGAACTGAGAAAAAAACTGTTTTCCCAGCGGTCTTTTGCTTGCATTCAGGAGCGCAAAATCCTATCTTTGGTCCGGTCTTTGAACCGCCCCCGTTGACAACACAATCCAATTTCAGACACGAGTTTCGGAAATCACATCATTACGTTCCAGGCATCTCATGGTCACTCACGTTCGGCTTTGCTGGACAGTGGTTGAGTGTGAAATATGTCCGGGATGAATGCCAATCCATGCGCCTGTAGCTCAACCGGTCAATAGGCTAAAATCCGAGTTGGAAGGAAAGCAGGATAGAGACGAACATCCAAAACAAAATGTCCCAGGGAGGCAACCCCTCCTTTGATTGGAAGCGTCAATGAATAGAAAGGTGAGGTAGGTTATCAACGCGCGCGTCAGTGGGAATAATCCTAGGCATTCTCATTGCAACTACGAAATCCTCACCAATCGCCTTATTGTCGCCGAAAATCTAATGGATGATCGAGGAAGCCCTGCAAGTAGCACCAACAAGGCAAACGCTTAGAAGAGCAGTGGTCTTTTAAACCGCAGGTGCGGGTTCGAGTCCCGCTAGGCGCGCATTCGGTCGGCAATTATGCCAGGGAAGGCTTGGGTGTTTTTTCACAAAAGCATCTGCTCGGCCTCGCATCATGCCCTGGCCGCGACCACGCCAACAGACAACAGCCTGAAAACTCCGCGTGCCAGTACGGTGCGCGGAGTTTCTGTATAGCGGCCTGTTGAAATTTCCCAGACTCAGCGGATATCCCACAACACGAATCGGTTACGCCATGCAACCCATCGGGTCAACAAATCTGGTTCTCTACCTCGAAGGCTTGATGCCTCCGCAGTCCGGTTGCCAAACCGTCGAAATGCGGCGCCGCGACAATGCGCCGGTCGATGTCCGATTTTTCTTTCGCGATCGCGCATGGCTTGCTTCGCCCGAGGGGCGTGCCGTTGTGGACGAGATCACCGCGCTCCCGATCGTCGCGGAAGTCCGTGCCAAGGGCAACGCGGTTTCGCTCCGATTTTCCGACGCCTTCATCGATGATCTGGGCCAGCGCCTTTCCGATGGCGGCGATGCGGGGATGTCGGCGGCCGGCATCATGGCCGCGAAGCGTTACATGGTGGGCTTTGCCGGCCCGAATACCAGCAAGGCACTGCATATCGGCCACCTGCGCAATGTCTCGATCGGCAATGCCCTGGCCTCGGCGCTCCGATCGGCCGGGGCCACCGTTGTGCGTCAAAGCCTGGTTGGCGATATCGGGCGCAATATCTGCGAGGCAATGGCCGGGTACACAACATTCCATGATGGTGAGGACCCCACGGTAATCGGCAGAAAGGCCGATCACTTTATCGGCGAATGTTATGCTCGATTTATCCGGGAGCATGCAGCGCAGGGATCGGAGGCCGGTGTGGGCGATCCGATTGCCCGCGAGCTTTCCAACAGCGGCGATCGTGCCGACCAATACATGCAGGGCTGGCTGGCCGGCGACCCCGACTCGCACGTGTTGTGGGCGCGCATCCGCGAGTGGGTAATGGACGGGCACGAGCGCACGCTTGCCCGGTTTGGTGTACACATTGACCGCCACGATTTTGAATCGGACGCGATGGCGGATGTTCCCGCGCTTATCCAGGAAGGGCTGGCGCGCGGTGTGCTGGATCGCGAGCCCGATGGCACAACGGTTTATCGTACCGGTCGCGAGGAATTCGAAACCATGATCCTCGTCCGCGATGACGGGTTCCCCACCGAACATGCACGATTGCTTGCCGTGTATTTCCGGTTGCTGGATGAGCGCGCCCACGGCGATACCTATATCGACCTTGCCGGCACCGAGTGGCAGCCGGCAAGCCAGGTGCACATGGAGTTGATGGAGAAAATCCGTCCCGGGCAGCCCAACCACGGCCACGTGCAACTGTTTCACAGCATGGTCACGCTGAAAAATTCCAAGGTGAGCTCCAGCGCGGGTGATGCCGTGTTGATCGACGACCTTCTCGATCAGCTCGTTGCGCTCGACGAGATACGTCGGGTTGCGGCCATCGCTCAGGGCGCTGTTGAGCCGGACGCCGTTGCCGACATCGTTGTCAAAAGCTTTTTCCTGTGCCGCCCGCACATGAAGCTGATGGAATATTCCTGGGATCTGTTGGTGCAGGCGGATAATCCGGGCTGGACAATCGCGCGCGCGTGGTGCCATGCGATGGCGCCGGCCACGGATACCGGGGCGCCGTTTAACGCCGATCTGTACCGCCTGCTGGTGATCCGCTCGCAGGAGTATCTCCGCAATGTGGAATCGGCGGCCGTCGAGTTCAATCTGGCCGGATTGGCCAGCTACCTTGTGCATTACTGCGAGGAGTATCTCCGCGAACCCGAACATCCCCGCGTGCGAAAACTGGTTCGCGCCGTCCTGCGCCGCGCCCTGGAAAGCCTGGGGCTAATCGAGGATGCCGGAATCCGGGGATAGCCCGGCCGGTTACTCCACGCCGGCCATCACATGCCGCTGATAGAAATCGCGGGGAAGCGTGGAGAGCACATCGCCCTTGAATACCTGATCGCGACCGTACACCACCCATGCCGTGACAACGTGACCGATATATTTCCGCACGCGGAATCGGCCGGGGTTTTCGGTGTGGTGTTTGATATAGATCAGCGCGGCATCGTACGCGCGTTCCTCGATGAATTTCCTGGCGAGGATCGGCTTGGCTTCCTCGTATATCTTTTCCGGGTAGGAAATCCCGTCCAGATATCCATTACATGCCTCCACGATCCCAAGCGTCCGCGGCTCGTCGACGTCGGCCTGTTCCAGAATCGCCATCTCCTGTGTTGGAAACAGGAACGCATCCACAACCGGGAACTCGTTGTGGTATTTCTCCGTGACGATGTGAACCCCGGTATGGGCGCTGTTCTGCACCAGATAATCAAACGCGCCATCGTGCAGCAGCTCGATGCCGACGTCGAAATTATCCACCAATACGATCGCGTTTTCGTCCAGGCCAAAATGCCGCAGGTAGTGCTTCGTGGCATTTTCGTGGCATGTGCCTGTAGGGCCCAGTGTTCCAAATGTTGGCGTGCGGTTCATCGTGGCCCCATGTTTTGGTGTGCGCGGCCTGGATTGTTCATGCGGCGTCCATCCGTTCCGGCGTGTTGCCGATGATGGAATCCTCCATGCGGCAGATCTCGTCGATAATCAGGCCGTATATCTCAACGATAAGCTGTGGATTGATGCCGTACTGCTGGCCAAGCCCCGCGCAGCGGCGCTTCACTTCCTCCACGCGCCCGCTCTGCATCATCGGGATCAGTTGCTCGCGCTTGAATCGGGCGATCTCGCGGCATACCTCGAATCGCTCGCCAAGCGTGCGGATCAATTGCGCATCCAGCGCGTCGATCTGATTGCGATAGGCTTCAAGCGAGTTCATCGTGCCACCTTTGCCATGGTTCGGAATGCGCCGGGTTCGGCGGGCTCGGCAACCGCCGCCGAGGTTGCGCGCGCGTTCGGCGTACGCGATCCGGCGCGATCGACCAGGCCGGATGCGAATTCGAAGGCGCATTCGCCAAGCAACTCCGGGTTATAGCCGCCTTCCTGCACGATGCACAGCGGCAGCTCCGAATGGGCGAACACCGCGCCCAACGGTTGCAACACACTGGGCGAAAGTGTCCAGATGCCGTGTGGATCGTTTGCCACCACATCGTATCCGGCCGAAACCACCAGCGCGGTGCAGCCGAAGGCCATTGCGCGACGCACCATCTCCATCACCGCGCTTACGAACTCGTCGGGTGTTGGGGGTTCGCTGAACGGTATGAAAACCTGGCGATCGTTCGGCGGCCACGTTTCCAGATATGGGTAGCTGATGTCGGTGGCGCCGTGTACCGAGCCGAAGAAGGCGTTGGGCATTTCCGCAAGGATTGCCGAGCTGCCGTTGCCGAAATGGATATCGAAATCAATAAGCCCAACGCGCTGGTGGCCGTGTTCCATCAGCGCGGCAACGGCAAGCGCCGCGTTGTTCAGGTAACAATGCCCGCCAAGAAATGCGCGGCCGGCATGATGGCCGGGCGGTCGGCAGAGCCCGTAGGCGATGCCGCCGCGGGCAGCGATGTGCGCGGCCGAAATCGCCGTGCGGGCGCTCTCGAATGCCGTGTGGTAGATACCGCCGATGATTGGTGTGTCCGGCGCGATCCCCTCCGGGTGATATGGATGCTCGAACAGGAATGTATCGTTGCTGGCGTGTGCCTGGCTCCACTGCTCCAGAAACGCCAGGTACTGCGTATCGTGAATCGCGTTCAGAAGCCGAGCAACTTCATCGTCGCCGGCGTCGGGCGCCAGGAATTCCGCCGACCGCACGCGTGCCAGGCCCGATGCCAGGCAGGCAATCCGTTCCTCGGTTTCGTTGCACGGGATTGGTTTGCCGTGGCGATTCAGGATAAACGGCAGTTGGCCGGTGATGTCGTGTTGAAGCACAACGTTGATGTGGTTCATGCAACCTCCTTGCGCATCCGTGGCCCAAGCTCGATGAAGCCACACGATTGATAGAAGCTGTGCGTGCGCGGCAGACGCGGGAACCGATGGCTTGGCAGGCAGACCTCGATGTTGCCGATCCGGTGCTGCCGGCAGTAGCTCTCGGCCGCGGCCACCAACGCGGCCCCCACGCCGTCGCTGCGGTAGGCGGGGCTCACCCACAGGTCCTGGATCAGCCCGTAGGTCCCGCCCACGTGGATGGCCTCCTGCACGCTCAGGCAAAGCACGCCCACCAGTTGGCTGTTGTGGCCCGATGTGGCCACGAAAATCGCGCCGCGTGTTCTTCCCTCGATTGTCCGCCGGCATACGGCTTCGGCGCCATCCGGAAGCTGGATGCCCGGCACGCCGCGCAATTCCTCCAGCAGTTGGCGCACGGCCTCCAGCACGCCCGGTATGTCGTCGCGATCGGCCGGCCGCACGCGGAATGGCTCGTGCGCGGCGTGCCCGTTGGTTCCGCCATTGGCCACACCGTGCCCGTTTTCCCGCGATGCCGCGATCGTGGAAATCCACGGCCTGCTTTCCTCGGTGAGCGATTCCAGCATCTCGATATACCGACGCTGCAACGCCTGCGTGACCGGGCCTGGAGCGGCAATGCGGGTAGCCTGCCCCTCGATCGAGTGCACCGCGCGCAGGCCATGAAACGTGCCGGTGATGAATGTCTCGTCGGCGGTTGTGAAATCCTCCAACCTCAGCGGGATTTCCTCCACGCCAATTCCCAGCCCGGCGGCCATCGCCATCACCAGCTTTCGCGTAACACCGTCGATGCTGTCGGGGATTGGCGGTGTGGCCAGTCCGCCGTCGCGTACCAGAAAAATGTTGGCGCCGGTCACCTCGCACACCGTGCCATCGGCGTGCAGTACCAGGGCGTCGTCGTAGCCGGCGGCGCGCGCGGTGCTGTGTACCGCGGCGTAGATGCCGTACATGCCGCTGTGCTTTGCGCGGGGCAGGGAGGTGAACGCGGGCGGGCGCCGGATGGCCGCAACACCCAGCGAAAGCGGTGGGGCAAAGCGCGGCCCGTTTACCCGCCAGGCAAGTATGAGAAGTTCGGGCTCGTGCACGGAAGGGTCCAGCCGCGAGCAATTTCCACCGGGGAACGCAAGCAGCCGGATATAGCCGTCCTCGATCTGGTTCGCGGTTATCACATCCAGCAGCGCATGGCGCACCAGCTCGCGATCGATCACAACAAGCCGCAGCATTTCCATGGTGGATTGCAGCCTGTCGAGGTGTTGTTCAAGACCCACGATGCGCGTGCCGATTGGAGTGCGATACGTTCGAAGCGATTCGAACGCGGCACTGCCGAAATGCACGGCATGGTTGTCAACCGGAAGCGTTGCGCGCTCGGCTGGCACCAGCTTGCCCTCGGCATATGCCCAACGGCACGGCTCCAGAATGATGCTCATCGTCGTGTACCCTCCCCGTAAGCCACAGGCGGTTGCGCCGCTCGCGGCATTCAAGCCTGGCGGGCTGTTGGAGCAACCTCATCCGCGGAGCTGGCCTTCACGGGTACGCTTGTTGTTGGCGTCCGTCAGGGCGCCGCATTCTCGCGTCGGTTAAGCCGTCTTGCAGCCCGGCCGCATTCAACAGCCCGGGCTTTGCGGTGCTTCAACAGGCCGTCATAGCCCTTCCATCCTGATGTTGTCCGCACGCGTGTTGCCGTGCGCGGCCCGTGCGATCGCATTGATTTGCGCGCGGGCCTTTACCTGTGTTTCCTCGAATTCCTCTTCGGGATCGGAGAGCGCAACGATTGCGCCCCCCACGCCAATCCGCGCGCTGGTTGGCGTAAGCACCACCGTGCGGATCACAATGTTCAGATCGGCCGTGCCGTTCAGCCCAAGGAAGCCGATTGCGCCGGAGTACACGCCGCGCGCCTCCTGCTCCAATCGATCGATGATCTCCATCGTGCGCAGCTTGGGCGCGCCTGTCATCGAGCCGCCCGGGAATGCGGAGCGGATGCACTCCACCACGCTGCGTTCCGGATGCAGGTGGCCGCGGACCGTCGAGACCAGTTGATGAACCGTTGCGTAGCTCTCCACGTGCATCAGCTTTGGCACATGCACGCTGCCAACCTCGCATACGCGGCCAAGGTCGTTCCGGAGCAGATCCACGATCATCAGATTCTCCGCGCGATCCTTCGTTGCGGTGCGCAGCTCCTCGCGGATCGCGGCGTTCTGTTCCTCGGTGGCCGCGCGCGGCCGCGTTCCCTTGATCGGCTTGGACTCCACCCAGCCGTCGCGATCGATCAGCAGGAATCGTTCGGGCGAGGATGACGCCACCGCCAGATCGCCGAAGCGCAGGAAAGCAGCGTATGGCGCCGGGTTGATCGCGCGCAGCGTGCGATACAGCGCAACGGGATCGGGCACCGTGGTTGTCTCGATCTGATTGGTGAGGCAGATCTCGTAGCTCTCGCCCTCGTGAATCTCGTGCAGGCATGCGGCGATATCGCGCAGATACGTTGCGTGGTCACGGCTCAGGCGGAAGGTGATCGGCTCGGTTGCAGATGCCGGCGACTCGGCGGGCAGCGGCGGCGCTTCCGGCATCGTGGCCAACTGTTGCTCAACGTCGTTGAACCACTGCTCGGCCCAGCTTGCCGAGCCGGCTGGGACAAGCGATACCAGATAGGTTGCCTGCTGAAGATGGTCGAACGCGATCAACCGATCGGTAAAGATGAACGCGGCATCGGGATACGGCGAGGAATGCACCGCCGTGGTGCCGCATTCGTTCTTCAGCTCGTAACCGAAGTAGCCCACGAATCCGCAGTTGAAATCGAACGGAAGCTCGTCGGCGTTGCAGCGCCGGCGTGCCAGCTCGCGTTCCAGATATTCGAAGATGCTCTGCTGCCGCTCCTGCGCCGTGGCCGTATCCAGCGGTCCCTCGTTTATCGTAAGCCGCCCGGTTTCGGTATCGTACAGCACGGTCGAGGAAAGCGGGCCGTTCGGTGCGCCCATGAAGGAGAATCGTGCAAGACCCTCCTCCACACGGCTACTGTCCAGCCAGAAGGCCGTTGATTCCTGCGCATACAGGCTCATGAAAACACGTTCGCTGTTGTGCAGCGTGTTCAGCCTGCGCCAGCGAATCTCGAATCCCTGATCGGCCTGTTTGCGCCGTGGCGGGAAATCGAGAAATGTGCGTGCGCCATTTCCGTTGGCATTACCGGCGAAGCGAGTTGTGATGTCGCGGAAGTTGGCCAGCAGTTGCTTGCCGTATTCCGTGCAGATCGACTCCGGATGAAACTGCACACCCCACAACGGCCGCGAGCGATGCCGCAATCCCATCAACACGCCGTCCTCGGTCCAGGCGATGCGTTCCAGGCAGGTTGGCAGCGCCTTGTTCACCATCAGTGAGTGGTACCGAACAACCATGAACTCCTGCGGAATGCCGGCGAACAGCGGCGAGTTGTCGTGCAGCACGGGGCTCAGGCGCCCATGCATTACCTCGGGCGCGTGGTCCACCTCGCCACCAAAGGCGTGCCCGATTCCCTCGTGCCCCAGGCACACACCCAGCACCGGCACGCTGGCCTGCGCAAGCGCATCGCGACATACACCGAAGTCCCGCTCGTTTTCAGGGCGGCCGGGGCCAGGCGAGATCACGATGTTATCGAACTCCAGCGTCCGCAGGTGATCCCATGTGGTTTCGTCGTTGGTGAAGACAATAGGCTCCTCTCCGTTCACCTCGGCTATCATTTGATAGAGGTTGAACGTGAAGGAGTCGTAGTTATCGATGATCAGTGTCTTCATTGGGTCGGGATCACAACTTCCGATGCTGATTACAGCGTTGGCCATGGTTGGCCAGTCCGCGAGCGTTGGGGCAAGCCGCGCGGCGAATCATGTGCGCGTTTGCGCCCGGGTGCATACTGCCACGGTTGCCACCATTCGATTGTTGGCAACGGGGACAACGGCTGTTCGGAAAAGATAGTGCTCTCGCCCGGCTCGGGCCCGCAGTGGGCTGCCGCCAACGGCGATGCCGCTAAAACAGTTTCGGATGCAGAGGTCGTGATAGTATCTCAGGGATGCATGCGAGCCCACATTGTGCCGGCCACGAACATCGAAGCGTCGCGGCTGGGGATGCCGCCATCGCTGACACATGACGTGGAATGCAGGGCATGATGCCGGAGATAACAGTAGCCTACAGTCGACAATGGAAATTACTCCGCCGGCATGGCCGGTCGTGAGTACATCTTTGTGTACCCCGGCAACAAACCTGGATACACTTGTCGGTGGGCGCCGCCCGCTGTATCCGCCGCGTGACCGTCGCGGCGTTGGGGGCGGTGTGAGGAAACATCGCGCACCCCGATCCCACATACGGAGAAACAGGGTGCGCTGGATGTAATTGCCGAAATAGTTTTCGTCCGGGTGCGATCAGCAGTCCCTTGCGGTACGGATGACGCGAAGGATGCAGCGGATCGGCTCGCGATGGTTATCGAAGCTGTCCATCGCGATACCCGGGGCGGTGGCGCCTGCCGAAACACCGCATGCGGTAATCCAGCCGTTCGCGTCGATCCTCCACGTTCCGATTGTTGCGCCGCCGCCACTGAGCGGTTCCGGATTCCCTTGGTCCGAAAAGCGTTGTGCGCTTGCCCACGCAACGCGGGATGTTGTATGGCGACCCGCCGCACAGGGGCAGCCCAACCTGCGTTACCAGGATATTCTGGTGCGCAAGGGCGCGGGGCCTCACCCGTCAACAAGCATGTATGCCAGGCCAGGCAGCAGTGCAAGCGCTGGCGTGAACGAGTACCTTTCACGATGGTTCGCATCGTGCGCTTGGATGTGGATGTGTGCGGACAAATCGGGCAGCGGCCCGCTGCAATCACGCCTGCTTGATCGTGTTGGAACATAGAGTTTCAGCCCACGGCGGAGGAGTACATGATTGGGTACCCTTCAGGGGCCATGGTTTGGTTGTGCGGAACCGCGCTTCGATGCTACCCGCCACATCGCGTGATATGTATTGATACCAGGCTTCTCTGAAACCCGGACGAAAGCCCCCGTATGTTCCATGGCCGGAATTCTTAACGGGGGATGGCATGGACGACTTTTTCTTCGCGCGCTCGCAGATGGCGCTCTCACTTGGGTTTCACATCATCTTTGCCGCGGTGGGGATGGGGATGCCCCTGCTGATGGCCGTGGCCGAGTGGCGTTTCCTGCGCACGGGCGATCGCGGCTTCCTGGATCTGGCCAGGCGCTGGGCCAAGGGAACGGCTATCCTGTTCGCGGTGGGCGCGGTGTCCGGCACGGTTCTTTCCTTCGAGCTTGGGCTGCTGTGGCCGGGGTTCATGAGTTATGCCGGCGCGATCATCGGCATGCCTTTCTCGCTGGAGGGGTTTGCGTTCTTCACCGAGGCCATCTTCCTTGGCATCTATCTCTACGGCTGGAAACGCCTGAGCCCTCGCGCGCATTGGTTTGCCGGCCTTGTTGTGGCCGCCAGTGGGATCCTCTCCGGCATCTTCGTTGTTACCGCCAACGCGTGGATGAACACGCCGGCCGGGTTCACCATTGTCAACGGCAGGCCCACGGCGATCGATCCGGTTGCCGCGATGCTCAACCCCGCCAGCCTTCACGAGACCCTGCACATGACCCTTGCCGCCTACGTGGCCACGGGGTTCGCGGTTGCCGCCATCCATGCGTTCTTCCTGCTTCGCGATCGCTCCAACACATTCCACCGGCGTGCTTTCTCGATTGCCTTTGCCGTGGCCTGCGTGGCCGTGCCGCTGCAGATGATCAGCGGGGATATCTCCGCGCGGGCGGTGGCACGCCTGCAGCCGGCGAAGTTCGCGGCGATGGAGGGGCTGTATCGTACCACGGCGCACGCGCCCCTTACCATCGGTGGTATCCCCGACGACAGTGCCCGCACCACGCGGTATGCCCTGGAGATTCCATCCTTCCTCAGCTTTCTGGCGCACGACGATTTCAGCGAGCCGGTTACCGGGCTCAACGATATCCCGCGCGACCAATGGCCGAACACGTTGCTGGTGCATCTCTCCTACAATGCGATGGTGGGGCTGGGCGTGGCGATGTTCGGGCTGGTGGTGGTTGGCGTCTGGCGGTGGCGGCGAACCCGTGCGCTGCCGCTTGCCACATGGTTCCTGCGCTGCATGGTTGCCGCCGGCGCGTTCGGTTTCCTGGCCATCGAAACCGGCTGGATGGTCACCGAACTGGGCCGTCAGCCGTGGGTGATCTACGGCGTGATGCGAACGGCCGATGCTGTTACGCCCATGAAGGGACTGGTTGTGCCGTTTACGCTGTTCACGGCGCTGTATGCCATCCTCGCGATTGTGCTCGTGTTCCTGCTTCGCCGGACATTCCTGGATGGATCGAAGCCCGGGCCGGCGACACGGGCTGTGCCGGAGGGTGCGCCCGGCCCGCGGTCGCTTGAAGGGGATACAACACCGGAGTCGCGCCATGACTGATCCGTATGCGGCAATCGTTCTGGCGGTGATGGTGATCGCCGTGGTTGTATACGTGCTGCTGGCCGGCGCCGATTTCGGAGGCGGCATGTGGGATCTGCTTGCGTTCGGCCCGCGGGCACGCGACCAGCGCGAAGCAATAGCGCATGCAATCGGTCCGGTGTGGGAGGCCAATCACGTGTGGCTTATTCTGGTGGTTGTGCTGCTGTTCGCCGGCTTCCCAACGGCATTCGGATCCATCATGACCGCGCTGCACATCCCGCTTACCGCCGTGCTGGTTGGCATTGTGCTGCGTGGTACAACGTTTGTGTTCCGCACGTACGATGCGCAGGACGATGTGGTGCATCGGCGCTGGAGCACGCTGTTCGGCGTTTCGAGCTTCCTGACCCCGTTTCTGCTGGGCCTTGCGCTGGGTGGCCTGGCAACCGGCGATGTGCGCGTGGTTGACGGCGCGGTTACCTCCGGCTTCTTCGCCGGCTGGACCACGTTGTTCGCGGTTGCCTGCGGCCTGTTCGCCCAGGGGATGTTTGCCTTTCTGGCGGCGGTGTATCTCTGCGTGGAGACCGCCGGCGGCCCGCTGGAGCGCGATTTTCGCGTGCGCGCCATTGCCTCATCGCTGGCGCTTGCGCCCGCCGCCGCGCTTGTGCTGATTGTGGCGCGCGGCCAGGCGCCGGTGCTGTTCGAGCGATTCCAGCATGGATGGGGGCCGGTGCTGCTGCTGTTTGCCACGCTGGCCGCCGGCATTGCCTTGTTTGCCGTTGTGCGCCGTGTTTACCGCCTGGCGCGGGCAGCGGCCGGGTTGAAAGTCGCGGCGATTGTTGTGGGATGGGCGCTGGCGCAATATCCCGACCTGATCCCAGGCCAGCTTGGCGCCGATGTGGCCGCCGCGCCCCACAGCGTGATGGTGGTTCTGGTGTGGGCGCTTGCCGGCGGTTCGCTGGTGCTGATCCCGTCGCTGTATTACCTGTTCCGTGTCTTCAAGTCGCACGGGGCCATGGCCGGCGATGATTGATGCCGCCCAACCGTGGCGTTTGTTCGTGCCGATGATACGCGAACAACGCTTGGCCGTGCCGATGCCCGTGCCACGGCTTCGTATATTCAGGCCCATGTGTTGCCCGCGCGCGTACCGGCGGGTGGCGATTGCGCGAGATGTCCTCCGATCCAACATGCGGCTGCTTTCAACCTTTCTCCTGCTCTTGCTGGCGATCCTTGCCGGCGGCGATCAATTGCTGGCTCAGCGTTCGCGGTTCGACATCCTTACCAACGGCGGGCAACGCGTGTGGCGGTCGGCCAGCGTGGAATCCAGCAAGCCGGGGATGAGCGGCCTGCAACTGGTGCTTCAGTTGGATGCTTCCGGCCGGTGTACGCAGGATGACGGTGTCAACCATCTGGAGTGCCGCTGGGAACTCTCCGACGACGCAACCGAGCTTGTGCTTACCGAGAGACGGCTTGGTGATCTTGCGCGCCCGGATACGGTGTGGGCCGAGATCGTGGCGCTTTCGGAGGACTCGCTGGTGCTGGATTATTCCATGGAGATCGGCCGGCTGCACGTGGTGTATCTGGCCGACAAGCCGGACCCGAACGCGTCGGACACGATCGGCTTTGCCGCGTTCTACAAGCAGTTCCAGGCGGCGGTTGCCGCCGGCGACATCAAGCGGGTTGCCGCGTTCGTGCACTTCCCGTTCTTCAGTCACGACCTGCCGGGCATGATCCACAAGCCCACGCACTCGCCGGAGTTCACGCGCGAGGAGTTCATGCGGTATTACACCAAGTTGTTCGATGCCGAAGCGCGGATGCACATCGCCAAGGCAACCCCCACGCCCATCGACGACGGCGACGGCGTGCGCGCCTTTGCCGTGGGAATCCGGGGCACGAAGGGAACCACGATCTGGGTGGAATTCGCGCGCACCGATGTTGGCGTATGGGGCCTGGTGGGCACCGGCAATATCAGCACCGAGTAAGTTGCTCGGGGGCCGTTTCGATTCTTCCTTTCAACACTAGCAACAGAAGCAGGTATGGCTCGCTTACAGGATAGAGTGGCGATTGTCACTGGCGCGGCGGTTGGCAATGGGCAGGCGTTCTGCCTTCGGCTGGCACGCGAAGGCGCGCGCATCATGATCGCCGACATTGCCGACGCCTCCGAGGCGATCGAAAAGGTGCGCGAAATCGGCGGCGAGATCGAAGCCGTGCATGTGGACGTGACCAGTGAGGAGGCCACGCAGATGATGGCGCGGAAAACCGTCGAGCGGTTCGGCCGCATCGATATCCTTGTGAACAACGTTGGGCTGTACCACGAGGAGCCGTTCGAGCTGATCTCGTTCGACGAGTGGAAGCGCATGCTCTCGGTGAATCTCGACAGCCTGTTCCTTACCACCAAGGCTGCTCTGCCGGTAATGAAAACCCAGGGCTTTGGCCGTATCATCGCGCTCAGTTCCGATACGATCTGGCTGGGCACACCGTATCTGGTGCATTACGTGACCTCCAAGATGGGCGTGATCGGCTTTGTGCGGTCGCTTGCCAGCGAGGTTGGCAAATACGGCATCACCGTAAACGCGATTACCGTTGGCCTTACCGCCACGCAGCGCCCGCCGAACGAAAAGCTGGTGGGGAGCATCCTGGAGCACCTGCTGCCGCAGCAGGCCGTGCATCGTGCCGACGAGCCGGAGGATATCGCCGGGGTGGTTGCCTTCCTGGCCTCGCCGGAGTCGTCGATCATGAGCGGGCAGACGCTGAACGTCGACGGCGGCATCGCACGCCATTAGGCCGGGCGTGGCCGCGCCGCGCGCAGGCAATACGGCGTTGCTATCCGCGGCGTTCGCCGCCAGGGTGATCGCTGTTTGCAACTTCGCGCGGCGCGTACTCACAGACCCATGCTTATAACCCTTCACCTGCTGACGCTTCCGGAACTGCGATCGCTGCTGGCCGGCACGGCCGAGGTGGCCGGCAACTACGTGGTGCATGGCTCGTTGCCGCCGGATTTCATCCTGGAGCAGGCGATCGCCGATCTGGGGGAAGGCAGGTTGCCGTTGTGGTATTCGTTGTTTGCCTACGTTGCGCCCGATCTGGGCATCGTGCTGGGGTCCGGCGGTTTCAAGGGCCCGCCCAGCCTGGGCAGGGTCGAGATCGGCTACGGTGTGGCCGATCTGTACCGTGGGCGGGGGATTGCCACGCAGGCCGGTCGGTTGCTGGTGCGGCAGGCCTTCGCGCAGCCCGGCGTTGCCGAGATCTATGCCGAAACCATGATAACCAACGAACCCTCGCGCCGCGTGCTTCAACACCTGGGCTTTGAGCGGATAGGCGAGGTCTGGACCGATTCCGACGGGATGTGCGATCGCTGGCTGCTGGCACGCGGCAATGTGGTACCGTGACAGGTGTGTTGCTGCGAGAATGTTCGCAGCCTGCCTCGTGGCCGTGCCCGCTCCGGATTCGCACCACCCTGCCGCATGCGCCTCGGCGGCGTGTGTGTATTTTCCAGCACTACATCATGAGCATGCTCAGCCAATTCCCAGGCGCGATACTGGATCGCATTCGCGCGGCGAAGATTATCGGCCTTCGTGCAGGCACCGGCACGCACCGCTTCATCGGCCTGTGGGTTGTTGTGGCTGACGGTCGCGTATTCGTGCGGTCGTGGGGGGTAACGCCGGGCGGTTGGTACGATGCGCTGCGAGCCGACAGGCAGGGCACCGTGAATCTTGATGGCCAGGAGTTCGCCGTGCGTCCCGTGTTCACCAGAAGCGAACGTATCCGCGAAGCGGTGGATACCGCGTATGCCGAGAAGTATCACACGCCGGGCGCCCAACGTTATGTGAACGATCTGCGGGGGGCTGCCTCGCGTGCCACAACCACCGAGCTTGTGCCGGTGTAACGTCCGCGGTACATCATGCACTGCCTTTGCGTGTTCGCCGGCCGTGTATGCCGCATATGGCCCGGGTTTGTGGTTCATCTCATAGAAGGATGGGTAACATGCGACGTATACGATACTCTGTTGCGATGAGTCTGGACGGGTACATCGCCGGGCCGAACGGTGAAAGCGATTGGATCGTAATGGATCCGGAGCTCGATTTCAACGCGCTGGTTGGCCAGTTCGATGCCGTGTTGCTTGGTCGCCACACATACCAGGCGGCGCAGGCGTATGGGGGCGGGGCGATGCCCGGGATGGCGAGCTACGTTTGCTCGCGCACGCTGCAACCTGCCGATTGCCCCGGTGCCACTCTGATTGCCGATCCGGCTGCCGAGTTGCCCGCCATCAAGATGGCCGAGGGGAAGGATATATGGTTGTTCGGTGGCGGCAACTTGTTCGCCAATCTGCTTGGGCTCCGGCTGGTGGACTCGGTTGAAGTTGCTGTGATCCCCGTACTTCTGGGTGGTGGGACGCCGTTGTTGCCAGGGCCAGCCGCGCGCGCGGGGCTTCGCTTGGTCAACAGCCGTGTATACAGTGCAACTGGAACTGTCGCGCTTGAGTACGCGGTGGTGTGATGGTCGGCTTTTCGGTTACCGTGCCCCAGTATCGATAACCGATACACAACGTGTTGTTGCTTGCGCGTATCGTATCGCTACAGCTCGGCCAGCATCTTCTCCAGGCTTACCTCCTCGGCCAGGCCCAGGCGCTTGCGCAGGCGCTTGCGTTGGGCCTTCAGGCCGTCCAGCCCGATGCCGAGCAGTGCGGCGATCTCCTTGGACTGAAGCCCGGCGCGCAGCAGCCCGCACAGCCGTTGCTGTTTCGGGGTCAGGTCGGCATACTGTTCACGCAGCCGCCGTTGAAAGTCCTCGTCGATACGGTTCAGGTAGTGTAACGGCGAGCCCGTTGCACGAGCGTCGGCGCGCAACTCCACCAGCGTTTCGTTGAGCACCGAGGTTACCGCGCGGTCGGCCGATTTCGTGGCACGTTCCAACACGGTACGCAGGCGGTTCTCCACGTTCTGTGCTCGCTCGCGCCGTTCGCTCAGCTCCATCACCGCGTCGGCCAGTTCGCGTTCCAGCCGCAATCGGCGTTCCCGTTCCAGGTCGGCCTCGCGTTCCAGCAGATCCGTTTCGGCCATCACGCGGGCGTTGCGCAATGTCTGTTCTCCTCTGCGTTCCAACAGCATCCGTTCCAGTTCAAACGCCCGGCGTTCATGTTCCAGCACGGTATGCAGATCGCCTCGCGATTCGGCTATCCCGGCCTGCAGGCGGCATGCCTCGGCCTCCAGGTCCGGCGGCAAATCCGGCATGGCATGAAGTGTCTCGAGAAGTGCGGCGGCCTCATCGTTACGTTTCTGCAGATGAAGGACGGCCGCGAGGCGAATTCGGGCAGGGAGGGCGCGTTGCGGGAACTCCCGCTCCGCGATTTCGATAGCCTTCCGGAAGCATCGCTCCGCGTCGCCGAGGCGCTCGGCCCCTTCATTGGCACGGCCCTGTATCATCCACAGCTGCATCTCGCGCACCGGCAACGAGCCCACGGCAACCGATGCAAGAAGCGTTTGTGCAAAATCGCTCGCCTCGCCGAACCGGTCGGTTGCCAGCATCAACTGTGCCCGCTTCGCGCTGATGGCCAGCCCAAGCTCAACACCACCGTTGGTTGCACAGGTTGCCGCGATACCAAACGCTTCCTCCGCGCGGTCGTACTCCTTCAGGTGCAGGTGAACATCACCCAGACGCAGATATCCCCACGCCTTGATCATGTCCGAGCCCAGAGCCCCGGCCAGGCGCACCACCTCGTGTTGGCACTCGATGCATTGCCGATACTGCGATAGTTCCAGATACACACTTCCCAACCGTGTCAACAGCGAAGTGCGTGTTAACGGGAACAGTGTTCCGTCGATGGCGAGCAGTCCCTCGCGAAGCAGATGAATGCTCCGTGAATGTTCCGATCGGCCAAGATGGATGTGTGAGCGATGAAGCTGGATCTGGGCTATGAACGGCTGCGGCGTGTTCTTCAGGCTCGAATGTTCGATAAGGTGGGTGACCTCGTCGAGGAATCGTTCGGCAGCCTCCAACTGGCCGAAAGCGGACAGGTGCCCGGCATTGTGCAGCAGTGTATTGGCAAGCTGGCAGATATCATTGCTGGCACGCGCCGCACTCAGTTCGTTGGCAAGCGCCTCATCGTATGCGGCGTAGTTTCCGGATCGTTCGTGGATGGCGGCGATGGCACACCAGAGCACCGCCTGCTGCCTGTAGTCGCCGGCTGTGCGTGCCCAGCCCAGGCCCTCGTGCCCAATTTCCAACGCGCTCTCCGGGCGTCCGGATACAAGCAATGCCATGCAGAGCGCGGTATGCAGCACCGCGAGGTTGGAGGCGTGCTCGCGCTCGCGTTTCGGAAGTTTCGTGGTCTCTCCGTGCTCATCGGGCAGCGCCTCGATCCCGGCTTCGTGCAGCCGGGCACGGGCCGCATCGGCAAGCCCGCCAAGCAGGCTGGCCAATTCGGCGGCGTCCTGTTCCACGGGCTCCGCGTCGCAGTGGCGAATCGCGCGGGCCACCTGGTCCGCGGGGAAACCACCACGCGCGGCGCGGATCAGCTCGCGAATGCGAGCCGCGCTCAGCAGGGCTTCCTTGTAGTGCTCGGGTGCTTCCGGTGTCATCGTTTGGGCGACCAATAGCGCCCAAGATACATCGGCGTGGCATACTGGTTAGAGTATGATTCGCGCGGTGTGGTTATACCTCGGCCAGCACCTTCTCCAGGTTCACCTCACCGGCCAATCCCAGGCGTTTGCGCAGGCGTTTGCGCTGTGCCTTAAGGCTGTCGGGCTCGATGCCGATCAATGCTGCGATTTCCTTGGATGCCAGTCCTGTGCGGAGCAGCCCGCACAGGCGCTCCTGTTTGCGCGTTAAATCGGGCCAGCGCTTGCGGAGCCGTGCCAGAAACTCCTCGTCGATGGTGCCAAGCGGTGCGGGCACTGTTGCCGACCCTCGCCGTGTATGTACCTCGGCCAACAGATCGCGCAGCATCAACGATACGGATGGGTCGTTGTTGCCAAGCTGTTGCAACGCGCCGGACAATCGCGATTCGATCGTTTTGGCCAGTTGTTTGCGATCGCTCAGCTCCACAACCGTTTCGGCCAACTCGTGCTCCAGGCGTGCCCGGCGGGCGCGTTCCAGCTCGGCCTCGCGTTCCAGCAGATCCGTTTCGGCCAGCACTTGCGCGTTATGGAGCGATTGCTCGGCACGCCGCTCGATCAATTCGCGTTCCAACACGATTGCCTGGCGCTCCATGTCGAGCGCCGTGCGAACATCGTCGCGTTCCTCGGCAATTGCCGCGCGCAGCCGTGCCACGCCCACCTGTTCGGCCAGGTTCAGTGATTCGGATTCGGCCAGCTCAAGCAGCAGCGCCTCTACATCGGCGGTTCGGCCCAGCCGGTGCAGCGCCTGGGCCAGCGCCACGCGGTAATGCGGGGTGCGCTGTGGATAGGCACGTTGTGTAATCGCCACGGCATGCTCGTAGTGGCTGGCCGCGTTTTCAAGTTGCCCCAATCGCGTATTGATTTCGCCCAACTAAACGTGCGCAAGCAACGCCTGCTCGGTAAACTCCGGTGCCGTGCATTCGGAGAGCATCCACTGGCAGAGCTCGATACCTCGCTCGTGGTTGCCCAGGGCGGAGACTGTTGCCGCCTGCTTCCCGGCGATCATCAGCCGCAACGGCTTGTTGTCCGGCGCGCACGTCTCCCACGCGCGTCTCAGCATGTCCTCGGCGTTCGTCCACTCCTTCAATTGTGTATGCACCTCACCAAGCCGGAAGTATGCCCAGCTTCGCACCATCGAGGAGCGGATCGCCTCGGCCATGTGCACCATCTGGTGGTGGTACTCGATGCTCTGCCGGTACTGCTGAAGGCGGAGATAGACCGAGCCAAGATGCGTCAGGATTGATGCCTGAATCGTTGGCGATTCGCCGACACCACACCAGCGCAGCGCCTCGCGTAATGTCTGTATGCCCGCGGCGTAGTGCGTTCGGTTCATCTCGATCCGGCCCTGATTCAACAGCAATGCGGCATAATAGGAGCGTACCCGCGCTTCGTGAGTACCGCGCATCATTGCCAATGCTTCAGTGTTTGTGGCGTCGGCATCATCAAGCCGCCAGTGCGCTATCAACATTGCCGTAAGGCTGTACAGCGCCAGCACCATGGTCTCGGTGTTGCTCGATTCCCTGGCGGTGGCCACCGAGGTACGGAGAGCCTGTTCCTCCAGATCATATTGTTGCAACACATGATGCGTGTTGGCCCGTGCCAGCCACAGCAGGGCCATCTGCCGATGATCGCCGATAGTTCCGGCCCAGGCAAGCCCCTCGTTGGCCGCCGTCAGGGCGTTTGCGGTGTACCGCCAGTAGGAAAGGG
>CBHYLN010000067.1:0-27812 GCA_966128725.1 uncultured bacterium | reverse complement strand
CTGCATGCCTCGATGGAGATTGGCGATGCGGTGATAATGGGCTCCGACGCCGGCGGCATGCACTACGAGAAGCCGCAGGGGTTTTCGGTTGCGCTGGTGTTTGACGATGCCGCCGAGGGCGAGCGCGTGTTCAACATCCTGGCCGAAGGCGGCGCCATCACGATGCCGTTCGCGCCCACGTTCTGGTCCACGGGGTTCGGCATGCTGGTTGACAAGTTCGGCACGCCGTGGATAATCAACTGCGATCCGGCGGCCCAGCCATAGGCGGCATTACGCGGATTGCGACGGCTTCATCGTGTGCGCCCGTGCAGCATCGGGCGCACACGGCGCTCGCGGGCCGCGGTTCACCGGAACGGATCGCGGCAGTGGCGCATCTCTGGCGCAGCCTGCGGCCTTGGCGCTGCGGGTGTTGCCGGCTGTGCGCGTTGAACGGTGCGGCAACGGTATATTCGCGTTCTCCCCTCCAGGGGTCGCGATCCGCGTCCGCAAGAATTCTTCCAGGCATTTCCATTCAATCAGGAGACGGCTATGAGCCATGTCCGTGTACTCGTTGGCACGCGCAAGGGTGCGTTTATCCTCACATCCGACGAAGCTCGCAAGAACTGGGAAGTGAGCGGCCCGCATTTTTCGGGTTGGGAGATTTATCACGTGAAGGGGTCGCCGGTGGATCCGAACCGGCTGTATGCATCGCAGTCGAGCGGTTGGTTCGGGCAGGTGATTCAGCGCTCCGATGACGGCGGCGCCACCTGGGAGACTGTTGGCAACGAGTTTGCCTACGCCAGCACGCCGGGCACGCATCAGTGGTATGATGGAACCCAGCATCCGTGGGAGTTCAAGCGCGTGTGGCATCTGGAGCCCTCGCTCACCGATCGCGATACGGTGTATGCCGGCGTGGAGGACGCAGCGATATTCCGTTCCACCGATGGCGGCAAAACCTGGAGCGAGATGGCCGGCCTTCGCGAGCATCCATCCGGGCCGAACTGGATGCCGGGCGCGGGCGGCATGGGTGTGCATACCATCGTGATCGACCCCACCAACACCAACCGCATGTTCGTGGCGATTTCCGCCGCCGGTGTGTTCCGTACCGATGACGGCGGCGAAACCTGGCGCCCAACCAACAAGGGGCTGCGCTCGAACCACATGCCGGATGAGGACGCCGAGGTGGGCCACTGCGTGCATCGCATCGCGATGCATCCCTCGCGGCCGGATACGCTGTTCATGCAGAAGCACTGGGATATCATGCGCTCCGACGACGGCGGCGAGCAGTGGCGCGAGGTGAGCGGCAATCTTCCCACGGACTTCGGATTCCCGATCGACGTGCATGCGCACGAGCCGGAGACGATCTACGTGGTGCCGATCAAGAGCGACTCGGAACACTTCCCGCCCGATGGCAAGCTGCGCGTGTACCGCAGCCGCACCGGCGGCGAACAGTGGGAGGAGCTTACCAACGGCCTGCCGCAGGAGAACTGCTACGTGAACGTGCTGCGCGACGCGATGGCTGTGGACCGTTGCGATTCCTGCGGCATCTACTTTGGCACCACCGGCGGGCAGGTATACTGTTCGGCCGATTCCGGCGACTCGTGGGAGGCAATCGTGCGCGACCTGCCGGCGGTGCTTTCGGTGGAGGTGCAGACCCTGCCATGATCCGTGTGACGTTGCCATTTCATCTGCGCCGCCTGGCCGGTGTTGGGACCGAAGTGGAACTCGAGGTCGAGGACCCGCTCACCATCCGAGCGGTCCTCGACGCCCTCGAGGCCCGTTATCCGGTACTGCGCGGCACGGTGCGCGACCACGGTACCGGCAAGCGCCGTCCGTTCCTGCGCTTCTTCGTGTGCGGCCAGGATCTTTCGCTGGAGCCCGTGGATACCGTGCTGCCGGACGCAATCGCCGCCGGCACCGAACCCTTCATGGTCATCGGTTCGATCGCCGGCGGATAGAAAAAGAGGCAGTGGGAATTGGGAGCGACGAAGCCGCCCGCGGGTTCGCTTGCAACGAAACGGCCTGCGCATCGCGATGCGTTCCCCGCGGTACCGCGCGGGCGTATCATTGCCAACCTGCCGACGCGGTTCGCAACATCATCACCCCGGCGCAAACGCCCGGACCAATCCGTCTACGGGTAACTGAAGGTTCCGGAGACCATTACGCGGACCGAGTCCTTGTAATCGGGCGGTACCCGCCTGTAATACTCGAAGCGGAAGGTGCCTGCAAAGCCGCTGCCCCATTGCGACACGGTCGCGGTGGCGTTGGTGCCGGTGTAGTTGAAGCAATCCTTGCCGATGTTGCTCGCGCTGCGCAACGGATAGGTGCCGACACGCGTGACAGGCCCGAAGGATATGCCTCCGCCGGCCGCGCAGCCGCGACGATCCCAGTAAATGTTCAGCCCTGTGCCGTCGAACAGGTAGGCGGCGGTATCGAGGGTGTGGGGACCGTCGGAATCGGTGACGCTGAGGTTCAGCCGGTCGCGCTCCGGCGGAGCGTACGGCTTATCCGTCCCCGTTCCCGTGATCTTTACACGCACCCACGTGAAGCCCACCCAATGCTGGATGGAGGTCGGGGCGAAGGTGGATGTTGTGTCGAACACACAGAATCCCAGCAGACGTTCGCCCGGAGCAAGCTCGATATCCCGCGTGTCGTTGGCGAGCATCTTGTCCGGCCGTTCGAACACGGCGAAGTGCGCCGGGAAGCCGTTGCCCCGAACGTCGACGGTGATGGGCGAGGAGAGCGACATGCCGTCGGTAAGCGGCACGTAGTCGTTCTGTTCGTTGCGCGCAAGGATCGTGTAGGTCGGGAAGGCATCCTTGCCGAGTGTGCCGGCCGACAGTTCCCGCCAGTGCGTTTCCGCAGTCTCCCAGCTCGCCACCGACGTCTTCGCCAGGTACACGAAGTCCGTGTAGGGCACTCCCGTCTGCGTGCCGTTGGGTCCCGTGAAATACGAGCCGTACAACCGGAGCTTCGGGTCGTATTCGGCGCGACCATATTTCCCGTCCTCGAACGGGAAGTTCGGGTCGCCGATAAACAACGTTCCGTTGTTGACCCCGTAGACAAGCACGGCATGGCTTCCCTTCTGAATGCCCGTCGGATCGGTGACCAGCATCAACTGGGGTTCGTGCGTAACGAGTATCGAGTACGCAAAACACCGTTCGGTCTTCCAGTCGTTCTTCCACTGCCAGTCGATCAGCTTCAGATTGTCCGCCGAAAACGTCCAGTCGCGTTGGAGCGCCGAGACGAACTTGATGGCGTCGGCATCGTCGGCCCAGATCCCGGGCGTCTTGTCGTTGGCGGTGTTGTCGAACCGCCCATAGAGCGGGCCGCCGGATGCCTTCTTCCGGCTGTAGTACCAGAGCATGCCGATGCTGTGTCCGCTGCAGTTGCCGCCGGTGCTTGTATACGAACCCCAGTTGACGAACTGCCAATTGTCCACGCCGATCGTGAAATCGCTCTGGATATTGCCCAGCAGTGTGGCCTCGTCCACACTGGCGACGACGATCTCCGAAAGCCCCACGTCGGGCGCGTTGGCCGCGGATCTCTTGCCGAGACCTGTCAGCGCGGAGTGCGAGAAGTTGCGGGTGAAGACGGTGACGTGGTCGGTGTCGGACTCCAGCAGGGGCATGCCCTCCACCTTGCCGGTGTGACGGTCGTAGAGGAACGCCATCGCGAAATGCCCGGCTGGGACGTGCACGGGTATGCGTAGCGTCATCAGCTCGTTGGCGTAGCCGCCGCCGTTGGATACGGTGATGAGCGGCGATATCGGATTGAAGTGCGGCCCAAGGCGGTGACCGGTGATCGGTGCGGTGGAGACAGTAAAGGTTCGCGACGCATCGTAGGCGCCACCCGGCACCACAATCTCCAGGCCGTCGAGAGAGCTGCCCGGTGTGTTGACCCTGACGCTGCCGCCCAAGCTCCCGATCTGTTGCGTTGTCAACTGCGTGGCCACGCCAAGATCGATGGTGGGATTGTCGGTATCGACAGGGTTGCTCGCACATGAGGCAAGCAGAAGGGACGCGGTCAGGATGAGCACGTGGATGCTTGCGAGACGTCCGATGATTGTCATGAACGTTCCTCCCATGTAGATGGGTGCGGTTATTGCCACATTCGACAGGCACACCACGCGCCAGGTTCGAGGCGTCAAGCGCTATGGCCGCATCGATCAGCAAACATAATGCACCCGGCTCGATGAATTCTCCGGATTTGCGGCCCTCGTGGTGGGGGCGAGCCCGGGGAAAACAAACGCAAAGGAAGGTGATGCCGGGATCTCGTAACCCTCTCTGTGCCTTCCATCCGTGCCCCGGCGCTATCGCATCCCCGCAACGCTTGCCACAAGCGCACCCAACACCGCGACGACAACGCCAGGACACTGCGGCAGAACACCGTACGAAAACCTTGGATCCACGATCATCGCCGCCGCTATCGCGGCCGTTGCAAGGCCAGCCAGCACGATGACGATCATAAGCCGGCGGCGCAGCACACGGCGATTTCCCGCCGTGGCCGTGCGCGCGAACCAGCGTGCGGCCATCGAACCAGACAACCACGGCATGCCCATCAGCACGATCAACAGCGTTGGCGGTTGCGAAGCACCAGGTGCCCGTGTGAGCCCACGATTACCAGCAGTGTGCACGCGGCGACGGCCAACAACGATGCGCCGATGCCGAAGTTCGCGGTCAGTTGAATGCTCCGTCCCGATGTGTCCGGAGCAAGGGGCCCTGGCGTTTCCGCCTCGTGGTTCATCACGACCCTTCGGCGTTGCATGCGGCAGCGCGTTCCAGCAGCAGTTCGCGCTCGCGGGTGTTGCGTGTAAGCGCGGCCGCTCGTTCAAATTCGGCGCGGGCTTCATCGGCCCTGCCAAGCCGCGCCAGCAGGTCGCCGCGCACCGTTGGCAGCAGGTGGTAATCCTTCAGCGCCGCGGCCGAGGTCAACTGGTCCACCAGCTCCAGCCCGGCGGCCGGGCCGTAGGCCATCGCCAGGGCAACCGCGCGGTTCAGTTCCACCACGGGCGATGGCGCCAACTGCGCCAGGGCGTCGTACAGCGCGGCGATGCGTTCCCAGTTGGTTTCCTCGGCTGTCCGTGCGCGCCCATGGCAGGCAGCGATCGCCGCCTGCAGCGCATACGGCCCCAGCGCGCCGCCCAGTTGCACGGCACGGTCCAGCGCCGCAAGGCCCCGGCGTATCAGCAGGTGATCCCATCGGGCGCGATTCTGATCCAGCAGCAGCACCGGCTTGCCGGTTGGGTCAAGGCGCGCGCGCAGTCGCGACGCCTGGATTTCCATCAGCGCAACCAGGCCGTGTACCTCGGCTTCGCGCGGCACCAGCTCGGCAAGGATGCGTCCGATGCGCAGGGCGTCGTGGCACAGCTCCGGGCGCAACAGGTCATCACCCGCGGTTGCCGCGTATCCTTCGTTGAAGATCAGATAAATCACCTGCAACACGGATGCCAGGCGCGGCTTGAACTCCGCGCCGCGCGGTAGCTCGAACGGCACGCGCGCCTCGGCCAGCGTTCGCTTGGCCCGCACGATGCGCTGCGCCACCGTTGGCTCGGGCACAAGAAACGCGCGTGCGATCTCCGCGGTTGTAAGGCCGCCCAGCAACCGTAGCGTAAGCGCCACGCGGGCATCCGGCGAAAGCACGGGGTGGCAGGTCGTCAGTATCAGGCGCAGAACGTCGTCGCCAACGTAATCGTCGATAGCGGCTTCCACATCCTGCGCCGACATCGAAAGCTCCAGCTCGATCTCGCGGGCAATCTCCTCCTGCCTGCGCTCGAACAGTGTGCTCCGCCGGATGGCATCAACCGCGCGGCGCTTGCCGGCGGTCATCAGCCACGCGCCGGGATTGCTCGGGATTCCCGAGGCAGGCCATTGCTCCAGCGCCGCCACCAGCGCATCCTGCGCCAGATCCTCCGCGATGCCAACATCGCGCATCAAGCGCGCCAATGCAGCGATCAGCTTCGTGGATTCGATGCGCCAAACGGCATCGATGGTGCGATGAATGTCGGTATATGTCATTCGGTTGATCGCCGAGCCGGATAAACGCGTACGGCAGTGCCATGCATCAGCACGGCACTGCCCTGGCGATTGGTTGCCTTGAATGGTTCCGCCGTGTTCCGGGCGGCCGGCGGCAATGCGGCTGCGCTTATGCCTGCCGCGATTCGATCTGCTCGCGTATGCGCTGCTCCTGTTCCTGCAGCTCGGGCGTGAACTCCGCGCCGAAATCCGCTGCCTCGAACACCGGGCGGATCTCGATCGCCGAGGGGCCGCGCATCGGGTTGGGGCAGCGCTTCACCCACTCGATGGCCTCCTCCATGGATTTCACCTGCCACAGCCAGAACCCCGCGATCAGCTCCTTCGATTCGGTGAACGGCCCGTCGATCACCGTCCGGTTGGTTCCCTCGAAGTTCACCAGGGCGCCCCGCGACGTGGGGTGCAATCCCTCGCCGCCAAGCATGATGCCCGCCTTCGCCAATTCCTCGTTGTACTTGCCCATTGCCGCCAGCTCCGCTTCGGTTGGCATCACGCCTGCTTCGGAATCGTCGGTCGCGCGGACCATTACCATCACTCGCATTTCGATATCTCCTGTTAGGTCTGGGTTGTTCGAGCCGTGTTTGCCGGGGTCCCACCAGGGGTTGTATTCGGTTGCCGATCCCGGCCTTCATCGATACGTCGAACGAAGGGCCTCGTGTTCGACACGGCATTCAGATTTTTTTTTCCGTCGCTTCGGCAGCCGCCCCGGCCTTCATCGATACGTCGAACGAAGAGCCTCGTGTTCGACACGGCATTCATTTTTTTTTCGCGTCACTACGGCAGCCGATCCCGCCTTCATCGATACGTCGAACGAAGGGCCCATCGGCTGCCGAAATATTCGGCCTGGCGCAGCGTTGATGCTCGGTCGCGCGGCAGCGGGATTGCCGTGCCAGCCCGCCTCGAGTCCACATCCAGCGTGCTCCAATAATACGCATGGTGGAGGTTGCGTGCGCCCGTATCCGCTTGGGCTCTCCGCCGCGCGATGCCGCACAGGGCTTCCAAGTGTGCCACTGCGTGCCGTACGCCGGCGCCCGGCGTTTCTAACAAATCAGGAATCCATGTGTTGGAGAGGTGCGGCGCGCCACAGTTGTTTCCCCCATCAATCTCCGGTACGGCAATGTTTACACATCACACGCGCACCATTGTTCATCTGCTGTTCGCGGCTCTGGTCGTCGCCATATTCCATGCCCGGATACCGTTCGCCAGGGCGATGCCCGATAACAACCACGCTTCCGCCGGCGACGGCATTCCGGATTCGGTAGCCATTCAATCGGCAGCCCGCGTTGGCGACCGCGTGCTGGCCGTATGGGGCACCACGCTTGGCCCAGCGCCGGCCCGGCCGGTGCTGATGGGTCAGATCATCTGGGGCGGCAACAGGCTCGGTGCGCCGTTTCTCATCAGCGAGCGCGCCGCCCGCCCGGCGTCGCGGCTGCTGGTGTTCGCATTGCGCGACCGCTTCCTTGTGATCTGGGAGGATCACCGCAACGCGCCCGGGCTCGACGTTCGGATCTGTTCGATGGATATCCACGGCAACACAGGCCCGGAGCAGGTGCTGGGCAGCAATTTTTCGTTTGAACAAAGTACCATCGTGAACGTAACCGGTGGGGCATTGCTTCTGTGGGAGTCGCAGAGGGGCGCCATGATGCAGCAACGTCTCGATAACGTCGGGCGATTGGTAGGTGAGGCTACACTTTCGAGACTGCTGAACATCAGCAACTTTCTTGTTCTGCCGGATGCCCGTGGCAGTGTTGTAAGTCTCTCCAACAATACGGTTCTGCTTTTGGACACTGCAGAAACGTTTCAGCCCGCGCCAGTGATGAATGTTATCCCCGCCGGGGCATTTGTTGCGATCTCGCGCACGGGTCGTATCGCGTATTTGACATCGTCGTTGGACGGCGGCGTGTATGATTCGCCGTACGATACATTGCCTGCCCGCACTTTTACTATTCCCAGGGACAGTTTCCCGAAACCACACGGGCCTACAACGCTTGTTCTGTGGGACATGGCGGAGCGCCTGCGGGTCTGCTATCTCTCGGTCTGGTCCACTTCCGACCAAATCCACGGAAAGAATTGGTGGCGTTCGTCGCTCAAACTGACCTCACTTGTCGAGAAAGTGCCGGGGAGATTCTCCTCCCTGACCAGTTATCAGATCGATGAAGCATATAACGATCCCGATGCCGGTTACGCACGTCACGGTTACATCGAGTCCTTCGCGTTGGAGCGGCCGTGTATGATGACTGCGGCGATGAAGCTGACACTTGGGATTACCGAATCCGAGGAATATCGCCATGGTGGGTGGCCCTGGGACACGTCGTATTCGGTGGCACGTGTGTTGTACATCACACCACAGGCCGTGCCGGACACCGAGGAACGGTGCGGCTGGGAAGGCGCCGTGCCCCCCGGCATACCGATCGCACGCTTGGCCCGCGAGGATTCCAGTTGTGTGGTGGTTGATGTTGATGGCCGTACGCTTACGTTGGTTGCGCCCATGGTTCCGCAGACGGCCGCGATTGGCGCTGTGTATGTGCCGGCATCGGAGCAGGGCATCCGCATCGCGCCGAACCCGGTGCGCGGTTCGGCCGCCATCGTGTTCAATCGTCCGGTAGGCCCGGGAGCGCGTTTGGTGCTGGCCGATTCGCGGGGCCATGTGGTGCTGCAAGCGGCGCTGGAGCCGGGCGCGCGTGATGCCAGCATAACAGTTGCCGATGTGCCCTCGGGTGTGTATCTGGCCGTGCTGGAGGAAGGCGGCAGCCGGTGGGTGGCACGTTGTATCGTGGCACGATAATACTCCGTTCTCCTCGGCGGTGATCCAGATGGAAACAACAAAGCCCCGACGCTTGGTGCGCCGGGGCTTTGCCATTATCTGTCCGGATGTGATATCGAACGCCGCAGCCGTATGGCTTTTATGCTGCTGCAGCCGCCAACTACGGCAGGCAGGGCGGGCCGCACGGGTTGATGCGGAACGTGCAGGTTGCGGCATCGTAGCATACCGTGGCGCAGCACGTGCCCATCGCTGCCTGCATCGTGACGCAGGGCGTGCAGCCGGGCGCCGGCAGGCCGGCAAACGGGTGGTTGATGTCGTTGGCGCTTACGATGCCGATGGCATCGATGAAATCCGTTCCCGGCTGGTTCAGCACGGTTGGGCCGCCGGCCGGCACGAAGTACGACCATACATTGCCGCCGGCGTCGTACAGGGCCAGCTTCAGGTCGCAGCCGGTGTTGTTGATTGCCTGGTGCGATGTGCAGCCCAGAATCTGCGCCTGCATGGATGAAGCGGCAATACATGCGACCATCGCAATTGTGGCAATGGCCAGCGCTGTTGATGCGCGGCGAATGATAAAAACCATGGGAATACTCCTGATTTAAGATGTGGGGTTGATGCGGCAGTGCCAACCCGTTGATTGGCGCTGCCGCATTTGACAATCACTACGCACCGATTACGGCAGGCAGGGCGGGCCGCACGGGTTTACCGTGACGCGGCAGTTGATGGCATCGTAACACACCTGAGCGCAGCAGCCGGTTACCACATGCGAGCCGGGCAGTGTGATGCACGGCGTGCATGCGGGGATGCCAGCGAACGGATACCGGATCTTTGCGGCACTGATAACACCTACCGGCGTGAAGGGGCCAACAAACGGAAGGTTGAACGGGCCGCCAACCGCCGCGATGTTGACGCAGGCAATGTTGCCGTTGGCATCGTACATGCAAAGTGCAAGGTCGCAGCCAGTGAAGTTGAACACGCTGATTGAAAGGCACTGCGCCTTGGCGGCTGGCGCGCCGGCCAACCCGGCGAACGCGAACAGCGCGGCCGCCAGAATTGCGATGGAGATACGATTTCGCATGGTGCTGGTTCCTGTGAGAATTGGTTGAATGGGATATGCCGATTGCACCGCCATCGTGATGTGCTTTCCCGATTGGGGGGATGTGTTCCCAATTGCGCGAACGCCTGTTGCTGGGGGCCTGCGGCAGTACTTATAGAGGGATCGGAGGGTGGGAATTGGACATGCAGGGCAAAGAATGTGGCTGGTATCCGTGTGGTTGCGAGCCGGTGAGCCGCGTGCTGCCCAGCGGGCAGGCCCGTGCGACCGCACCGGTCTGGAAGACAATAGTGGCGCGTGCGCCATATCTTGCGCCATGGATTCGCTGCTATCCGATACCGATCTGGCCAACTCGCCTGTGGTAGCCAACAACGCTATGAACCGGGAGCGTGGGTGCGCCGGCCCCAACAGTTACCGGCGCGATCTGGGCCTGAATCCGATTGCGTTTCTCACCGAACGGCTGGCCAGCCACGGCTCGGCCGCGTGGCTGGATATCTGCTGCGGCCGCGCGCGTGCGCTTGTCGAGGCGGCCACTCATTTCAGCGCGGCTGATACCGGAACCACTGTTGACCTGGTGGGCATCGATCTGGTGCCGTACTTCGATCCGTTGCCTGCCGGCGTAACCCGCCCGAGGCTTGTGGATGCCGACGTCGCGGCCTGGGAGCCCGGCCAACGATTCGATCTCATCACCTGCGTTCACGGCCTTCATTACCTTGGCGACAAGCTCGGCATCATTGCGCGTGTCTGCTCGTGGCTGGCGCCCGATGGCCTGTTCCTGGCGAATCTCGACCTGGGCAACCTGCTGTTGCATGGGGCGCCCAACCCGCGCCGGTTCGCGCAAGCCCTGCGGGCCGCAGGGCTTGGCTACAGCGCCACCACGCATCTGGTTCGTTGTTCCGGCGCACGCACGGTTGTGTTCCCGTTTGTGTACCTCGGCGCTGATGACTCGGTTGGCCCCAACTACACTGGCCAACCGGCCGTTGGCTCGTGGTACGCCGAGGCTCGTGTGTAGCGCCATTGGCGCGGCGTTGCGGGCGGCGATGCCCGTTAGGGCGAAGGGCCTCATGCGTTGGCTGGTACGAACGCCGATTGGGGCGTTATGCCAGCGAGAAAAACTCCAACGCCGATCATCAGCCAAACATCCGATCATGATAATCCGCCTGCAGATATGTGCGCTGTTTATCGGTTTGCTTCTGGTGGCTGCGGCCCCCGGGCAAAACGTGCCCGAGCGCGGTACCGCACTGCCAAGGGCGGGCAGTTGGTTCTCGTATTCCTGTGTTCGAGCAGGGGGCGGAGCCTGGACCTTTACCGACAGTATTCTGAAGGTGTTGTCGTGGGACGATCAACAACGGAACAAGGTATACGTTCGGCGTGGTACGGATTCGCAATACGCCGTGTTCTTCGAACGTGATGGTGATGTCTGGCTGAAGGATGGGTTCGCGGTATACTCGCGACTGCCCGCGATACGCATTCCCGTTGGCGGAATGCAAACACGGATTGCCGAACCGGAGCTGTTCATCGCAGTTCGGACTGGCTCCCGGCAAGGCAGCGTCCCCGACACGATCACCATACAGCGTTGGGCAACGTACGTAGGCGAGGAGCCAATCGTTGTTGCCGGTGATACCCTGCGGTGCCGCCACGTGCAAACGCACACGCAGGAACGTCACAGTGCCCACGATGCCCACAACCGGGAGACGATAACCGTGAACGACATATGGTTCGCCCGGTCGTTGGGGTACATCGTGAAAGCAACCACGCCGCTGTTCACCTGTGTGCTGGTACGGTACGGCCACTGATCAACATTCCACAGTTCGTTTCGCCGCGCCTGCCCGTGTTATCCCTCGGCCCATGTTATAGCTCATTCTGCTCCGGATCGAACGGGATGGTGAACTTGCCCGTGCGCTGAACCGGCGGGGTATCCACCATCGGGTACGCCCCGGATTCCGTGTCGCTGGCCAGCCAATCCAGCGATCCCTTGGTGGCGAAGGGGTCCACAAGGCTCTGCATCCAGCGCAACGCGGCCACGTTCTCCGCGGTGAACAGCGGGCGCTGTTGCGTACCGTGCAGGAAATTGATCCCGGCGATCAACGATTCATACACCTCCTGTATCTGCAACGGCGGCAGCACCGGCGTAAACCCAACAGGCGGTGCCATGTCGCCGAACTCCGCATTCTTCGCAAGGATGCCGCTGTCCCATGCTTCTTCGGCGAGGTCCGAGGCCGATTTGCTGGATGTGGCCGCCAGATGCAGCGCAATGGCATTGTTCACGCGGTCGGCCAATTCGTCGTACAGATCACCCGGGCGGCCCACCTCGTGTGCCTCGCCCAGCGCCATCGCGAACTCGTCGCGGCTGCCGCCAAACCCAAGGATGCTGGGCATGCCCAGCACAAAGCCAACCACGGCGCTGGCGGCGCGCTCCAGCGGCCGCGCGAATGCCAGCATGCCCGGTATCGCGATTGGCTCCGCGTTCGGGAATCGTTGCGCGCCGATCATCCAGGTTACGTGGCGCACGGCGTTGCCCTTCTGCGGGTTCACCCATTTGCGTCCAACGGCCGCGCGCACCGGGCGGTAAATCGTGAGCATGGCCCACGGGATTGCCAGCCCGAACGTGAACGGGTAGTTCGACGCAACGGCCCAGGCCTCCTGGCTGGAAAAGTTCTTCGTGATTTCCTTGTACAACGTGTCGATCCACGAACGTTGAACGTATGCCGCCGCTCCCAGAACCGTTGCCGCGGCACCCACAATTGCCCAACGGCCTATGGTGCCCGTGGGGTCGTTCATGTTCACGGGGTCGTTGCCCACGTACACGTACGGGCTGGCGTATTGCGCCGCCGGATCGGTGGCGTAGAACCGCGCAAGATCGGTGTCGTACAACCGCGCGCCGTAGTTGTACAGCTCGGTCTCGGGGTCGTACTGCTGGCCCGTATACAGATAGGGGGTGGCGGGCACGCCGCTGCTGCGCCACTCGCCGCCGAACGGCAGGTAATCCAGTGCCGATGCCGCCTCGCCGGTCGCGGATTTCACCGCCACGCGGGTCGAGCCAAGGTGGTCGCTCAGCAGATACTGTGCATCGCTGCCGCGCAGCATCGCGATGATGCCCGTTGGTCCGTACACGTAGTACGTGGTTGTGGTCGCGGTGCTCACCGTCTGGTCCGCCAGCGGGCGGATGTTGCCGCCGGTAAGCTGCACGCTTTTGCTGTAGGTCTGCGAGCCGTCGGCGCTGGCAAGCACGGCAAGCGTTCGTTGGTCGGCGGCGCCGTAGGCATACGCCGCGCGGTTGCCGGTTGCGCTCCCGATCTGCACCGATGCGGTAAGCCCGGTGGTGGTGCCGTAGGTGATGGCGTACAGGTCACGCGCCATCGCCTGCGTTATCGCGCCGTTGTTGTTGTAGCCGTAGTTGGGCGTGGCCTGCGACGCGGTCAGCGAGATATCGTCGGCGTACAGCGCCGGGCCAGTCTGCGGACCGCTGGCGCGCTTGTAATTGCGCAGCTCCAGCGTTGCATAACTCACGGTTGCGCCAAGCCCCAGCGATGCCACAATCGCCGCCATGTCGATCGGTGTGTTACCCTCTGTCCACGCATCCGATGCGCCCACCGATTTCACCAGCACCTCGGCCAGCGCGCCGGCCGTTCCGTACAGCGTCAGATACCATCCGGCAGGCCCGATCGCCGTGGCAAAGCCGGCGTCGGTGCGGCTCCAGTATTGCAGCGTGTAGTTGCCCAGCGGCGCCAGATAGTTCGTGTAGGCCAGCACATTGTAGTGCCCCAGGCTTCCGCCCGGCATCAACAGGCAGTTGGGCGCCGAGTGCGGGTTGTTGGTGCTGAGCGACGGCCCGGAGGGGCCGCCGTTGTTCGCGTACCAGCACCAGTCGCCAAGGCAGTCGCCGCTGGGCGTTCCGGTGTCGAAATTCATCGCCACGTTCACCGCGCTGGTAAGGCTGCGCACCCTGTTGTTGATGGGCGGTGCGTCGCCCACGGTGGTGTAGCTGTAGCTGTTTGCCGTGGCGCCGCGTGTCATCGCCAGGATATTGCCGTTGGCGTCGTAGCCGCCGGCCCCGTTGGTCCCAACCTGTATGGACATGCTGTCGCCCATGTCGCACTGCGCCACGGTGAGCTGGCCCACGGTGTCGTAGTTGTACCGGTACGTGTACGGCGCCGGCGGCGTTGCCCACGCGGCCGAGGACTTGTACTGCACGGTTGTTGCGGCAATCTGCCCGGTGAAATACGCGCGGTTGTTGTAGCCGGCGTTGTACGCCAGCGTCTCGTTCATGTACGAATCATCGATCTCCGTCAGCAGGCCGCGCTCGTCGTAGTTGAACGTGCGGGGTATCGGCGTGGTGGCGCCCGTGCCGTTGTTCATCGTTTCGGTGGCCAGCGCGCCCTGGTAGTTATAGCCGTATGTGGCGTAGTAGCCGATGTCCGTTGTTGCCGCGGGGGGCGGCTGCACGCGGTCCACCGACGCGGTCCGGCCCAGCCGGTCGTACGTGTACCCCACGATTGTCGGCGATCCGGTTCCGGCAAGGTCCGGATACGTGATCGTGGCCACCGCGTTCTGGTTGTTGTACGTGTAGCCGAACGAGTAGTCGGTTGCGGCATACCCGTTTACGCGGGTTGTGCGCGTTGTGATGTTGCCGGAGGCATCGTACGCAAGCCGTTCGTAGTCCGGGCTGGCGCCGTTGTTGATCGCGGTCTGCCACAGGCGGCCAATCAGGTACAGCGCGTTCACGTCGCCGTTGAAATCGTACGTCCACAGCTTGGCCCACGCGCCGGCGGCGTAGTTCGGGTCGCTGCTCTGCGCGGGGTCCACAATGGGGAAGGCCGGCGTGTTTGCCTTGGCGGCCAGCGCCGCGCCGTTCGCGCCCCAGTTGTAGTTCGCGTCCTGGATGTATCCGGTCTCCACCGTGCGGCCCAGTGTGTCGTACTTGTTGTAGGTCACGATGTTGGGCGATGCCGCCGCGCCGTTCGCGTCCATCCAGAATCGGAGGCGGCCGGCGTTGTCGTACAGGTAACGTGTGGTTCCGGCGTCGGGCGTGGTGCGCGATGCCAGCCACCCCTCGAAGGTGTACGTGGACTGTACCGCCCACGAGCCTGCCGTTGATCCACCGGGCGGGGCAAACCAGTTCGGCGGCCGTACCGTTACAAGGTTGCCGGCCGTGTCGTACTGATATTCCGTGATGCGGCTGATGCCCTGCTCCGCCACGGTGAACGTTCCGCCGGTCTTCTGAAGCCGTGCCCATCCAAGCGATACGCGAAGCATACGCCCGGCGATATCCGTGGTTGTTGTGCGGTCGATCCTCATGCGCTCGGTGTCGTCGGCGTTGGCGCTCTGGATGGCGCTGCGTGCCGACACGTAGAACAGATTTCCCGGGCCTTGCGCGGTGACGGGGCCACCCAGCGTTGCCGAGCCGCCATACGTGTTGGTTGCCGTGTACAACGTCGCGTCGGCGGCGGCAGGGTGCGGCGCCACCATGGTCAGCACGCGGCCCAGCGGCGAAAGCTCGTACGTGTACGCCGTGTATTCCTTGCCGTCGGCGCCGCCCGCAAGGTACTGCGTGATATTCCGGCTGTTGCCCTGTTCGTCGGTCAGGTACGTGTCCTGCGCGCCCTTGATCAGCGTGGGCGGCGGCTGGTCGTCCTCGGCGGCGGCAAGCGCCACAACCACCGGTGTTGCCGTGCTTACCGGCGATGTCAGCGAGTTGCGCACCACCGACGTACGCCCCAGCGAATCCAGGAACTGCCCTGAACTGAGCGTTGGGTAGGATGTGGTTGGCGTGGTGCTTTTGCGCTCGATGCTGATCTGCTGCGTGCTGTTGCCCATGCCGTCGGCGAACGCCACCGAGACCTGCGGATTTGCCAGCACCAGAAGATCGTCGAACCAGCCGGGCTGGTCCAGCGAAAGCGTCACCCGACCGTAATTGGCGGGCGGCGTGGCGGGCGCGGTAGTCGCGGCCGAGAATATCTCCACGCCCCCGGCATAACAGGTCACGAAGTTCTCCACGATCGTGAATATCCACTCCTCGTTGAACCCCAGCCAGTCGTTCTCGGCCAGCACAACGGTTGTTGACCCCGTGTCCTGCACCAACCGCCACGCCTTTACCGAATCCTCCACCCACAGCATGTACGTGTAGCCGTCGCCCAGCCCAACGCTAGCAAGCGTGTCGCCGGGGGTGCGCTTCACGCGCACGCTGGCCGCGAAGTTCCGCAGGGCCGTGGCGTTCAGCACGGCCGTCGCCTCCAGTATCGTTCCGCTGGTGCCCGTGTACTGCAACGCGCCGCCGCCAAGGCTCCATTGCGCCGATGGGGTAAGTATCCAATCGGCCGGATTGGGATTGTGGAAGTCCTCGTAGCTGCTGGTGTCGGCCGTGGAAAGCGTGAGCACGCTGTTCGGGAAGCTGGGGTCGAACGTGTCGGTGTCGGTAAGCGCACGCGAGAAGGATGTGGCGGTGATCGAGTTGACACGCTCCAACGGGCCAACCGAGGCAAACGCGCGCTGGCAGCCATCGTACACCGTGCGGATTGATTGCCCGTCGGTGCCGATCTGCGCCGTGGGAAGCTGCGTAAGCGGATCGTACACCGTTGCCGCGAACACGCTCGCCAGCGGCGAGAACCGCAGCTCATCGGCATAACAGTATCCCGTGCCCGTATTGCTTCCCTGGATCACCAGATACAGCGCCGTGTCGGCCGGCAGGCCGGCCGCCGTGCGGATCGCGGGCAGGTCGATCACCTTCTGGAAATACGTCCAGGTGTTGCGCGCGCCGGACATGTCGATCGGCGCAACCGCGCCGCTTACGGCCGTGTTGTCGGCCGCCTTCATCACCGCGATGCTCCATTGCGCGGTGCCGCCGCCAAACGTTGGCGCAACCACCCCCCAGCAACTGAACACATACGCCGCCTGCTGGTTTGCGGGCTGCGTTATCAGGGCCGGCCCGGTTGTGGCCGCCGGCACCGGCGGTATCAGCAGCGATTGCGTGCCGGTGTGGTAGTCCGTTGTGGTCACGAAATCCCACAGCGCGCCCGCGCCGGTCCAGCCCCAGCCGTTGTTCGTTTCGTACGGTTCAAATCCCAGGTAACTCAGTTCGCCGGCCATGACGTCGGCGTTGGCGCCGGCCGCAACAGTCTTCAGGCGGTCGCGGTCGTAGATGGTGGATGCCACCGCTGTGTCCACGTTCCGCAGCGCGATCACCATCCCGTACGCATCGCGCGCCGTTACCGTGCCGGTCAGCAGCCAACCCGTGGCCGGCGTGCCGCCGTTCCAGTTGTTGAACGCCGGCGCGGTTGCGCTGGTTGAGCGGAACGTCTGGTATGGCGCCCATTGCCCGGCGCCAAATCCCCAGTTGTCCTTCCAGGTGACAACGCTGTCGCTCACGGTGGTTGCCGTTGGCGTCACCAGCGGCGAAGTGATCGCCTGCACCAGCGTTTCCACCACCGGCGTCAGCAGGTTCAGGCTGCGTGTGGGGTCGTACTTCTGCCAGAAGTACGTGAAGGTCGTGGTGGTGGCCGCAAGCGATCCATCGGCCAGATAGTTGTATTCCGTTGCCGATGTCGGCAGGCCGGTAACATCGCTGTAGGCGGTCTGTGCCGTTGCCGTCACACCGGCCAGCACGGAGACGGTCTGCCGCAGGCGTATGTACGCGCCCATGCCCAGCGTGCCAAGCTGCAGCGTAGTGATCCACCAGTACTGTGTTGCCTGCCGTACGGTTGTGCCGGCTGTGTCCAGCGCGGTTGTGATATAGGCCGTGCCCCTGGCCAGCGAGTAGTTGTCGGGCGCGTTTGTGCGCGCGGCGTCGGTTGGGTAGGGCATCAGCGGGGTTTCGGCGCCGGTGCCCGTAAGCCCGTTGAAAAAATACGTGGCCTGCGTGCCGTTCGGCGCCACGGCCGGGTTGGACGTCCCCGCCACCGACGACGCCTTGTTGAACTGCGGCATCATGCCGAAGTAATCGGCCGTTGCGGCCTGGTTTTCGTAGGCATACGAGGTGATCACCGGACCGTTCACGCCGGCCTGCTGCGGATACCCCGTGTTCACCGTTGCCTGCGTCACCACCGGCAGCGTCTGCGTGCCCTGCACACCAAAGCCCACCGCCCGGTACAGCTTCAGCGTTGTGGGGCCGCTTGCGTACGTGCCCGTGTAGGTAACAAACGCCGTTGCGCCAACCAGCGCCGAGGGCGGCGCGCCCGGTATGTAGATCTGCTCGGATGCCAGCGATATGGCGCTGGGCGGCTGCTGCACCGTGCCGTTGTGCAGGAATGCCACCACCGTTGCCTGCGTCCCCGTGCCGGAGCCGGTTTGATACGCCAGGAACGTGGGCGTCAGTTGGAAGCTGGCGATGTCGGTTGCGTTGGCCGCGCCCGCAAGGTCCGTGCCCCTGGCCCAGGTGCCATCGGGGTTCTGCGCGTACAGGGCCGATTCATATATCACATAGCTGCTTGGCACGGTAGCGCTGTTGCAGGCGGTTGAGGCAAACAGCGCCGTTGCCGCCGTGCCGCTCATGCCGGCCGGCACGCCCCATTGCTGGGTTGCGGGGTTGTACGTCACCAGATCGAACGTATACGGCGTGGCCCCGCTGGTGTGGATGCGTCGCAGCATCTGATCGAACCCGACCGAGATGAACTCGACGGTCTGCCCGGCCGTTGGGTTGATCGTGGCGATGTCCTTGTAGATCCAGCCCTGGCCGTTGAATCGCCATGTCTTCTGGTCCACGGCAACAAGGCTTCCGCGGATCACCGGATCGGCGGGGGCCGTGGCCGAGGTCGCCACGGCGGTTTCCCAGACCGCGTTCTGTATCGGCGCGCCGTTGGCCCCCCACCAGAACGCGCCGTAGGTGGTCTGGGCCGTGCTGCCGCGCACCGAACGCGCGCGCAGCACCGAGAACGCCTGGCCGGCGAACAGCGCCACCGCCGTCACCGGACCGGGCACCGTGCTCAGCGCGCGCACGGCCGTGGCCCACGTGCCGCTGGCGCCGCGCTGCATCAGATAGGCGTTCGGTATCGTGCCGTTGGGTTGGCCCGTTGCCGCCGAAACGGCCGTGATGGCCGTGCCGGAGGCCGCAACGGCGTACACCGCATTTGCGCCGGAGGCGTTCAGCGCATATGTCACGGCGTCAACCCAGGCAGTGCCGTTCCAGTCGTACCGGTACAGCGTGCCCGCGGTGGCATCCAGCAGCACCACGTAACCCGCGCCCGCGGCCAGTTGCGTGGCGCTTGCCTGGTCGATGGGCGGCGAGAACCAGGTATTGCTGCCCGCCGAGGGCTGCACCCACTGGCCCGCGCGCGCAACGTTGCGATGAAACAGATGGGTTTGCCCGGGCACATAAATGCCGAACAGCTCGGATGCCGTGGCCACGGTTGTGGTGTCGTACGCGGCGGCGTTTGCCAGCGGTACCGTGCCCAGATTCGCGGCCAGCCATCGCCCGTCCCACGTATAGGCCATCACCTGCATCGCGTACGTGCTGCCGGTTGTCGCCAGCCACGTGGCCACCGTGTACCCGTCCTCAAAATGGAACCGGGGCAGCGAATACGTGGTTCCGGGCAGCGTTGGCGGGGTGATCGCCAGGTCGCGCGCCGAACACGCCGGCGTTGCCTGGCCATAGGTGTACGTCACCGTGCCGCCGGTTGCCGGCGTTGCCGTCTTCAACGCCCCGTACAGCGCGCCGGCGGCGTTGGTGGTGTAGTATTCAAACGTTGGATTGGGCATCCGGTCGCCGCCGGGATAGGTCCGCTGGATTTGCAGCAGCAGCCGCTTGCTCAACTGCCCGCTGCCCAGGAACGTGGGGTTCTCCGGCGATGGCCCGTACAGGAACACGAACGCGCCAAGCGATTCGCCGTCGGCCGAGGTGATGTCGATCGATGCCAGATACTTCGTCTCGAACCGATCCTGGTACGGATCGGGCGGTGGGGGATTGGTGTGCGGGTCCTGGTACTCCACGCTCTGCTTGTCGCCGTAGGTGAACACCGCCCGCTCGCCGCCAACGCCCGTGATGCTCGCCAGGTACGAGGCCTGCGTATACGCCAGCCCGCTGGCCGCGCTCACCGGCGCGTCCACGTTCGTGTAGCTGTACACGATGGTGTCGCCGTAGCGGTTGGTGATCTCGCTCAGGCTCCAGCCCACGGCGATCCGCGCCTGCCCCACGGTCTGGTTGCTGCTGCCGCGCCAGCTTCCCCAGGCAACACCCCACTGCACCGTGTCGCGCCCGGAGTCGGTGTCGCCATAGATCCATGTGTCGCCGTTCTCCTTCACGATCTCCCAGCGTTCGCGCAGGGGGTCGTAGGTGATCGCCCAGAACGCATAGTTGGCAAGCGCGAACGTCAGCCGCCCCGCGGCGTCTGTTCCGGTTGCCACCAGCGGGCCGCCGTTGCTGCCGCCGATAAACGTAAAGGCGCGTTCGCCCGGGGCAACGTACTGGCCGGTTGGCGCGCTGATGCCCTCGTTGGCCAGCAACCATCCCAGCCCCAGTATGCCCGTTGGCGCTGTGCGATTCCACGTTGTGGCCTGCAGGGCAACGTTGCCGCCGTAGGCGATCGCCACGTTCACATCCAGGCCGTTGCGGCCGGGGATCGTGATCAACGGCAGGGTGAAGCCTGCCTGGCCCGAATACAGGCCCACGGCGTCGGTAAGTACAGTTGTGCTGAGCATCGGTCAGGCTCCGGTAATGGATCGGATCGTTCGGTGCATCGTTGTTATTACGCGTTCGGATTTGGGCCGCGCCCCCGGTAGCGCAGGACGTTCGTATTGTTCTGGCTGGTGCCCCATGTCTCGCTGGTGCCGCCCGTGCCGCGGGATGACGAAAGCGTCTCCATCTGGATCTCGCTGCTCGAACTGGACGACAACTCGGACGATTCGCTCAGCAGCGACGCGGATTCCTCGCTTGTAACCGAGAGCTCGCTGCTGCTTATCGAAAGCTCGTTCGCGGCCGCTGGAATCTCCGTCATCTCGATTTCCACCACCGGCACCGGCTGGTAGCCGGCCGGCGGCCGCAGCGTTTGCAGGTATTGCCCGCCGCGCTGCATGGCCTGCCCCAGGCGGCTGAGCTGTATGCCGGTATTGCCGATGCCTCGTGCGACGGTCAGGTTGCCGCCCGCGCCGTAAAAATTCCCGGCCGCCATTACCATCGCGTTGCCAAGGTTCACCAACCCGGCGCCCAGGCCGGCCAGCCCGGCGCCGATGTAGGGCAGGCCAAAGTAGATGGCCGCGCCCGCCGCGCCGGCCGCCGCCACCGAGCCAAGCGCGATCAGCGCGTCGCGCACGCCGTGCAGGCCCAGTGGGTCGATGTTGGCGATCGGGTTGCCCACCACATAGCTGTAGCGGTTCAGTGTCTGCGGTGCGTTGATGTTCCCGAACAGATAGTCGCGTTGCAGGAATCGCGCGGCCGAAGGCGCGTAGTTCCGCGCGCGCATGTACAGCAGGCCGTTGCCGTCGTTGATGACGCCGTCGCGCCCGTTGTACATGAACGGCGTGCCCTGCCCGGAGACCAGCGAGGCGATCACCGCGCCGTACGGACCGTATGCGTAGCGGTCAACAATCGCGCCGGCCTCGTTGGTGGTGGCGATCGTGCTGCCACGGCTGTCGAAATGGAACGTGGCGAACGTGCCGTTCTGCTCGGCGCCGATCAGCCCAAGCCCGTACACGTAGCGCTGCACAACGGCGCCCGCCGCGTCGGTAATGGCAAGCACACGATCCAGCGCGCTGTTCATCGGGGTTGCGGCCGTGTTCGCGCCAATCAGCGGCAGTTGCCCCTGCCCGCCCACAACCAGCCCGGCCATCGTCGCGCCGTTTATGCTGGTGGCGGAGGATGCAATCTGCTGCCACGGCGCCTGGTAGTTGTTGATATCGTGAACGTAGTTGCGCGTTGTGCCGGCTATCGTGCTCTGCGTGCGCAGGCCGTCCTCGTCGTAGGCATACGTGTCGGCGCCGAACGCCGCCAGTTGCTGGAACCAGTCGTACGCCGCGTTCTGCATAACCCCGCCGATCGGCAGCCCGTTCAGGTTGCCGTTTGCGTTGGAGCTAAGTGCCGTGCCGTCAAGCATGGTCATCTGGTTGGCGCCGTTATACGTCGCGGTGCCGGATGCCGGCGCAAGGGCAAAGGGAAGCGGGGAAATCTCCGCCGTTGCTATCCGGTTGCCAAGCGCGTCCAGCGTGTAGCTCGATTGCGCGATGATCGTTGCGCCGGCCATCTGCGTGATGCCGGTCAACTGATCGGCCGCGTTGAACGCGAAGCTGGCCGCCGTGCCGTTTGCGTTGGTGATCCCCTGCAGCATGCCGCTGGCGCGGTACGCATAACGCGTTGCGCGGCTGGCCCAATCGGTAACGGTGCTCAACTGCCCCAGCGCGTTGTACGCATACGCAACCTGCTTGCCGTCCGGATAGGTAAGCGCGCTCACAAGGTCAACGGGCGTATACGCATAACCCACGGTTGCGCCGTTGCCCGTGCGCGTAAGCATGCGGTTCCATGTGTCGAACGTCCGCACGATGGTGGCAACGCCATCGCGGTAGGTCTGGATGCGGTTGCCGTTGGCGTCCAGCTCATGCGTGATCGTGCCCGGGGTGGGCGGCGTGCCGGTTGGTGGCAGCGTAATCTGGAAGAACCTGCCCGCGGCGTCGTAGTTGTACGCGATGGTTGTTGCGTCGCCGTTGGTGATCCCGGCCAGCGCCGACCACGGCGCGTAGGCATACTGCATCTGGTTGCCCACCGCGTCGGTCTGCGCGGCAAGCCTGCCCAGGCCGTCGTAGCGCAGTATCGATGTGGACGCGGCATCCCCCGGCCGTCCGATCGCGGCGGTTACCGTGTTGGTTGCCGCATCGTAACCGTACACACATGTGGTTGTGGCGCTGGTGATGCCGTCCCCCTCCGTGCAGGCCACAATCCTGTTCAGCATGTCGTAGGCCAGCTCGCGCTGCTGATACACTGTGCCCTTGCCCCACCATTGCTTCACCACGCGGCCCAGCGCGTCGCGTGTGGCGATCGCCAGGTTGCCCATCGGATCGGTGGTGGTAACAACCTCCTGATTGGTGCCGCTGGTTGGGTCGGCCACCACCGCGTACGTGATCGTTGTGATCGCGCCGGCCGCGTTGGTAAACGATACCATGCGGCCCAGGGGGTCCAGCTCGGTCACCGTCGCAAGCGCGGTATCGCCCGGCATGGCGGGGGGGAGCGTTGTGGTCACAAGCAGATTTGTGTGCCCGCCAACCGCGCGTGTGCCGTAGGCGTACGTGGTTGTATTGCCGTTGCGATCCGTCCTGCCGGTAAGCGTTCCGGCCGCGTTCATGTTCGTGATCTCCGTGTAGGGCGTGGCGGGCGCGCTGGCCAGCTCGGGATACGTCAGCGTGGTCCGCAACGAATACGGCCCGGCGCCGGATATCAGCATCTCGCGATCGATCGTGTAGCTGTTGCCGTTGGGGTCGGTATATCCCACCAGCTCGCCGAACTGGTTCACGCCGTACAACTCCGTTACCCCAACCGCCAGCGTCATCGCCGTAAGCGCATCCAGCTTGTTGTAGGCGTAGGTGGTGACACGGTTTACACCCCTGAACGGTGGGCACGTGGCGGTGATAAGCAGATTGTTCGGGTTGTAGCCGTAGGTGAACGCCGCGCCGGCCGCGTCGGTAAGGCCCAGCATGTTGCCGTTGCCGTCGTAGTTGTACGCGGTTGCAAACGCCTTGTTCGCCGCCTGGCCCGGCACCTGCACCGTGCTCTGGGTTACCTCGCTCGATGCGCTGTAGGCAAGCCCCATCGTCTGGAGCAGCGTGCCGTTGGCGGCTTTCAACTGGATCTGCGTAACGCGCCCTATCGCGTCAACCTGCATTGCCGTGATGCCGCCAAGCGGGTTGGTGGTCTGCTGCAGATCGGCGCCGCTCCAGGCAAATCGCGTGGTGTTGCCCAGCACATCCACGATGGTTTCGTACAGGCCGGCGATGCTGCCGCTTTTATACGTGATCGCCATGGCGCGGCCCAGCATGTCCGTGCCGCCGCGCAGCAGGTTGCCGGCGAAACCCGTGCCGGTGTACAGCCACGTCTGCGAATTGCCCAGTATGTCGGTGTACTGGCGCAGGTTGTTCTGGCTGTCGTACAGGAACGTCTCAACCTGCCCGGCGGGGTTCGTGCTGGTGGCCGGATTGTTGTTGGCGTCGTAGGTGAACCGCGTTGTGTTGCCCGTCCCGCTTACGTAGCCCGCAACCGGACCCTCGTACACCGTTCGCGAGGTCAGGTTGTTGAACCCGTCGTATGCCGAGGTCGTAAGCCGCATGCGGCCCCCGGCCAGCGTGGCCTTCTCGCTTACGGTGTTGCCGTTGGCCAGCACCGAAGTGTACACCGTGACGTTGCCCTCGGGGTCGGTAACGGTGGTCTCCATCATCGCGATGCCGTTTGCCGTGGTTTCGCGGTAGGCCAGCGTGGTTCCCCACGATTCGCCCGCAACCAGCGCCCGTGCGTTCTGCTGAAACACCACGCGGCCATCCTGGAATCGATTCTTCAGCATCGGCTGGCCGTTCTGGTCGGTGATGGTCTCGATAAGCGACGCTCCGGTGTACGCAAACGTGCGCGGGTTGCCGTTTACATCGATCACCGAAACCAGGTTGCCGGATGTCACGGTGAACTGCACCTGGCGCCCGGAGTTGTCCGTGGCGGTTCGCAGGTAGCCGCTGCCGTTGTAGGCAAAATCGATGTACCGTCCCGTGGCCACGTCCGTCACGCGCTGCAACTGGCCGGAGCCGTTGTACGCCAGGTTCTGCCGGTTGCCAACCGAGGAGTAGATCGCCGTAAGCTGCCCGGCGTACGTGAACGTGTAGGCCATCTGGTCCTTCGTCACCACGGTGATCGTAAGGTCGGGGGCCACCGTCAACGTGGTGCCGGTGGGGATGCCCTTGGGCTGGTACGTTCCGGTGATCGACGATGGGATAAGGAACGTGTCGGTACGGCCGGAACCCCACAACACGTACAACTCCGTATTGGCGCCGTTGCGTGCGATGCGCGAGTTGTACGAGTGATTCCAGCGTTCGCCCAACGGCTTGCCCGTGTAGTAGCCGCTTTCGGCGGAGCTGGGCGTGGCCGTGCTGTACGACGTGGTGAGCACCAACGGGAAAATCCCCGCAAGCTGCAAGTCGGTATTGGCGTATTGATACATGCCGTTGGCAACGCTTACCGGATCGCTTACGTGGTGCGAGTTGTTCTGGTCGTTCGGGGGGACCGGTGTGATCGAGCCAATCGTAACATTGGCCGTGCCCGGCAGCCCGCTTTGCCCGCCTTTCACCGCCCACACGCTTACGGTGTACGTCTTGCCGCTTTCAACGTGGGTGTCGCTGTCGGCAAAGGTGTAGGGTGGGCCGGCCAGGCCCGTGTGCTGGATGTTCAGCCCGTTGCCGGTCAACGAAATCGAATACGTTACCCCCGCCGGCTGATTGCTCGTGGCCCACGTTGCGGTGATGTTGCCCGACGTATCGGCCGTGGCCTGCACGCCGGTCACCTGCGGCGGTACGCCCACGGCCACGGTGGTCAGCGCCGACCACCGCCCGTACGAGTTATCCGCCCGCGCCTGCACGCGCACCTGGAAGTTGGTCCCGTCCACAATGGCCGCGTTGGTGAACGTCTTCGGGTTCGGGCTGTTGGGGTCGGCGTCCAGCAGCGTTGCCGAGCCGTACGGGTACAGTTGCGTGGCGTATGTGGTCGCCAGCGCGCCGGCATCGTACACCCAGCCGAACGTGATGGTGTGGGCCGCGCCGTCGGACGATGTGTTCACGATTGTCGGGGCCACCAGGTCGTGGATCACCACCGTCACCACGGCCGACCACTGGCCCACCGTCCCGATGCCGATCGCGCGCACCCGTGCGGTGTACGTGTCGCCCGCCGCCAGGCCGGCCGTGATCGTGTACGACGTAACGTTGCCCGCCAGCACAACGGCCGTGGTTGCCGTGGGCGCATTGGTTTTGTTGATCTCCAGATAGTAGTACTGCGCGTTGGCGACCGGCGCCCAGTTGGCCACCAGTGCCGGCGGCGTGGTGCCCTCGTTGTAGTAGCCGAACGAAAGGGTGGGGGCCACAAGCGCAACCTGTGGGTTGGCAGGCCCAAGCGCCCCTTCCGCGCTTGCCCGTATCGACCAGTACCACCAGTCGCTGCTGGCGGCCAGCGTCATCAGGTTGTACGTGGTGCCCGCCTGCGGCGTGCTGGAGCTTGGCGTTGCGCTTCCGTTGCTGTACAGCGTCACCGTGTATTGCAGCGCCTGATCCACCTGCGGCCACTGCGCCTCAAGCTGTGTCGCGCTGGCGCTGGCAAGCGTTGCGCTGATCGCCCCCAGATTCAGCGTGCGCGCGGTTGCCGGCGCGCTCCAGTCGCCGGGTGTGCCCTCCACCGTGGCGCGCACCCTGGCGCTGTATTCGGCGTTGATCGCGTAGCCGGTGATCGCCTGCGACGTTGTGGTAAGCCCCGTGTACGTATGGCTCCACGAGCCATCGGTAGCCTGGATCTCCAGCTCGTACGTTGCCCCGACGCCGGCGGAGGTCCAGGCCGCGGTAAGGTTCTCCGATCGGAAATACGGCGTGTTCGAGGCCACGAACGTTGCCGGCGCGGTCACCGTGCCCGAGGTTGCCGGCGAGGTAAGCGCCCATTGGATCGTGGGCACCGATCCATCCAGCGGGGCGCGCACCTGCATGTCGTTCATGATCTGCGCCGGCGTGCGCACCGAGCTCCACAACCGGAACTCGCTGGCGGTGCCCTGCAGGCTGGCCTGCGCGCCGCTCACCGTGGTCCGGCCCAGCACCAGCGTCCCGTTGGGCGCAAGCCCACCGCCGGCCGGGAACGTAAGCGCGCCCAGCCCCATGTATGCCGGCATCCCGTCCACGTACAGCGCCACGCCGTAGTTGGTGGCGCCCACCGGAAAGATGCTGAGCGCCACGTAATGCGGCTGGCCGTCGTTGATGGCCACACCCGTTCCGCCGGTGCTGCTGCTGGCGCCGTAGCCGATTGTCAGGTTTCCCGGGTTCTCCAGCCGCAGGCGGTGGGCATCGTCGGTGCCGTAGGCCCACAGCACCGCCGCGGCCGAGCTGTCGGTTGTCTGAAACCAGCACGTCGCGGTGAAGCCGCCCGTTGGGAACGCGGCCATCGAGGCCTGGCTTACCGAGCCCGTGCCACCGAACGAGAGAACCGTCCCGGCGCCAGCCTGGTCGCTGGTGAACAAAAGTGTAAGGGTTGGCGCGGCCGCCGATTCCTGTTGCATCGTGCTCTCCATGTGCAGGGCGCCGCGTTGGCGCGCAAGTAATTCGTTGATGGGCATCGTGCCGCGCCGCCGTGGCGCCTGTGTTCGCCGGCCTGCCCCGGGGCCGCCGGCCGTGCGGATACCGCGCGCTCAGCTTCCGCTGGCCTCGGCCGCGGTGATGTTGCCGGCGGTGTCGTAGGTATAGGCGATGGTGTCCGTCGCGTTCCAGGTGATGCCGGTAGCGCGCCCGAAGGCATCGTAGGCGATCGCCGCATTGGCCGCGAACGGCCCGATGGCCGGCGACGTCCACGGGCCCAGCAACATGTCGCCGGCGCTGCGCACCGTGCCGGTGTATACCACGCCGGCCACAAGCGCGCCCGGATAGGCCGCCGGCGGGGCGGCAACCGGCTGCGTGCCCTGGCTTGCGCCGCCGGCGAACAGCTCGGCCACGTAGCCCGTTACGCTCGGGTTTGCGTCGATCGCCCATCCAATCTGCGTCTGCGTTCCGGTGGTGCCCACCGTGGGGCCGGCCGGCGACGTGGTGATGGGCGCAAGAACCTGGCTGGGCGGCCCCAGCACAACGTCATCGCTGTTGGAGGCGCGCACCACCGCCGTGTATGAGCCGTTGGGCGTCAGGCCCTGGTTGAACGTGGTTGTAAGCGTTGCCGCGTCGGTGCTGGCGGTCCAGACGGCGCCCTCGGTCTGCGCAAGGATTGCCAGATACCCCTGTACCGCAAGGCCCGGCGCCGCATCCCACGTGTAGCGCACATCGGCGCCGCTGTTGTCCACCAACGTCATCGTGGGCG
>CBHYLN010000066.1:0-28106 GCA_966128725.1 uncultured bacterium | reverse complement strand
ACGCGCAGGTGGGTGATTACGACGGCGATCATCATCCGGATATCGCGATATCACGCAGTTATGGCGATGGTCGTGACCACCTCACCTTCTATTGGGGGTCGGCGAGCCTGGCCAATTTTGGCATACCGGAGAATAGTAGGTTGATCCCGCTGACCAGTAACTATCCGACCATAAAATTTGGATTGGTGGGACTGGACTGCGATGGTGATGGCACAAGCGATATCGCATTGAGCGGTACGAATGCTGGAAGCGCGGGAACGTATCTGTATCGCTCCGGCAGTGGTAAGAATGCACGTACGCGGAGTTATCAATTGGAGGATGCGGATCGATTGTTTCCCAATGCGGTTGTTAGCGGGCACGGAGGTTTCTTGAACGACCGCTCCCGGCAATATGAGATGCTTGCAATCGGGAAACTCGAGAACGATCCAGATCCACGGCCGAGTCGAGTATTCTTCTCCGGAGGTAGCGACGGGCCAGACCTGGCATACGATTCGTATAGCAATACACCATACGGACACCTGCCGATTTTTGACGTAGACGGCGACGGCTGGGATGATTACATGGGCGGCAATTACACGGTTGACCATAACGGCGGGATGGCGGCGATCTTCGCGGGCGGTCCGTACATCCCGGGTCCGAAGGTCTCGGGAGTGGAGATTGTTGCCGGGCAAGGGCATGCACGGGCGCTGACGGTGTGGCCGAACCCGGCGCGTGAGGTGGTGCACATGGCGTGGCGCGGTGATCTGCGGCGGATGCCGGCGCGCATTGTGGTGTACGACCTGTCGGGGCGTGAAGTTGCCGGCGGCGCTGTTGAGCCCGGGCGAGGTGCCGCGTTGTGGCAGTGCGCGGGCGTGGCGCCTGGCCTGTACGAACTTGTGGCCTGCAGTGCCGACGGCGCCGTGCTTGGCGGCGTGACCATCGTAAAACAGTGAGCCGAAACAGAGCGGGCTGTAAAACAACACGCCTGCCGCCGGGGGATCCCGCTATATCACTCACCAATCATTCATCGTTCGGAGACACATCATGATTGCATTCATGGCCACATTGGCCGGGCCGCGCCGTGCGCCGGCCGAATCGTGCGCGCGAAAACCGGCCGGCGTTATGTTTGCCGTCGCACTGCTGCTGCCCCTGTTGTTTGTATTGCTCGGCGCCGGCGCCCTGGCGCAGCTTCCGCTGCCCGACACCGCCGCGCCGCGCCGGCCGATCTACAACCTGGGGCTGGATGAGTTCTGGATTGGCGGCGTGTTGGCCACCAAGGCGCCCGACGCGCAGCCCTACGGCGATGTCTGGAATTTCCTGCGCGATATCGGCGTGAAGGTGATCGAGATACGCGAACACATCGCCGACGATTATTGGCACGTGGATTCGCTTGCCGCGCATGCCGCGGCCGACGAGTGGCTGATCCCCAACATCGCCGGCATCCTCTCCCGCGCCGGCAATGGCCGCGAGGCGGTGTTTTTCCCGTTCGATTCGGCGCAGAGTTATTACTACCGGAATGAGTTTGTTACACGTAGCGGTGGTGATACGGCGCGCAACTTTACCGTTGCTCCTGGTGGTGCGCTCGAGCAGGTGTACGACGCCTCGACCACAACCGCGAACCAGACGGTGGCCTCGGGGATGGCCTTCGGATACGTCGCGGGGCAGAAACGCTGGCCCACGCAGCCGGACACCATCGGCAGAACGGTGGATTGTTCCAGTTTTATCACCAACCAGATCGACGGGCTGCAATCGCCCTGGCACTACATCACCGTTACCGGGCATATGTTCGACCCGAACATTGGCGGCGGAGACGCGTCGGTTGGGAACAATACCGCGGTGCTCGTGATAGAGATATGGTGCGAGATCCCCAAGGGCAGCACCTTCCAGAACGCCAACGGGCAGGCGGAATCGGCCACGAACAACGTTGAATACCTGTTCCGATCGTTCAACGTGCTCAAGAAACACCTGGCGCCGCTGGCCGGGCCGAATCCCAACTTCGATCTCTACCGCGACACCACGTTCGCGGTGGACATGCGGACGGCGCCGGGCACCTTGCGGGGTGGGCCGTACCATGCCAACAACAGCGCGCATCGCTTCGATATCCGCGTTCGCTGGGTTGGCGCCGAGAAGGTGGCGCTGCGCGGCGTTTCCCTGCGCGACAGCATCGGCTGGTTGCTGCGCGCCAACGACGCGCCGTGTATCAGCCACCGCAACGCGATCATGAACCTTGCGCGCCGGTTCGTGAACGACTCCACCCAGAGCCCCGTTGCCGCCCGGCGCGCCATCATGCGGCTGTACACCGGCGACGAGGGCAAGTTGTTCGAGCATGGGCCGTACGCGGCCATCGATTCCATCCTGAACGCCACGGTGTTCGGCGCCGGCAACGACACCCTTCGCGGCGTGCGCGCCTACCGCGCGCAGAACCGCCACAACAACCCCGTGCAGCACACGCTTGATGACCAGCCGGAGCTTGCCGTGGAGCTGTATCCCGGCGATGTATGGTACCGGCGCGGGCAAAGTTACCAGCAGTTCCACGGTGTCTCGGATATCCAGCTTCCCAGCATCGCCGAACATAACGGCGGGCGATGGCTGGTGCCGTTGATGCAGCCCACGCCGGCGGACGTTCAGCGCTACGAACGGTTCATGCAGCGATTTCATATGGGCCAGTACATTGTTGGCCCGAACAGCGAGTTCCAGTACGGCGTTTCCTTCGCCAACGAGCTTGGGCACGCGGCCTGGTCATCGCGCCGTACCGGCAAGCGCCTCACAATCTGGCCCAGCACGATGTCGCCGTTCAACATTCAGCCGTTGTACGACACTGCCGACCACTTCCTGCGCGCCGACACCACGTGGACACATATTCTGGAAGCCGCCGAGCTGCGCGCCATTGTGAATCTGGGCCTGGCGTACGGTGCCCGAGGCGTGCATTATTCCTGGATAGGATCGGATACCGAGGAAGTATGGGCGGTTGATCGAAATGCGCATCCATCCGATACGGTACAACGATGGAATTTCTACAATGACTTCGGGCCGGTTGGCAGACTGATGACGATGCAGGAAAATCGACGGGACACGTTTCTCATCCGCCGCAAGCCCGAGCCCGATAACCTTGGGCGGCCGGAAGCCCGATTCCTGAACTTCTACACCGGCTGGGGCAACCGGCTGGACGAAATGCGCTGGCTGAACAAACGCTGGTTTCCGACGATAGGGCTGGCAATGGCGCACCTGCATTGGCGGGATGGGTATTCGATGCACTTTCTGGTGCCGCAGGCGTATATGCCGGATACCGTGGACGGGGCCATACAGACCCGTTCGCGTGCGCTGCCGGCTACCGAGATTGTGCGCGGCATCCAGGCCCTCAACCGCGATGGCGTGGCCGATTCCGCCGCCGAGACCTATGTGGAACTCGGCCTGTTCGACACGCTCAAGGGCGTAACACACCTGGCCGACACGATGCACATCTTCGTGGTCAACCGGCGCACGTTCGAGCGGCCGCGCGACATCCCGGACACCTCGGCCCTTGGCCGCCGGCTGGATTCCCTGGCCGAAACCCGCACGCTTGCGATTCGCTTCAACATCAAACATCCCGTCAGCGATCATTACAACATGATCCGGGTACGGGAGATCGCGGCCGACACCAACCGCCTGCCGCTGAGCGACATGCCAAGGCAGGGCCTGGACACGGTTGTCTACGGCGACAGCACGGCGATGCTTACTCTGCGCCCCGGCGGTGCCGCGCTGCTGCGGATCACGTTCTGCCCGCCGGAAACCGCGTTGGGTCCGGCGGAACTTCGGCGCGGCTCGCAGAAAAAGATGCTGTACTCCGGCGATCGTTATTACTGCACCTACGTGCGCCGGAAAACCTGCAAGTTCCCGCTCAACGTGCCGATGAATCAGCGCCACCCCGTCACCGACGACGCCGTGTTCCTGCGGCGTTCGTTTCCGATGACCGACACCACCGGGGCGATTCAGTGGGAGCCGATCGAGTGGGTTATCTCCGACACAACCAACGAGGTCCTGTTCCTGCAGAATCGTTTCCCCTCGCTTACGCTGCGCAACCGGGGCGACTCCACGATCGTTTCGGTGGTCTGGACCAACTACGGTGGTGATTCGGCGGGTGTTGGGCATCGCGTGAACTACCGGGCGGTGCTCTCGGCCGGCCCCACGGTGCTGCTGGCGCCCATCGAGCTGGTTGGCATCGCGCACGGCCGGATGGATTCCACGTGGGGAACACCCGTGGCAAGCCGACTGCACGGCTGCGACATGATTGCCTGGGGTGACTCGTTGTACGGCATCATGGCGCGGGCCAGGCGCCTGAAGGCCGCATGGAACGCGGCCGGCACGTATTCACCGCAGGCCGATTCGGTAAGCCTGGCCTTGCCCAGCAGCGCATACCACGGCCGATTCCCGTCGATGCCGCCGTTTGCCGACATCCGATCCAACGATTCCAACGTGGCCATCGTGTGGGAACACAACTCACCCTCGCCCTCGATTTTTTACGCGCGCCTGGTGCATTCGCATGCCGGTGCCAACGACGTTGTTGGTGCCCGCGATGTGATGCGGGTGAGCCAACCCCTGGCGATGGCCATCAACCCGTCGGTTGATCAGCTTCAGGATGTGTGGCATCGCCTGCTGGACGGCGTGACGTGGGAGGAGATCACGCCAAACCACGCCGGGAGCACGTGGTGGTGGGAAACATGGGTACACTTCCGAAGCGTTCGAACGCCGACCACAATTACCCCTGGCACGCCGGATACGATCGGCGTGCCGGATCTCGGCTGGGAAAGCAAACGCTTCGCCTGGTACGGCGACTACAGCGAATCGATGTGGAGCAACCAGGTGTTCCCCAACACGTCGGCGCTGAACCAGGAGATCGATACGGCCCATCAGTTCGAGGCGCCGTACTTCACGGTGGTGCATCGGTACCTCGCCGCCGACGTACGGCACTGGCCGATCAGCCTTACGCTGTATCGCGGGATGGGGAACTCGGAAATCCGGTACGGCTCGCAGCTGTTCACGCCAACGCCGCTGCGCCGATACGTACAGGACGGTTACCGGCCCAGCGGCGCCAGCGCCGACGTGCGCCTGCCGTTGCGTTACGCCGGCGTGTACCAGATGCCGCCGCAACCGGACACCGATCGGTATTCCTCCATCCATACCTCACGGCAGTTCTACGCAAAGGATCGCCCCATCGGGTACGTGGCCGAGGGTCGCGAGGGGTTGATCCACATGAGCGACACCGCGCCGGCAACCTATCGCTTCGCGCTGCACGACGTGTGGGCAAGCGGCGCTGCCAATGCCGGCCCGGTTGCGATGCGGCCCTGGGCATACAACGCCTCGGCGGCCCACCCGTTCGGTGTGGCGGACATCGGCGAGCTGAGAACGTTGATGTGCGGCGGGATGTTCGCCGCGCACGACTCCACAACCATCGGGTGTTACGTGAGCGGATCGTTCAACGGCGACACCGCGCGCGCGGCCGGCTCGGCCGTTACGCTTGTGGCCGAACTTGTGGACTCCGCCAGCGGCACGGTTGTGCGCCGGCTGGACTCGTTCCGGCTGACGCCAACGGCGCCCCTGTACGCGAACATGGTGAGCGCCGATGTTGACCTGCTGAGCGGGACGTATTACGTGCGGTTGCGGGTGGACACGGCCTCGATGGTGCTGGACTCGTTGGCCTCCGGCTCGAACGTCGCGGCAACCGCCATGCAGTGGGACGTGTTCGACGCGCCAGCGGCGAAGATTCGTCGCCTTGATGAAGGTGCCGCGCGGATTCGGTTGGCGGTGCGGCCGAATCTCGTGGTCTCGGCGACCTCGGCGTTGTTCTCGGTGTCGGGGGGCGGTCCCGTATCGTTGGCGTTGTTCGATGCCACCGGGCGTTGCGCGCGCGTGATACTGGATCGCGTTGAGATGGAAGAAGGCCGGTACTCCCTTGATGTTCCCGTGGTGGGCCTTGCCGCCGGCGCCTATATGCTGGAGTTGCGTTCAGGGAACAGCCGTGCGGTGGCGAAGCTGGTGGTGGCGCAGTAGCGCCCGGGGAGCTTGATGAGTAATCGGGGCCGCGGGCATTGCCTTCGGCCCCATGTTTTTGCTTCACTGAACGATTGCCACGCCATGGGCGTATTCCGGGGCTCAGGTGAGTACACCGGGGCCGCTGGTGCTCCCGCCGCCGGGTAACCGTGTGTCTACGGCTGCGCGATCAGCGCCATCAAGTCCGTACGGCCCTGGAAATACATGGCCGGGAACGCCGTGCGCTGCATGATGCTGAAGCCGGCGATGTAGCTGATGTGGTTCCGATACGTTGCCTGGTTGATCGCGAAATCCGGATCGCCGGCAAGCTGATTGCTGATCACGTTGCGCGCGAAGAACTCGGCGCCGCCCTCCATCAGGTGTGCGTGGTCGGTGCGTTTGCGGGCCTCCACACGGAACGCGTCGGCCACATAGTAGTGCATTGCCTCGTGTACGATCACGTGCCCAAGGTTGCCCACCTCGCTTTGGAAGCTTACCGACACCGTGGATTTCAGATCGTCCGGCGAGCCGAACGTCGTGCGCCCGCCCTCGGTGCTCTTCAGGTACTTCCGAACGAAGTCGAGCTTCTTGTCGGTAAGGATCGGCTGCGCCACCGAGGAGATCAGGTCGCTATCGCTCGAACTGGTGATGCACGCGGCGGCCATCGCCTCGGGCGCGGACTCGAATGCAATGTCGGCGATGATCTCCAGCGCGCGGCTATCGCCGGGAATCCGCATGGCCGCGTAGTCGTCCGGTTTCATCTCCTTTACCGAAGTGTCGGTGCTGGGTTTGGCCTGTGCCTGCGCGAATGTGGTCGTTTTGGTGATGTACGAGCCCAACTCCGCCTGGATGGCGGTGTCAGCCTTCGCCAGCAGGGACTTCGAGAACTTCACCGGCGAGTGTTGCGAGGCCATCGTTATGGCACGCTCCATACGGAACTGCGTGGCTTCCTTCACATGGTTGTCCTTCAGGATATCGGCCTTGGGTTTGGCCGGCGTGCACGTTGCCGCGGGTTGTTGCTGTGCCGGCGTTGTGGCGGTCTGCCGAAACACGCCCGGGGCCTGTTGAACAACATGGGTAAGCTCGTGCGCAAGCAGGCTGCGCCCCTCGTGCGTCTCGGGTTGGAACTTGCCATGCGCGAAGACGATATCGTTGCCCGCGGTATACGCGTCGGCGCCCAGCGCTGCCGCCGAATGCGCCGCGCGTTCGCCGGTGTGCAGGCGTACGGCGCCAAGGTCGCGCCCGAAGTGGCCCTCCATCTCGGCGCGTGTGCGGTTGTCCATCGCCATGCCTTCGCCGGCCGTGCCTGTTGCTGTTGGCGCCGCGGTGGTTGTGGTATCCGCGCCCGCGTGCGCGCGTTGAAGTTGTACGCCGGCCGCCGCAGGTGTTGCGGCGTGTGGAGCACTGTGTGCGGCACTGCCCGCAACACGCGCGGCCATACGTTGGGCCTCGTGTTCGTGTGGGCTGTCCGCCGCGTGCACAAGCGGCCCGCCGTCGCTGCTGCGCGCGATGCGCTGCACGGCCTGGTTGCCGAGCACATGCTGTATGGCCCGCATTCGCTGGTCGCCGCCAGCGTGACGCGTGGGCAGGATGTCGGAACCCGGGGCCGTACGGCTACGTGCCGGGGACTGTGTTGCAAACCGCTCGCTCATGATGCTTGCACGGGAATTGGTTGTATGAACAGAAGGGCGAACATCCTCGGTGTGTTATTGCCGGGCGCCAGCCGTATCCGGTCCTGATTTCATGGATGTACGCCAACCGTTCCAGATTGTCGCGCCTGTTCAGAACATGTAGCCGGTGACGATCAGGGCCCCGGCCCCGGGAACCTGTGCCTTGGGATCGTCGGCTCGTGGGTCGGCGGCCTGCGCTGCCCGCTCCTTCGGGATGGCGTCGGCGCCAAGATTCAACTGCCCGCCCACGAAGAATCTGCCAACCTGCGCCTTGCCCTGCAATCCTGTGAGCACGGGCGAATTCGGATCCCAGAAATCGAGCCGGCTGCGCGAAACACCCAGCTCGATTCGGAACATCGGCATGGCCTCGGTTCCCGACGTGCCGAGATACGTGTACGAGATATCGCCCCGGAAGTCGGAAATCCCGGTGCTCCCCAGGCTGCTTCCGGCAACGCCAAGCGTGGCGCCAACGCTGATACGCTTGTCCGGAGCCGGCTTGAAGTCCAGGCTGGCAAAGGGTTGCACGCGATACCCCACGCCGGCCTGCGGTGTGCCCGCGGGTGTCTTTGGCGCAAGCACGTCGTCGGCGTTCCACTGCGTGCTGGTTACCTTGAACCCGATCTTCTTGATAACACTGTCCTTGCCGCCGGCATAGCCGATACCGGTCCCGAAAAATGTCGCGGTTAGCTTGTCGGCTTCCGGTCCGGAATACCGCTTGCCCACATCGAGCAGTACATACGCGCCGCCGGTGCCGAAGATCGCGCCGTAACGCAGATCGGCCTGGGGCTTGCGCCCGGCGTCCTGCCAGGCCGTCGACGGAATCACACGCTTGTAATCGCCCCAGATATTAAGCTGCGGCCCGCGGTACTTCCGTGGATCGCTCATGTCGCCGGCGGCCACATTGCTGTCGAACGCCGGCACCAGGAACTTCAGGGGGTCCAGCGTAAGCCCGCCCTGTTCGATGCTGCCCTTGCCGTCGGGGCTGTAGGCGTGGTCCATCCGAAGGCCGGAGGGCAGATTGCCGCCAACGGCCGTATCGGCCGAAAACGCCGGATGGCTCAGCAGCAGGATGGGGCCAAGATCGAACATGCTGGAGGCCTTCAGCGGCTCCTTCAGGACAATGCCGATAACGCTCTTCACAAGGCCAAGGTGATCGGCCCACGGTTGCGTGATGTATCCGCCGATATCCGGGCTTGGAGTAGGCGCGCCCTTGGCGATGGAGTACACGCCCTGTACCAGCAACACAAGGCCGGTCACCGCCGGCGCATGAACCTTCAGGCGGTTCAGGAACCGATCGCTTGCCAGATACTCGTCCACACGAAGGCCGAACGGTCGGCTGAGCAGATCCGTCTTCAATGATAACGAGGGCGTGAGCGGTTCGATAGCGTCCAGGTGGCGCGAGAAGACCCCGAGATTGGTGGAGAAGTCGTAATTGCTGTTGTACTTCGTGCCGCCCATGCCGCTGAACGGCGTGGCCAGCGCGCCGGCGAACCCGTAGTACGAGGCCGACTCGTTTCCCTTCAGTTTGAACTTGTCGCGTTCTTCGTTCGTGAAGTCCTTGCCGAAATTCAGATCGCTGCCGATTTCCTTGAACAGATTCACCACCGATGGATCGCTTCCCAGCTTCGGCTTGTCGTCCGGCTTCGGAGTCTCGGCCGGTTTCTTGTCGTCCTTCGGCGTGTCCTTTGCTCCGGGGGCGGGGTCGCGGTTGATGCCGGTTGCCTCGCCGCCGTTCTGCGCAACGTGGGTAAGCTCGTGCGCAAGCAGATGCCGGCCCTCGCGGGTCTCTGGTGCGAACTGCCCGCTGGCAAACGCGATATCGTTGCCAACGGTGAATGCGCGGGCGCCAAGCCCTGCGGCAAGGCCGGCCGCGCGTTCATCCGTATGAATCCGCACGGCGCCAAGCTGCTGGCCGAAGTGTGGCTCGAACGTCGAACGTGCCGCGCCAGGCAGCGGCATGCCACCACCGCGCATTGCCTCGATTGCATTCTGCTGTGCGTTCGTAACAACGGGAACATTGCCCGCGGAGGCCGCTGCGCTGCGGTGGATTTTGGCGCCGGTGCCCATGCTTGTGCCGCTTGCCGCCCCGGCCGAGCCGGTGATCGCGTCGGCAACACGGTCGGCCTCCTGCTCCAGCGCGTCGCCGGGCTGGCCCACCGTCAGCTTGGCGCGAATCGCCGGCTGGGTTGCCGCCCGCTGCGTGTTCTGGTTGCTGCCCGACGCGCGCCGCAACAACAGGTGCGGATTGCCGCGTTGCGCGGTCGAAGCCGCGGCGCCGCTATTGGTACCGGTGGATGATTGCGTGGTTGTGCGTGCCGTACACGTTGCAAACGCCGACATGGATTCCCCCAAATGCAAACAGATCAACCGCTCGCGATGTGCGTGCGGGCGACGGTAATGGTTCCTGATGTGTTGGAGGAGATCCGCCGGGCGGTCGGGCGCCGTGGCAGGCGCGTGGTTGTCGACCCAATCGATGCGGCAAAACTACACAAGTCCTCGCCGATCGCAAAGGGATGGTGATCGCGGGCCATGCCGCCGAGCGGAGTTGTGCGGCCCCGGCGCCAGGCATTGTGCCGCACGTTGCATCCTTGCGGATGCGGATTTCCGCTCCTCCAGCTTGATGGCGATGCGATGCCTATTTGCTGTCCGGCTGGTGCATGGACTCGTCGGGCGTGATCTCATCATACCGCGTGAACCAGAAGTTGCCCGCGCCGTGATGGTACAGCAACATGCGCATGAACGCCTGTGCGCCGTTCAGTTCGGGCGGCACGATGTATTTCACCAGCGCCATCAGCGGTCGCATGCCGTGGATGCGGGGGCGGTCCGGCTGAGCGTCGGGCAGGATGCCGATGCTGTCGATCAGTGCTATCCGGGCCGAGTCCGACGTGCGGACCAGTTCCACGGTGAAGTCCAGCGAGTCCAACGCAACGTTGTTGTTCGTGTTCTGCAAGGATGTCATCGGGTTCTGCCACTCCAGCTCCCGATAGAAGCTGAGGGTGTCGCCCGCGGAGCACGTGAACGTCTCGGTGGTGGAGTTATAGGAATGTGATGAATCCATCGCATAGATCGACTGACCGCACGTCCAGTCCGGCAGCCGCAGCAACGTCTGATTCGCGCGCCATCCCGAGATCGTGTATGAGATCCGCGAGCTGGAACCCTCAAGAGCAGCGTATCTGAACGCGGGCAGCGTTCGCCCCGGATTGCTGGTGTCACGGCAGTTCGTGGCATTAAACACAATCATGCTGTCCCTCTTCGCCGCATTGGGTGCGGGCCGATTGCGTGGGCTCGGAGCCGGGCGGTTCGGGCTCTTCTGGGCGAGTGCGCTTGAACAAGTCAACACGCCGATCAGGATCGCCAGAAGAGATGTCTCAATTTTCATAACAATTGAAATTTGATGGAGCGGTGGCAGCGGTGTGTGGCGTGCTGTCTGAAAAGTTTCAAAAGTATATCTCCGAATTTTCGCTGGCAAACGAAGCGGGGTATACGGCCTAGCTTTGCGGCGCTTGGAAAATAAGCCCTACATGGCATTCAGCGGTGAATGCCCAGTGTTGCGATTCCATAACGCGTGATGACTGAAGTAATTCGCCGAGTTCGATTGTATCAAACCGATCTTGCCGTTTGCTGATGCTGGGGTTCGGCAGTACGCAACAGTCGTGGCAACACGAATGTCTTGCCGGTTGTTTCGCAGCGCCTTGTCCTGCCCGCCCACACTTGCGCAATGAAGCGGCTTGTGTACCTTTGTGGCCTCGATCGCCAGGTGTCCCGCTCCGCGGGAAGAATAGGGAATGCCGTGCGTCATTTCGACAAATCGGCAGCGGTTGCGCCGCTGTAACGGGCGACGGGTACTTCACTACTGATGGTGGCCACTTTTGCGCTGTGTGCGCAATGGGAAGGCTGAAGTGCCCGGATGACCCCGAAGCCAGAAGACCTGCCTTGCGATCCTCATCACGATCCGGTAACCATACCGGTCGGCTCTCCCGCCTAGGAGAGGGATGAGGGGTTGGACCTCTTCATTGTGCTGTTACCCCAGCGTCCGTGTCTGTTGCGCGGCATCCGGGGTCGGCACAACCTCCACCTCCCATCGTTCATTCCAATCGCTCCCAACGTGGCACTGGGGCATAGTTTCATGTGCTGATGCTGCATCGTCTGCTCGCTCGTACCCTTCCATTGGTTCCTGTTACCTCGGCAATCCTTCTGGCGTTTATCGCTCTTGCGCATACCGCGCAGGCGCAGGTTCGCCGCATCGTTGTGGACAAGGAGCCCGCCTATCTGTTCGCCGATCCGGCAACCGGCCGGGTTCATGTGCTCACCGTTGGGGTCGACAACAATTTCAACGGCGTTATCGAGCCTGATTCCGCCGATGTTCCCGGGCGCTGGTTCGTGATCGACGCGGCCACCGAACGGGTTGTCGATTCGCTCACGTTCGATTGCTTCAATGCGTTCCCGTTGCGCGCGGGTCTGGATCTCAAGGGCGGCCGTATCTACCTGGCGCAGTCCGGCCGGGTGCGCGCGTACGATATCAACACGTTGAAGTTGGTGCGCGACACCGTGGTGCTGGGCCATTACAGCGCCGTTTCGTTCGACTCGGCCGCCGGCCGGCTTATGCTTGCGCAACGCCTGGGATTCACCGACCCCGGCAACATCCTGGTTGTTGATCCTGCGGGCGGCGATACGCTTGCGATTGCGCGAACGGGCGTGAACCCTGCGATGTCGGTGTCGTCGCCGGGCGAGGACGGAGCGATGGAATATCTTACGCTGAACGAAGGCGTGTTCGGGCAGAAGAATTCGTCGGTGGGTTCAACCCTCATCGCACGCGACGTGTACCGCATCGCTAACGATACCACTATGGTTGGCGGAGGCGCCTACATCATTACGCGCGGCAACCGTGTGTTTATCGCGCTTGGCGGCGGGCATCGTCTGCACATCATCGATCCGGCAACCAACCGCGACGTGCCGTTCTCGCCGGTGACGTTTGGGCCGGTGCGGCAGAATGGTCCGCGGGCGCTTGCGTTTCAAGGCGACAGTGTCGTGCTGATGTGCACGTATTCCGATGAGCTGATCCGCATCAATGCCAGCAACGGCGCGATCATCGATACCATCATGATGCTCGGCAAGGCGGAGGAGATCGCCGTGCGTGATTCCCTGGCATACGTTGCCATCCGCTACAATCACGCGGGGAACAGTCCGGACTCGGTGCTCGAAGTCGTGAACCTGAACACCGGTCGCGTGATCGATACCATGGACGTGGTTCGCGAACCGGTGTCGATCTTCTTTGCCCGCAATGGCGATCTGCACGTGATATCACACGGCGATGGTGAGCGCGTATGGCAGGTGTACGATGGCCTCACGCGGGCACTGAAGGAGTCGCGTCCGTTTACCACGGCCACGTTGGATAATCCATTCCGCGTTGTGTACGACGCGGCCGCCGATACCGCGTACGCGATGGTGGCCGATACGGTCCGCGCAATCAGTGTGGGCAGTGCCGGCCCCTGGCGAAACGTGTATGCCACCGGGCCAAAGAGCGGGCGGTTCATCGCCGTGTCCGATGCGGGCGAGTACCTGCTGTTGATCGAGGCCACGGCCACGGGCACCGGCGGCGAATACGCGCATCTGATTACCAAGAACGGCGAGCTGCTGGGCCGATTCAAGACCAACGGCCGCCCAACGATGGCCGCGCGCATCCCGGGCTCCAGCCCCGATGCCGTGCGCTTCTATGTTCTGGACCGCGCAACGCCCGGCCAGCAGAAGTCGCAGGTGGATATGTTCGAGTACCGCCCCAACGTGCTTGGCAACACCGAGCTCGGCGGCGGCGGCAACCATCTTCTTCTGCAGGATGAACGCCTGCTGGTGACGTTGAACGGCACCAACGAACTGGCGGCCGTGGATTTCCATAACGGCGCCGTGCTGGCTCGCGTGCCGATGGGCACTACCGGTTTCAATGGTCCGCGCGAGGCGATTCGCCTGTCCGACAACCGCATTGTGGCTTCAACGTACGAAGGTGATGTGCGCGTGGTTGGCCCCACGGGCCTGGTGAAGGCCTATGCCACCGGCGGAAAATCCGAGGGGCTTGTTGCCGTGGGCGAGAAGGTGTTCGTCGCCAACATCTTTGCTCCGGACTACAGCCCGGATTCCGTGGTTGTCGTGTTTGATGCCACCACGCTGGTGGCATCGGTGCGTCGCGACGATGCGATCGCGGCCGGCGCAACGCTTGAGCAGAACGTGCCCAATCCAGCCACCGAACAGACGGCCATCCGATTCCGGGTTGATCGCGGCGGGCGTGTTGTGCTCCGGCTGCATACGTTGGCCGGTGCGTTGGTCCAGACCCTTGTGGACCGCCAGATGGAGGCCGGCACCTACGCGGTTGATCTTCGTACCGAGGGCCTGCCGAGCGGATCGTATGTGTACACGGTTGCAGGGCCGTCGGGATCGGCAAGCCGCGTGATGCAGGTGGTGCGGTGAGATTCACGACGTTGACAATCGCGGCCGCGCTGCTCAGCGCGGCCGCATCGATCGCAAGCGCTCAGGTACGGACCGGGCGCGGTGCCGATGCGGTGGAGACCTTCACGCCCGGCACGGGCGCCGGGTATGGGATGGCGTATTACCCCGCGAACGTGCTTGGCCTGCCGGATACCGTTGGGCGCGATGACGCGGCCACGACGGACCCCATGCAAATCCTTGCGCTGGGGCTGGGTGGCGAGATCACATTGCGTTTTGACAACGGGCCGATAACCGACGGTCCCGGACCGGACTTCACGGTGTTCGAGAATGCGTTTCGATACCACCTCGGGACCAGGGATGGCGTGTATGCCGAGCCTGCGCAGGTATCGGTCAGCCGCGACGGCATAATCTTCCAGGCGTTCCCGATCGACTCGCTTACGCTGGCCGGTTGCGCCGGACGCATGCCCACGCACGGCGACCGCGATCCGGGCGACCCGGCTGTTTCCGGGGGCGATCAGTTCGACCTGGCCGAACTGGGGCTGGACTCGATTCGCTACGTGCGTCTCCACGATGTCACGCAGATCATTACCGCCAATCGCAATCATCCGTTCTGGGATCCCACGTTGAACGGCTTCGACCTTGACGCCGTTGTTATGCTGCCACATCAGCCGGCCGGTGTTCCCGACCCGGATCTCACGTTGATCTCCGCCGCAACCCTGGCGCCCAATCCCATTGCCGGCCCCGGCGTGCTCCGTGTACGCCTGGCGCGCGCGGGCCTGCTACGCGGTTGGCTCACGGATATGGCAGGGCGCAACCATGTGGTGCTGGTTGATCGCGAGGTGCCGGCCGGCGAGTTGCGCATCCCGGTCGATATATCGGGGCTTGCCGCCGGCGTATACCTGATGACTGTCGAGCTGGATGGGCGTCGGAATACGACGTTCGGCGTGGTGGTTGAGTAATGGCGGCAAACGCCGTGCGCGAGCCCAGATGACCAAGGGAACGATCCGACATATCATCCACGCATCGTTGGCGCTGCCGTTGGTGGTGCTTGCCGCGCATGGGCAGCCGGCCGATACATCGCGCGCCGTGCCTGGGCTTGCCGAGCGTGCCGATTCGCTGCGGGTGTACCATGCGCCGGTTGTGCGTGTGGATGCGTCCAGCATTCAACAGCGGACCCTTGGCGAGCCACAGCCGCTGTCGGTAGTGTCGCGCGATCAGATAGCCGGGGTGGGCGCGGTTGACCTTTCCGATGCCGTGGCCTACGCGCCCGGCGTGTTCGTGAAACAGTACGGCGGCCTGGGTGGTTTGCGCACGGTATCGCTGCGTGGCACAACGGCGCAGCAGAGCGTGATCCTGATCGACGGCGTGCGGTACCGGGGCAGCGCCAGCGGAGCGTTCGATCTTGGCGCCATCCCGGCCGATGCGTTGGAGCGTGTGGAGATCGTGCGCGGCGGGAACGCGGCCCTGTATGGCGCCAATGCCGTGGGCGGTGTTATCAATGTTGTTACGCGCCGCGCGGTGAACCAACCGTTTGCCGTGTCGGCCAGCGCCGCCAGCGGCACGTTTGGCGAGCGCCGTGTTGGCCTTGGCCTCTCCGGGCGCACGGCTTCGGGTTCGTGGCAGGCCGACGTGGTGAACACCGCATCGCGGGGAGATTATCCGTTTGCCTTCAACCAGTTCGGGGCCACTGCCACGCTGCACCGCGACAATGCGGACCTGGCCGGGCTGTACGCGCGCGCGGCATGGACAACGGAATCCGATGCCGGAACGCGGGCTACAATTACCGCCCAGGGGTATCATTCCGAGCGCGGCGTTCCCGGGGCGGTGGTGCAGGGAAACGTGGAGCAGTTGCATGCCCGGTTGAACGAAAGCGACGCATCACTTTCGGCATCGATCGACAAGCCGTTGGGTGCGTGGGCGGTATCGGCAACGTTGGCCGGGCGTGCCAACGATCTGCGATATCGCGACCCCGATGCACGCATCGCCGGTCCGGGCGGGATTGATAATTCCTATCGGTCGTACGATGCCTCGCTTACGATGCGCGCGCGCCGTGTGTTCGGCACGGCCGTGGCGTTGGAGCTGGGCACGGAGGGTTCGTACACGTCGCTTGCCGGCGACAATCTGGACCCCTCGGCCGGATCGTATGTGCAACGCACGGGCCTGGGCGCGTGGGCGATGGGCCGGTGGTGTGCCGATAGCGGTTTGTTCGACAGCGAAACCGCATTGGAGGGGGGCGTGCGCGCGGACGTCTACAGCGATATGTCGGCCGCGATAAGCCCGTTGGTGGGCGTTGTATGGCGCGTGCCCGCAACACAACTGCGTGTGCGGGCGCACACGGCACTGGGGCATCGCACGCCGAGCTTCACCGAGCAGTACTACCTTAATTACGGCAATCGTGACCTGCGCCCGGAGTGGAGCACAACCCTTGATGCGGGCATTACGTTGGCGGTGACGCCCGATCTGGGCGCTGAAGCGGGCGCCTTCGTGCTGGACACACGCGATCAGATTGTGGCCGTGCCCCGCACGCCGATAAGCTGGAGCGCAACCAATGTGGCGCGCACGCTGACTCGTGGTGTGGAGATGGCGCTATCCGGACGCATGCTGGATAACCGCCTGGGCGCGCGCGTATCGTATACGTTGATGCGTGCCGAGGATCGCAGCGGCGGCCTTACCGAACGGCGTCTGCTGGTGTATGCGCCCCAGGAGTTGTTCAACGGCGTGGTGGATGTTTCGCTGGCGCCGGCGCGGCTGGCCGTCAACTGGCAGTACGTAAGCCACCGCTATACACTTGGGACCAACGAATACGCCTCGGTGCTGCCGCGGTACATGCTTGTTGGGGCCTCGGTTGGCTGGCGTATCCAGGCCGCGCCGCTGGTGCTCGATATCAAGGGCGAATGCGCCAATCTGTTCAACGTTTCCTATCAGGTAATCCGGAACTATCCGATGCCCGGCCGAACGCTGCGCCTTGAACTGGTGGCGCGGTACTGACAGCATGGGTGACAGGGCCTGTATCGCACGATGCCGCATCGATGCAGAGTGTATTTGCGTCCAGGCCCCACGGCATGATGCTGCCATGAGATATCGCTATGAACCGAACCATCATCTTACGCTGCGTGTTGCAACGATGCCTGCCACCGAGGGTTGTGCTCCGGGCATTGCTGGTTGCCGTTTGCCTTGCGGGCTGCGTGGCCGATCCGGAGCCGCCCGGGGATCAGGTGGTTCGCGATGCGCCCAGCGGTGTGATCGTGGTGAACGAAGGTGTATGGCGGCAGGATAACGCAACGCTGACACTGTACCAGCCGGCGACCGGTGTTGCCGTTCAGGATTATTTCACATTGCGGAACCCGGGGCTGCGGCTGGGTGACGTGGCCAACAGTATTGCGGTTCGCGACAGCGTTGCCTATGTGGCGGTCAGCACGTCGCGAACCGTGGAGGTGCTGGCGTGCCGAACGGGGCTGACGCTCGGGAGGGTGATGATGCCGCCCGGGAACGAGCCGCGCCAGATCGCGTTTCTGGATAGCACCACGGCATTTGTCTCGTGCTTCGGCGATTCGGTTGTGGAGTTCGATCCGCGCACGTTGCAGGTGCGCCGTGTGATTGCCGTGGGGCCGGCCCCGGAAGGCATTGCCTGCGCCCAGGGCCACGTGTTCGTTGCCGTCTCCGGGCTTGGCTTTTATCGGCAGCAGGAGCCCGGCGCCGGGACCCTCGCCGTGATCGATCCGGCCAGCGGACGTGTGGTGGCCTCGGTGTTGATAGGTCCCAATCCCCGCCCGGTTGTTTCGCGACCCTCGGCCGGTTTGCTCTATGTATTGTACGGCCTGCCGGACTCGGTGGGCGGCATTGCGGAGTTGGACGTGCGTACACTGAGCGTTCGTCGCCGGTGGCCGTTGGTGAACGCGCGTGATCTGGCGATCGACGATGCCACGGGCCAGGCCTATGCCATCACCGGCGACGGCGTGGTGCGTGTGGATCTTACCGAACCGGCGGCCAGGCCGGTGGTCTTTGTTCCCGCCACGGATTGGCCGGGGCGCATCTTCTACGCGATAGCTGCATCACCGGATGGGGGCGTGTACGTTTGCAGTCTGGTCAGCTACACCGCGCCAGGGGAGGTGCTCGTGTTCAACCGGGCAGGAACGCGCACGGCGCGGTTCGCCAGCGGGATCAATCCCGGCGACGTTGGTTTTTACTGACGCGGTGGAGCGCAGGGTATCGGATTGGCGATAAAACATACGGGCGTCCTGATACTATCAGGGCGCCCGTTCCACAGACAGGGGGGAGAAAACGAATCACGGTATGGGGACAATCGCCGAGGCGTATGATTCTACGACACCTTGGGCGACATTTGATAGACGATCTTACGGATGGTATCGAACTGCAGATACGGATGCATCTGCTGAAGCTTGTCGATGGCATCGCCCGCCGACATCTGCTCGCGCATTTCGCGGTAGCACTTACGGATCTGGTAATCGCGAAGCGACTTCTGATCGATTAGGCGATGCTGTTGCAGAAGGGCAAACGTTGCATCGTCGATCAAATCGGCCAGCGGATTCAGGCGAACCTCGGATTGCGAGGTAACACTGAAACCATCATTCGCTATGATTTCCTCCGGAGCACTTACAGCAGCCTTCGCAAGGCGGAGCTTGGAACGTACGGTTGTTCCTGGCATGATGGGGTCTCCTACTCGTTTCGTGTCATTGAAGGGTAAACGCACGCACACTGCGTAATCACCGTAACGGTTCTGCCTTTACGTTCCTCGTTAACTGGATACTTCGCAAACATCGTTCGACGCTCGCCATCGGATGACGGTTCCGATTGGAGACCTCATGGGCCTTAAATGAAAACGCCGAACTGCGTGACACGCATTCGGCATCTGTGGATACTGAAAAACCGAAATGCGAGCAATTGTCATTGAACTGGTAGCCCTGACTCCCTTATCGGCGCGTTATCGCCACCGAACGTTGCTCCCATGCTTCACAGAGATGCCGTATGGCTTCTGTGTTAATGAGGAACATCGTGACCGAATTAGTCACTGCGACAATGCGGTCTATGGGCTCAAAGCTGTGCGCCGGAGAGACGGGGTGCCGAACAGCGCGGGCCACAGTACAACGTAGAAGCTCGTTTCCGATATCTCTTGTTTTGTGTTCTGCTGTCTCGATGCTTTGTAAGACAACCGAGGGCCCGGATTGTCACTGGGTGACGTTCGGATTCCATTTCGGCGCTCGTGAAAACAAACACACCAAAATTGAAAAAGTTAGCAAGGGGGTAGTGGTGGCGCGATTTTTTTTGTGTCGGGCTATGCCTTCCGCTTCAGCAAATCCGTCAGGGCTGTCGGTAATTCTGGGAATTTGAATTGAAATCCAAGATTTGTGCTCCGTTCGGGCACAACATGCTGACCCTCGGTAAGGATATAGGCCCCGCCGCCCAGAATCATTCTGATCACAAACTTCGGAACTTTGAAGAAGCTGGGGCGGTGGAGGGCCCTGCCAAGTGCGCGCGCGAACTCCTGATTGCGTACAATTCCGGGCGCAACGGCGTTTACCGGACCATGTACCGCCTCGGTATCGATTGCCCACTGGATCATGCGTACGGTATCGTGGCTGTGAACCCACGGAAACCACTGGCTGCCGGGGGCAACCGGGCCGCCAACCCCCAGCCGGAACGGTAACAGGAGGCGTTGCAGCGCTCCGGATGCGGTGTCCAGCACAATGCCGATCCGCACGCATGCAACGCGCGTTCCGAACTCGGCCGCGCGGACTGCTTCGGCCTCCCATTCGGCGCAGATTTCCGCCAGCAGGTCGGCCCCATGGGGCGATTGTTCGGTGAACACGGCCGTTGGTGATGTGCCGTAGTATCCAACGGCGCTGGCGTTCACCAGCACGCGCGGAGGTTGCGCCGCCGCGGCTATCGCGGCCACAATGTTGCGTGTTGCATCGATGCGTGTTGTGCGGATGTTGGCCCTGTGTTGTGCCGTCCAACGTTCGGCAACGGTGGCCCCGGCAAGGTTGACCACCGCATCGGCGCCATCGATTGCGGCTGCCCAGGAACCGCCGGCCATCGAACTGGACCACCGGTGCAGCTCAACGCCATGCGGCAACACCGCGGCCGCCCGTTCCGGATTGCGAACCAGGGCAATCACGTGATCGCCACGATCCACCAGCATTGCGGCAAGTTGCGGGCCGATAAGCCCGGTTGCTCCGGTGATTACTACGCGCGAGCCTGTTGTGGCCATTTCGTTGCTCGGTTGGTTGGGCATGGATTGGGCATCGAAATATAACCGCCGCAAACGCCTGATGATTCCGCTGATGTGCCATCGTTGCCAGAAAGTGACGGCCCCAACGGTACCGATGCGGAATCCCCGTGCGTATTTTCGTTTACTGAAGCTGAATGTACGATGGATAGAATGCAACAACGCTGGTGACAGACTCCTCAAGAAATAACGGGCGGCATAGTCGGTTGCGAAGGGCTCGCAAGGATTGGGTGAAAGGCAACCGCGAACGCGCGCAACGCATCGATGCCGACGCCGATCTGCAGGCTGCCGGGCACGAGCGTATGCGCCCGAAGGCCATCACGATCGACGAAGCACGCGGCGTGGATGACCTGCCTCGCGGCCAGGTGATCGAAGTGGAAAGCGGTCGCCACGATGTGCTGCTGGATACAACCGGCGAGATGCTTGCCTGCCGTGTGAAGCGCGGGGCGTCCACCGAGAACGAGGATGCCACGCTTGTTGTGGTTGGTGATTACGTGCGTGTACAGCCGTTGGAAGATGGGCGTGGTCTGATTCATCATGTGGAGGAACGCCGCACGCATCTCGGGCGCAATGCCGCCGGGCGCGAGGGGATGGAGCACGTGCTTGCCGCCAATGTGGATCTGCTGCTCTGCATTGTCGCGGCCGACCGGCCGGATTTTCGCCGGACGATCATCGATCGCTATATCGTGGCCGCGCTGCTGGGCGGGGTTGTTCCGGCGGTGGTGTTGAACAAGATCGATACGGTGGACGGTGAGCTGGAGGAGTTGCTTCGCGAGGAGATGGCCGTGTACGAGGCCATCGGCTATCAGGCGTTTTACACAAGCGCCCATACCGGTGAGGGGCTCGACGAACTGGCCGATGCGTTATCGGGTCATACCAGCGTGCTGATCGGCCAGTCGGGTGTGGGGAAGTCATCGCTGGCAAACGCCCTTCTGGGCCGCTCCGAACGCCGCACCGCCGAGGTCCGCGAGAAGGACCGTCGCGGCACCCATACCACAATCAGCTCGGCGATGTTCGCGCTGCCCGGCGGGGGCTATCTCGTGGATACGCCCGGGCTTCGGGAGTTCGGGATCTGGGATCTGAAACCGGAAGAGCTGGACGCGTATTTCGCCGAGTTCGAGGGGCACTTGCGCAACTGCCGATTCCTGCCCTGCACGCACACACACGAGCCCGGCTGCGCCGTTCGCGAGGCGGTGGAGGAGGGGGCAATCGATGAAGGCCGTTACAACAGCTACCTGGCCATCTTTGAATCATTGCGGGGCTCAACCAGGCGCTGAGCCCCTATCGCGCTGACCATCCGCTTCAACAGCCCATCGCCGGCATTCCAGTGAACGGGCTACCGCTTCGGTGCATCGGGATCGTTTGCGCCGCCATGCTGCTCCTGGCGCTTGGGCGCCGCCATCTTCGAGCGGCGCAGGAATCGGCTCAGCTCGAACGCGCGCTGCTTGTGCGGCGGCTCGGCCACGGCCTCGATCTGCGGAGGTTCCTCCAGCAGTGGAAGTCGCACCACGAACGTGCTGCCCTGGCCCGGTTCGCTCTCAACGGTGATCGTGCCGCCATGAATCTCCACAATCCACTGAACGATCGACAGCCCCAGCCCCGCGCCGCCCATCTCGCGACTGCGCGCCTTGTCCACACGGTAGAACCGGTCGAAAATCTTCTTGCGGTGCTCCGGGCTGATGCCAATCCCGGTATCGCGCACGCGCACCTCGGCAAATCGTCCGTCGCGGTGCAGCGTGATCGATATCATCCCGCCCTCGGGCGTATACTTCACGGCGTTATCCACCAGGTTCAGGAACATCTGGTAGATCTTCGCGTGGTCGGCGCGGATGTAGATTTCCTCGCTGTGCCGGAACGTTATGTAGATGTTCTTCTGCGTGCCCAGTATGGTTGCGGCGTCGGCCAGGTCGGCAAGCGTTTCGGTGAGATTGGTGGGGTCCAGCACCATCTGCACCTGGCCGGTGTCGGTGCGCGACAGCAGCAGCAATGATTCCACCACATGCGACAGGCGAAGCACCTCCTGCAGTGCCGAGGATAACACGTCCTGATATTCTTGCGGCGTCTTTCGCGTGCGCAACGCCAACTCCATCTCGCCGGTCAGGATTGTAAGCGGCGTCCGCAGCTCGTGCGACGCGTCGGCGGTGAACTGGCGGATCTTGTCGAACGAACTCTCCAGACGCGAGATCATGTCGTTCAGCGTTTCGGAAAGCCGACCGATTTCATCGTTGGTCTTCGTCTCCGGCAGGCGACGCTGAAGGTTCGAGGCCGTGATGTCCTTTGCCGTGCGGGTGATTTCATCAACCGGATGCAGCGACGCGCGCGCAAGAAACCAGCCGCCGATCGTGGAGAGGAGCAGCACGCCCGGGGCAAGGATCGCCAGGAAGCTGAAGAACTGGCGAAGCAACGACTGCATTTCGCCAACCGGGTAGCCGACCATGATCAGCGCCGACCGCGACCGCGCCGCGGCGATCCGGATTTCCTCCTGCTCGGTGCGGCCCTTCAGTTTCTGGGTTACCGATGTTGATTTCGCGTTCGAATCCACCACCGAGGCAATGAACACGGAGTCCACGCCAAGCGAATCATCCTTCAAATTATCCGAGCGGTACACGATGGTGCCGGTGGAATCCATCACCTGGATCATGAAGTTCCGCGGTGTCAGGATGATGTGCTCGTAGATCGATGTCCAGATCGCGTCCACCTTCTCGGTGGGGTCCGGCGATTCCACCTTGATGTCGCTTTCCTTCGACGGCTTGATCGCCGGCTTCAGCGTGGTGTCCTTCGCCAGCGAATCCTTGCGAAGGAATGCAAGCTCATCTTTCTTGTGGCTGACGCCGTGATCCGGTTTCGGTTGCTCCTCGCCTTTCTTCTCGTCCGGCTTCGCGGCCGCTTTCTTGCGGATTACCAGATCGAGCGACGAGATCACCTTGATCAGCGATACATCGAGATTGGTGGAGAGCTCGTTGGAAACCGAGATATAGGTAAGCACGGTGAACACGCCCAGCGATGTGGCCATCACCAGACAGAACCAAAGCGTAAGCCTGGCACGCAGCGATAGGCTCACTCCTTCTCCTCCTCGGGCACGCCTTCGCGCATCACATACCCAACGCCTCGGATCGAGTGTATCAAACGCGAGCCGCCGTCGGCTTCAATCTTGTTGCGAAGGCGATTGATGTACACGTCCACGAGGTTCGAGTCCACCGCGAAGTTGTAGTTCCAGACGTGCTGTGTGATCACCGAGCGGCTGAGCACGCGATCGGCGTTGCGCATCAGGTACTCCAGCAGCGCGTACTCGCGTGCGGTGAGCTCGATCTCCGATGCGCCGCGCTTGGCCTTGCGCGTAATGGGGTCCAGCGCCAGATCGCCCACCTTCAACTGCGTCGACTTCTCCACGCTGGAACGGCGCAACATCGAACGGATGCGCGCGGTGAGCTCCTCGAAGTGAAAAGGTTTTGCCAGATAGTCGTCGGCGCCGGAATCCAGGCCGGTGATCTTGTCCTGTATGGTTCCCTTCGCGGTCAGGATCAGCACCGGCGTGGTCATCCCGCGCGCGCGGAACTCGCGCAGCAGCGAAATCCCGTCGCGCTTCGGCAGCATCAGATCCAGCACGATGCCATCGTACTCACCGCCCAGGGCCATCTCCAACCCCTGCTCGCCGTCGTAGGCGCACTCAATTACGTAGTGTTCCTCGCGCAAACCCTGCTCGATGAATTTGGCAACCTTCTTTTCGTCCTCGATGATCAGCAGCTTCATACCATTCGCTTGAAGTTCACGACGCATTCGATACACATATGGCGCATCGAGCCAAGAAAATAGCGAATCGGTGGATGCCCGGTATTACAGTCCTTTCACGGTCCTGCTGGCGCAACCCGTTCCGGCGTTGCGGAGGCGCCGCGCAAGGCAACCGGCACGACCCATGGCATGTGTTGGGGGCGTGTCGGGATGCCTGCCAATCGCTAACTTCGTGCCGGATACACCGGCGCCTCTCACAACAACAGCGATAGTTATTCCAGGGGGATGTGATGTCGCGAACCATACGTACCGCACTTCTACTGATCGCACTGCTCCCGCTTTCGATGGCTGCGCAGCCCCAGGCCGACCGCGAAGCGGCGCGTGCGTTGGCCGCGCAATCGATCAGCGCAACCGACAACGGTGACCTTGACCGAGGCATGGAGCTGATGGATCAGGCCCTTGCGCTCGACTCGGGCAACGTGAACCTGAAGTACGAGAAGGCATACATCCACGTAAAGAAGCAGGAGTTCAAGAAGGCGATGGCGATCCTTATCCCGCTTCTGGAGCAGCCGGGAGCTGAGGATCTGTGGTATCAGATGCTGGGCAACTGTTATGACTACGTGGGCGATCCCAAGAAGGCCGTGGCAACGTATGCCGAAGGGCTTCGTCGATTCCCGAACTCTGGAAGGTTGCATCTGGAGATGGGCATCATCGCGCTGGGCCGGAAGGACTACGATAAGGCGATCGAGATCTGGGAGGAGGGGATTCAACGCGCGCCGCGATATCCCTCCAACTACTACTGGGCCGCGAAGCTGTTCTGCAACTCCGCCGAGCCGCTGTGGGGGGTGCTGTATGGCGAGATCTTCATGCATCTGGAAACGAGAACCAAGCGCACCGCCGAGATCAGCGAGCTGCTGTACAAAACGTATGCGAAGTCGATATCGTTGTGGTCAGATAGTTCGGCCATCAATTTCCTTAAGGAGCTCATGGTAAGGATGCCGGAAAACCCCAAGGATTTCGTGCTGCCGTTCACGATGCGTTATACCCGCGCAATGCTGTTGGGCTGCACAATCGGTATTGAAATGGGTCCGCGAAAGAAGATTGAGATGAGCATTCCGGTTCTGCACCGCATACGGGAGCGTTTCCTGCAAACGTGGTTCAGCGATACGGCCGCCGCAGTACCGGCGAACGTATTGTTCGATTTCCAACGTCGCGTTATGGATGCAGGTCATCTGGAAGCGTACGACTGGCAGATATTCGCGTTTGGAGATCTGGAAGGATTCAAGATCTGGCGGAGCGAGAATCCGAAGAAGCTGGAGGCGCTTGGAGCCTGGTGGGAGGAGAACGGGATCGCGATCGACGATGAGCACTACTTCTCGCGCCTGAAGGTCGAGTAGGCATGCTGTCAGGCGGGTAGAAACGAGCAACGGCCATCATGGATGTGATGGCCGTTGTGGTATTCGCCGGCGAGCCATTGACATGTCGCGTGTTGACGCACGTATCAACGTTGCATGTGTGCCGATGCGGTGCGCGGCGTTGAGCTTAGATCAACCCTTCGTTCACCATCGAAAGGTATTGCTCGCCGGCAATGATCACGTGATCGTGCAGCGGGATCCCGAGCACGTGGCCCGCGGCAATCAACTGCCGTGTGATTTCGATATCCTGATTGCTGGCGCGTGGATTTCCGCTGGGATGATTGTGCAGAACGATGACGCCGGCGGCCCGTTCAACGATGGCTGTCCGGAATACCTCACGCGGGTGCACCACCGCGCCGTTCAACGTCCCTTCCGACACAAGCTCCATTCGGATTACCTGGCCGGCCGAGTTGATCGGCAATACGTGGAACTGCTCCTTCTGCACGCCACGCAACAGGGGGATGTAGATGTTGGCCACATCTTCGGCCGAACGAATCAACGGGCGGCTGGTGAACGGGGCGGCCTCCACGCGTGCGCCGATCTCAAACGCTGCGGCCAGCGTTACCGCTTTTGTTGGCCCGATGCCCGCGATCTGTTGCAGCTCGGTGACGTGGCATGCAAGCAAACGCGAAAGCCCCTCGAATCGCGCTAGGATGTTGCGGCTTACCTGCATGACATCCTCGCCGGCACGCCCGGTCCGTAGCAGGATTGCAAGCAGTTCGGCATCGCTTAGCGCGCGCGGCCCCAGGCGCATCAGGCGTTCGCGTGGCCGGTCGCTGGATTCCCAGTGCTCGTCGACGCTTCTCTTGGGTCGCGCCGAGCCGTGTGATCGACGGGAATAACCAACGGCGCGCGCCTCGCTGGCCGCGGTATCGTGCGGCGTCTGATCGGAGGATTCCTCGAAGGCCTGGTAGTTCCATGTGGCATGCCGTGGCAAATCCATTGTGCGCCCCGACTGCTGCCGAAGCAGCCCGCTCTCAATCGCGTCAATGGCATCGGCCACCACATAGAACGATCCACATATCATGATGGTATCGTTGGGTGCGGAGTCGTTCATCGCGGCTGTGATCGCGTTGGCCACATCGCCCGAACATGTTGTCGGTATGCTGGCTTCGGTGGAGCGCTCGGCGATCTCGGCCGCGTCCAGCGAGCGATAGTTGTTGGCTCGCACGGCGTACAGATGCTCAGCCCGTGGCGCCAGCAGCGCCATGATCTCGGCGACGTCCTTGTCCTGCACAGCGCCGTACACAAATCTGATCGGGCCATCAAGGCCGGCGAGGTCGGCAAGGGTTTCGAGCATCACAGCAATGCCGTCGGGATTGTGCGCGACATCCAGAATCACACGCGGCCGTTCCTGCACCGTTTCGAACCGGCCACGCAAACCGGTGTTGGCACGTATTGCGCCCATGCCTTCAACAATGGCGCCGTCGCTTACGGCGAAGTGTTTGCCGATTGCCTCAAGAGCCGTGATGGCTGCCCGAGCGTTTTCAAGTTGATGCGGGCCTGGCAGGTCGATCGCGACATCGGCGATGGTGCGCCCGGCGATCGTGAAGGACGATGTGATGTGCCCCGCGTGTTGCCGTACTTCCGCTGCAAGGCATACATCCTGTGCGAACAACAGGGGCGCATCGTTTGCATCGGCTGCATGCTGGAACACCGGGCGCAGAGCGGGATCGATCAAGCCAACAACGGCGGGACGTCCGGGCTTGATGATGCCCGCCTTTTCGCCCGCGATTTCGTCCAGCGTGGTCCCGAGATGTTTCATGTGATCGAACGCAATGGATGTGATCACCGACACAATCGGCAGTACAACGTTCGTTGCGTCCAATCGCCCACCCATTCCGGTTTCAATAATCGCGATGTCCACTGCACGCTCGGCGAAGTAGCGGAATCCCATTGCCGTGGTGCCCTCGAAGAACGTGCACTCGCGCTCCTCGATCACCGGCAGCATCTCGCGCGCGTATCGGGCAAGGCACTCGTGCTCGATCGGCACGCCGTTGATGCGAATACGCTCGCTGAAATCCGTCAGGTGCGGTGATGTGTACAGGCCAACGCGAAGGCCGGTTGTCTGCAGTACTGATGCGATCATCGAGCTGACCGAACCTTTGCCGTTTGTGCCCGCCACATGCACCACGGGGAATGCCCTGTGCGGGTTGCCGAACACGTTCAACAGATCTGTGATGGGTTCCAGACCAAGCTTGATGCCGAATGTCTGTAATGAGAATAGTCGTTCCAGCGCGGCACTCAATTCGGGGTCGCGGTTCGCTTGGGATGTCATGAGGCTAAGAAGTCGATGTCGGGAGGAGGTCGATCGGACTGCAAGATACAAACGTCAGGGTGCTTGTTGGTTGTCGTCAAATATCCGAGGAACGAGGAGGTGGAAATACAAACCGCCCCGAAATATTTCGGGGCGGTCAAAAATACTGACACGGTATCGTAGCAACGAGCACGATGATGTGGTTGTACGTCGCAGGGCCGGGCACTACCGCGCCCGCCCTCCGAGCGCATCTCGTTGTTACTTCTTGGCTGCGGCCTTCTTTGCAGGAGCAGCCTTCTTTGCAGGAGCGGCCTTCTTTGCAGGAGCGGCCTTCTTTGCAGGAGCGGCCTTCTTTGCAGGAGCGG